>JAWODQ010000133.1:0-22584 GCA_046483165.1 Bacillota bacterium | reverse complement strand
TTGGAAGGTGGGGGGTGCGGTTGTCCACGTTCGTAGAATCTGGTGCTCCAATACTTTGCCAATCTGGGGAGTATCATCCAGGATCTTTCGGCACACCTGACGCCGGGTATGGACCAAAAGCGGTGAGGCCGTGGAGTTACTCTAGGAGATACTGGGCCAATCGGCCGGTCCCACTAGGGAGATCCTCCAGTTTGGCGTCGTTGGCCGACATACGGTGTTCTGGTTGCCGAAGAATCCCACTTCTCGTATGGCTTCGTCCTTCTCCACCGCTTTGACCCAATCCACTCGAACAACATATTCAGCATTTTCCTCATCATCCATGTATTGCTCGTGATAGCCTGCGTTCTCCGAAATCTCGTATATTGTCCTCTTCTCACCATCTACCTCAAACAGAACTTCATCAGCCTTCCGGGCGCGGTCAGACACCCTACCAACGCCAACATATCCAGTTTGAGGGATGTTCACCCAAACTCTATCCCCAATGTCCAGTAAGCTCAGTGTCCTCGAGTACCAGAGTCCTCCACCTGCGGATATGAAACCGTAAGTTCTTGCATCCTCCCAGTCCCGACTATCAACATCACCGAAGGAGACATAGTACTCGCCGTTCCAGGGTTCGTTCCCCCGTCCGGACGTCGCCGCGTCCTCTACAAGCATCGGATCCAAGAACCATGCTCTACTCAGATATCTTCTATCCCCGTCAGCGAAAACCGTAAAAAAGGCGACATTGACGGAAACCCGAGCATCGGAAAGGTAAGTCACAATCCTCTCGGTACTCGCGTCGAGGGAAGACGCTACTATTACGATCTGGTGGGAGGCATTTAGGTTATCCTCGTCGGGGAGCACACCGAATTTATCGAAGAATGCTTCGTCGAAACTCCTATCGTCATTCTTTTGAAAGGCTGCAGAGAACCTTCGGTGAATCTCCGCTATATCCTCCGGCTTCAAATATCTGACCCACGACGCATAATCCAAGGCCTGGGCGATCACCTCACGCGGAGTTCGTGCCTTCTTGATCTCAATGATGATAACTGACCCGTTACCATCCACCGCAAGCAGGTCGATATATCCATTGGAAGCGGTTAGAACCTGCCTGCCTATGACGAGCCACTTCTCGTTCAACATATCGATATGGTGCTGGAGTATCTCCTCCAATTCGTTTTCCGATACCAGGTTGGCCGTTCGCAGAGGCCTAACCTCGTCATCGATCTTCCACATGCTCTGGTTTATGGGCACAGACAACACACCTCTCGAGACACTTTACTGGACTCCGAATTGCGTCCAAATTCTCTAGAGCGCTAATGTAACACGCCCAGCATCTAGATTGCAGTCCCGATCCGGAAATGGTGTAGGCAACATCTGTTCTGGGCCGACTATGGGAAAACACATAATGCCTATGAGTAGAATTCCTCTGCTGGCCCGTCACGACATCAATCTTCGGAATTGGCTAATATCCCAATGTTTCTGATCTGATTACCAAATCCCTGCATCTCGACGACCAACGACGCACTCTTTCAGCCGGCAGGTCCTGCCAGATCGCCGCGAGCACGCGTGACAAATCCGTGACAAATTTTTAGCCCCTCACAACGCAGAAAAGCCACGAACCTATGCGGCTCATGGCTTCGCTAAATCATATTCCTGTGCGGAAGGCGGGACTTGAACCCGCACGACCCGTAGGTCACATGGCCCTCAACCATGCCTGTCTGCCAATTCCAGCACTTCCGCATCTTCTTGATCGACAACTAGGATTATAGCACAGGTATGGAGGACGGGGTCAACGCTCACGTATCAAATGAATTCGCAATATTCAGAGTTCTCCTATTGCAACGATCTCCTCACCGAGATAACTCAACCCGCAGACCCCAGTGCGCGTCCAGACTACAACCGAGTTTTCATTATGAGGCCGGCAATTCTCTCCATGGTCCGCTGTTCGGTTCCCGGCGTGGACTCGGTGAGGCAATCGGATAGATGACTTACCAGCACTCTCTTCGTTACCGACTCCAAAGCAGAGTGAATTGCACTGAGCTGCGAGACTATCTCCTCGCACTCTCGCTCCTCTTCGATCATCTTCTTCACGCCCCGGATTTGGCCCTCGAGGCGAGATAATCTGTTGATCAACGCTCTCTTTTCAGTCACCGACATCCTCCCTTCAGGCAGTGGGTCGGAGTTGCTCACGATCCCGAGATTCCAGATCATCGGCCGGGACATTCAAATCGATGATGTCGATCGGGCAGTGGCGCGAACATAAGCCACACCGTATGCACCTTTCATCATCGAACCAACCCTCTTCATCCCAATCGGTATAGGGAGATAGCTGCATGGGGCAAACCCTCGCGCAAAGACCGCATTCACGACATTCCACGGGGTTTTGTGCCCGAACTTTCACGTCGGTAGCCTCGTTGGCCCCGAAGTAACTACCCACCCGGTAAGTGAGTTCCTGGAATGTGCCCATGGGGCATATTGAACACCATGCCCGGGAGTTCACCGTCAGAGCGAGAAGCGATCCCACCACGGTTACGACGAAGTAGTTGAAAACGAACACGTAGCCCAATCGGTCCCAAAAACCCGTCGTCCCCCACATTGCGATTACCGGCCCAAGTCTCGAGGCCAATCCCGCCATGAACACCCCGAAAGCTCCATAAATCACGAGCCGAGAACGCAGCGCCCCCGATATCCTTTTCGCACGACTAACCGGAAGCAACGGCCCGTCGAAAAGGCTACCGTGGGGACAGAAGTTTCCGCACCAGTATTTTCCCCGCATGAATCCCATCACTGCCAGAGTCGCCATTATGGGCACGAGCACCAGGCCCAATTTCGGCAACCACATTCCACCAAAAGCCACTACAAAAGCAAAGATCCATCCATATCTTCGCAGCGACGTGTGTGTTCTCTCCACCTTCAGATAACGCAAAACGCCACCTCCGAACCACGAAAATATACCCCCCAGGGTATCTCGTGAGATGATAGGACAACTCGCGCTCTCGGGTCAAGGCCATTATGAAAGTTGTTGGGAATGTGGAGGGATTTCGGCGATGAAAGGCCCGGGATTGGAAATCAGCGGTGGTTGGTTGCAACCATGCTCCGAGCGTGCTCGAGGGCGGCTTCCCGATCGATGTCTCCCGCCAGCATGCGGGCTACCTCTTCTATCCGTTCATCACTCTCCAGGCGCTTCAGCGAGCTCACTGTCCGATTCCCCCGAACTTCCTTCGTAAGATAGAAATGAGCGTCGGCCAGGGCGGCTATTTGCGGTAAGTGCGTCACGCAGAGGACCTGGTGTTTTGCGGCGAGACCGGCCAGCTTCTTCGCCACCGCGGTTCCGGCCCGTCCTCCCACTCCGGCATCGATTTCATCGAATATGAGAGTCGGCGGTGCTTCGACGCCGGCGGCCGCCGACTCGAGCGCCAGTGAAATCCGCGCCAGTTCTCCACCGGAGGCTATTCTTCTCAGGGGTCGCGGAGGTTCTCCGGGATTGGGAGCTATCAGGAACTCGACCTCTTCGGCACCATCGAATCCGACGCGGGTCGGCTTTCCCTCCACCGCTATCCCTTCGGGATCTTCCCTTCGCGTAAGTCGAACTTCAAATCTCGTACCACCCATGTGAAGATCGGCGAGTTCTCCTTCGACCATCTCCTCGAGGCAGAGAGCTGCTTCCGATCTCAAGCGGCCAAGATCCTCGGCGACCGCGCCGAGGGATTCTTCAACCTCTAAACGTAGTTCGCGCAATCGCTCGGCCTCGGCTTCGGAAGACTCGATTTCATCGATCTCCCGCCGTACTTTCTCCGCGTATTCCAGCACCTCGGCCACACTCGCCCCGTATTTGCGCTTCAAATCTGCCATGAACTGAAGGCGTTGCTCCACCCGCCGCTGATCCTCTTCGTCGAAGGCCAAATCCTCCAGGTATCGTCGCAGGGATCTCGCGGCCTCCTCCAGTTCCAAAAGACCCGATTGTACGCCCCGATGGATGGACTCCACCGAGGAATCCAGAGCGACGGCTCGCCCCAGCTCATCGTCGATCTCCCCGAGTTCCTCGAGAATTGGGAGTCGCTCCGGACTTCCCTCGGAGAGGCGCCCCAGGGCGTTCGCTCCGCTCGATCGCAGGGTCTCCAGATTGGCCATGCGATTCCTTCGCTCGAGCAGTTCTTCCTCTTCGCCCACACTCAATTCCGCCGCCTCGATTTCGGCCAGCTGATAGCGGAGCAGGTCCAAACGGCGCGCGCGCTCTCGCTCGTCACCCAGGATTTCCGATTGCTGCCGCTCGATATCCCGCAGATTGCGCACCAGATCTCGAAGTTCCGAACGAGCCGCGAGCAACTCTTCCCCTCCGGTAGCGTCGAGAATCTCGCGCTGCCGCGAAGGGTCGAGGAGACCTCGCTGTTCGTGCTGCCCGTGCAGTTCCACCATGGCGGCGGAAAAGTCGCTGATGGCCGACACGCTGGCGAGTCTGCCGTTGATCCTGGCCCTGTTGGCCCGTTCCCGCCGTATTTCCCGCTCCACCAGGATTGTGCCGTCGGGAGCCTCGATTCCCAGCTCCTCCAGGAGTACTTCTATGCTCGAGTCCTTCGGCAACTCGAATAGAGCCCACACCGCCGCCGATTCGGAACCGGTGCGGATCAGATCCGTCGAGGCCCGCGCGCCCAGGGCAACCTGAATCGCATCGACGAAAAGCGATTTGCCCGCACCAGTCTCACCGGTGATAACGTTGAGACCCGGCCCGGGTTCCACCTCGATTTCCTCTATGAGGGCAAAATCCTTGACCTGTAGATGACCGAGCACCGAAACCTCCTACCAGTCGGCGATACCTTCCATGTTGGAAAACTTGCGCTGTAATACCTCGTAGAAGTTCCACCCCTGATGCCGCAACAGGGTGATGGTCCTGTCGCTGAGGCGCGCGTCCACGGTATCACCCTCAACCAGGCTTCTCCCGCGTCGACCGTCCACGGTGAGGAGAGGATGTCCGTCGTGGTGGCGATAATCGCCTCGAATCTTGACCACCTGGTTTTCGCTCAACACCACCGGACGAGCGTAGAAGGAATGCGGACAGACCGGGGTCACTACCAGCACCTTAAGCCTGGGATGGACGATCGGTCCTCCGGCGGACAGAGAATAGGCCGTGGAACCGGTCGCCGTGCTGAGGATGATTCCGTCGGCGCGATATCTGCCCATGAGCGCCCCGTCCACCCAGGCCCTGATATCGACCATGCGGGAGAAACTGCCCTTTCCGATCACCACATCGTTCAGCGCCAGAAACTCCTCGACGCAGTCCTCATCGCGAAAGATGGTAGCCTTTATCAGGTGCCGGTGATCTTCTTCGTAGTTACCCTCCAGAAAATCGGGCAGGTCCTCGTAGAGTTCCCCCAATTCGATCTCCGTCAAAAAGCCCAATCTTCCCAGATTAATACCCAAAAGGGGCAGATCCAGGTGATGGGTGCGCCGGGCGGTCTGAAGCAGGGTTCCGTCGCCACCGAGGACGATTATGAAATCCATCCCCATCTCGGTCCACTCGGCCAAATCCGTAGTTTCCTCTTCAAGATCGCGGGCCAAATCCGGATCCAAAGTAACGCGAATCCCTCGTTCCCGCAACCATCCAATCAGGGGGCGAGCCACGCCCAAACCTTCATCTCTGGCCCTGTTAGTTATCACGCCCAGATGCATGATCTCGCCCCCATTCAAAAGAATCGATTCAGAGTTCCTGAAGCAATCTCACCAGCAGTGCGGTGCGCTCGATCATGCCCTGAATGGAGGCCCACTCATCGACGGCATGACCGCCGGCTCCAACGGCACCCAGCCCGTCGAGGGTGGGGACGCCCAAAGCGGCGGTGAAGTTTCCATCGCTTCCGCCACCGGTCCCCGCTTCATCTATCTCGAGACCGAGTTCCTCTCCCAGGGCCTTCGCCTTTTCGAAAGCGGCGACGATCTCTTCCGTTCGTTCCATCGGGGGCCTGTTGAGCCCACCGGTTACCTCCAGGGTGGCACCTTCGATCTGCGGCTGCAGCCCCTTAATCTTTGGGACCACTGCGTCGGCTTCATCCATGCTGCTCACGCGCAGATCCACCATGGCGGTACATCTTTCGGCCACGACGTTGGACCTGCTGCCACCTTCGACTACCCCGACGTTCACCGTCGTACCCGTTTCGTAATCGGTCAGCGAGTGCAACTCCAGTATCTGGCGGGCCATCTCCTCGATGGCACTGATGCCCGCCGCGTGGTCCGCTCCGGAATGGGCCGCCCGACCGCGCGCGGTTATATCGAAGCGGCCGACTCCCTTGCGGAAGGTCTTCAAAGCCCCCGGAGGCACCGATGGCTCCAGGACAAGGACGTAGGAGGAACGGCCGGCCAAATCTTCAATTATGGGCCGCGAGGTGACGCTACCCGTCTCCTCGTCGGTGTTGCACAGGATACTCACCGGACGATCCGGCATGGCATCGCTTTCGAGCATCATCCGAACGGCGAATATCGATTGCACGGCTCCGGTCTTCATGTCGAAGACGGCCGGGCCCGTCGCGACATCCCCGTCAACCTTGAAGGGTCGTTTGTCGGTCTCTCCTACGGGCCACACGGTATCCAAATGGCAAAGCATCAACAATCCGCCGTCGAGAGAGTCCGTTCCCTCGGGAAACCAGCTAGCCCTGACGTGGTCACCCACGCCTTCGCGGGAATAGTACTCGACCTCGGCTCCCATATCGCGGCACAGTTCCCCGACGAAGTGACTGATTTCGTTGCTCCTCTCCGCGTCGGTGCTGGGAGAATCCATGTTGACCAGGGTCTCGAGCAATTCCACCATTTCGTCTCTCTTGTCGCGGGATTTCTTCAGCAATGGATGCATCTTACCCCTCCTCCAATTTATCCGCGCCCGAAACGTGCGCCGTCATTCTTATCGGTCACGAGAGGATTTCTCCCATCTGCGCCTCCACCCCTGCCTCTCCTCGCGCGCCCCCCGTACGACGCGCTCCGCTATCGAGGAAAACTCCGAAGGTTTCAAGGCCTCTCGATCCCCGGGGCGGCATCGGTTCCAGGCCAGTAGAAAGAACTCCAAATTCGCATCCGGATCCAGCACAGGAGAGGCCAGGACGGCTTCGGGGACGAACCCAATATCCGCCACGACGCGCAAAAGTTCTTCGATGACGCGACGGTGAATCTCGGGCTTTCTCACTATTCCGCCCCCGCCCACATCGGCGGGACCGGCCTCGAATTGTGGCTTTATGAGGGCAATTACGGGTCCACCTTCGCGTAACAGGGAGGCGACGCTCGGCAGCACTTTCTCCAAAGATATGAACGACACGTCGACGGTGGCGGCATCTACCTCAAATCCCAGGCGATCCAAATCGAGGCGACGGATATCCGTCGCCTCCAGGTTCACCACCCGCGGATCACCCTCGAGATCGGGGTGAAGTTGGCCGCGTCCGACATCCACCGCTATGACGCGTTCCACCCCCGCATGCAAAAGCGTTTCCGTAAACCCGCCCGTCGAGGCGCCCACGTCGAGGACCGTACTGTCACAAAGGTCGAGATTCAGATCCTCCAGGGCGCGCTGCAATTTCAAAGCCCCGCGTCCCACCGGGGCCGGTGCAGTAACTTCCAGGGCGACGCCGGGATCCACGCGCCTTCCCGGTCTCATCTCGGGTCTTCCCTCCACCAGGACATCGCCGCGAATGATGGCACCTCGCGCGGCACTCCTGGTGTCGAAAAGGCCCCGATCTACCAGGGTCACATCGAGGCGACGTTTCTCGGGCAATAGCGTTCTCTCCTCAGTCGGCCGTGTGTGAACTCTGGTCGGCCAGGTGATCCCTCAGCACTTCCAATATTCCCGCGCAGTCCAGTCCGAGCTCGGCCCGCTGCGCTTCCTGATCGCCGTGGGGAATGAATCGGTCCGGGAAACCCAGCACGACCACCTCCGGGATTGCCGAAGCCGGCAATTCGCGGTGCAGAAGTTCCAAAACTGCACTCCCGAAACCCCCGGCCCTGCAGCCCTCCTCGACGGTGAGTAGGAGGGGAACCTCGCGCGCCAAATCGAGAATCAGATCCTTATCCAGCGGTTTCGCGAAGCGCGCGTTGGCCACCCCGATCTCCACACCCTCTTTCGCCATGACCTCGGCCGCCTCGCAGGCGGCGGTCACCGGGTGCCCGAAAGCCAGTATGGCCGCGGCGCTTCCCTGGCGCAACGATTCTCCGCGACCAGGTTCGATGAAGGTGAAATCCCCCTCGAACCCGACACCGGGCCCGCTGCCACGCGGATAACGGACGGCGGCGGGACAGTTCCATTTCACCGCGGAGTACAGGAGATCGCCCATTTCCGCTTCGTCTCGCGGGGCCGCGAGCACCATCCGAGGCACGTGGCGTAGGAAGGCGATGTCGAAGGCGCCCTGGTGGGTGTCGCCGTCGGCCCCCACTATTCCCGCCCGATCTACGGCGAAGATCACGGGCAGATTCTGGTTGGCCACGTCGTGTACTACGCCGTCGTAACCTCTTTGCAGAAACGTGGAATAGATCGCGACGATCGGGCGCATCCCCTTGGTCGCGAGGCCCGCCGCAAAAGTAATCGCGCCCGGTTCAGCTATGCCGAAATCGAAGAATCGCTCCGGAAATCTCTCGGCCATGGCGTCGGTGCCGGTACCGTCCGGCATCGCCGCCGTGATGGCGACTATTCGCTCGTCCTCTTCGGCGAGCCGAACCAGGGCCTCGGAAAAGACATCCGTGTAAGAGGGGCTGGAACTGGACTTCCTGCCGTTTCCGGTCCTCGGGTCGAAGGACCCGACGCCGTGAAACTTGTCCGGCCTCTCTTCCGCCGGCGCGTAACCCTTACCCTTGATCGTCTTGGCATGAACCAGGACCGGTCCCGGTATCCGACGCGCCCTCTTCAGTATCTCCATGGTGGCGGCGAGATCGTGACCGTCGACCGGGCCGAGATAGGTGAATCCCAGCTCTTCGAAAATCATTCCGGGCAAAAGCAGGTACTTGAGGCTGCCCTTGACCCTCCGCACACTTCCGGCGACGGATTTGCCCAGATTCGGAAGCCGATCCACCAGATTGTTGACATCTTCTTTCAACCGATTATAGGTGGGATCGGAGCGAAGGCGGGCCAGGTAACCAGACATGGCACCGACGTTGGGGGATATGGACATACTGTTGTCGTTCAGTATGACGATCAGTTTGGTCCCGAGCGCCCCGGCGTTATTCAGTCCCTCGTACGCCAGGCCGGCCGTCAACGCCCCGTCGCCGATCACGGCAACCACTTCTCCGTCGTCTCCCCGAATGTCTCTGGCCACCGCCATACCGAGCGCCGCCGCGATGGAGGTGCTGGAATGGCCGGTTTCGAAGACATCGTGGGGGCTTTCGGAGAGCTTGGGAAACCCGCTTATCCCACCAGCCTGGCGGAGGGTACAAAAGTCTCCCAGTCGGCCGCAGATGATCTTGTGGGTGTAGCTCTGGTGGCCCACATCCCACACAATTCTGTCCTTGGGGCTGTCGAGCACCCGGTGCAGTGCCAGGGTGAGTTCGACCACTCCCAGGTTCGGCGCCAGGTGTCCCCCGGTTTCGGAGACGCTTTGTACGAGGTAACCGCGGATCTCCTCCGCAAGTTCTTTCAATTCTTCGAACCTCAGATTCTTCAGGTCTTCGGGACTCGAGATTTTGGATAGTATGGTCCCGGAATCAGTCACTCTTAACGCCTCCCCCGGGAATTGTCTTTATCGAGTATAGAAATGTGCAAGTATGTCTCTACCCACCACATTACCTTACCCGCAAAGAGAAGTATATTCGTCCATCGGTTGATGGCCATGCACTTGCACGCCGCTTTGCCCCCGACGGTAAGGCCGGCGATCAGGGACAAAACGCCGGTGTGAACGGCGGTGGAGTGCTCGGCCAAAATGGGGTCGAATAGCACCAGTCTCAGCACTATCGCCGCTCCCGCCGCGCCGGCCACGGTACCCGCGGTATCTCCCACCACGTCGGCGCAGATGGTGGAGACGCGCTCGGCGTTGCGCACCAGCCTTTGAGCCTGAATCGCCCCGGTTATCCGGCGGGCCGCCATGGCGTTGAAAGGGGCCTCATTGGCGGCTGCGGCCGCCACACCCAGCATGTCGAAGGCGACGCCGATCCCGATGATAAAAACGAGTACGGCGAGGGCTCCCATAAGATCGAGTCTCTCGGTTATTTCCCGGGACGGAGTGTTGAGGATGAGAGTTAGGATTAGGGCCAGGATACCAAAATAGACACCCTGGCGCAGGGGCCTCGAGTGTCTATTGCTGAAACGCCGGGACAAAGAATCCCCTCCATTTGAGTAAAACGACGAGATACGATCCCCACAAACCTAACTGGGCGGGGAGACTCACCGGGTAAATGCTGTGGCATTAGGTCCAGCAGGATTTCCCGAGGGGACACTGACCGTCGCCGGCCAGCGGTTTCCCTTAAAGCCCCCTCTCGGTTCGTCACCGAAACCGAAGCTGGATTACCACTTAGCGCACACTTCAATCCCCGGTGTGTCTCGGGTGTTCCCGAACAGCCTAGGAGTTTTCCTCGACAGTTCAACGGCGTCCTAGTCCTTTTTGCAGACGGGGTTTCGGTGGACAGAGCCCGAATACCCAAGGCCTTGGTGATCCGGACAGACCCCACCTCACCCCCATCCACTCAGGACGGGCTACGCTGTACACAGTCATCCCGCATACAGGTGTAACGCCAAACCGTAGCCGGGACTCGTTCGTCCCCGCACCACGTGTTTGGGCCTCCGCGTAAAGTAGGGATGTGACCCACATGCCGTTGTGGAACCCCCCACTTCACTTTCCTCCAGCACCGACTCCTAACTGGGCGTCAGCAGCCGGCACCACAGGCTTCATAGATGTGCCTTCGACGGGTTTTTAGGCCCGTTTTCAGACGCCACGAGCCCGACTAGGATACTGCTCCCCGCCTCAGAGTCTTCGCGAGAATAACTCGAGGCGCACTACTAAGAAACGCGGGGCGGGGCCGGCGGCCTCGTCCCGCGCACATATAGTAGCAAAAGCCGGGCGAACTGTCCAGTATTACTCCGCTTCCCGAAACACTTTTCCGGTATTCCAACCTCTCGTCGTTTCGATCATCCCTCGCGACTGGCCGCAAATACCAGCAAAGCCTCGAGGTCCTGCGCCGAATCGCCGAAGGACTTCAGGGCCGAAAGCCCCCTTTCGAGTGCGCTTTGCATCCGGCTCCGCGATGATTCGATGCCCAGCAGGTTGGGGTATGTCTTACGTCCCGCGTCGCTGTCCGATCCCCTATACCTCCCGGTCTTTTCGGGATCTCCCGTCAGGTCCAAGAGATCGTCGGCAATTTGGAAGACTAGGCCGAAGGACTCGGCGTAGTCGCGAAGGCCCGCCAGCTCCCGGTCCGAAGCTCCCCCGGCGATGCCGCCCATAATCATCGCCGCCTCAAATAGTGCCCCGGTCTTCTTCGAATCGATCGCGGCCAAATCATCCGCGTCGACGGCGTCACCGCGAATATCCAGGGTCTGACCTCCCACCATTCCTGCCGCTCCCGCGGCTTTCGCCAAAGCGGCGGTCATCCGTACTACGTCGGCGGAGTCCACGGGGCTATCGGTTACGGACTCGAAGGCGAGCGCCTGCAGGGCGTCACCCGCGAGGACGGCGAGGGCTTCTCCGAAGACGCGGTGAGTCGTGGGTTTGCCGCGGCGCATGTCATCGTCGTCCATGCACGGCAAATCGTCGTGGATCAGAGAATACGCGTGAATCATCTCCAGGGCCGCCGCCGCGCGCAGCGCGGGTTCCACCCGGCCGCAGCACAGGCGAGATGAGAGGAGAGTCATGACGGGACGCAACCGCTTTCCCCCGCCCAAAACGGCGTATTCCATCGCCTCCAGCAGCTCTCCGGGAGCCTCGCAACTATCCAGGCGCCGCGCGAGTTCTCCCTCCACGAGGGGTTTCAGTTCGCCGAAACTCGGCGGCAGTCCCGAGGGCGTGGTCGTCATGATCCGAGCTCCAAATCGACCCGCTGCAGGGTCTCATCGTTCAATTCTATTAACTCTTCTATCCTGCCCTCGGCTTCACCGAGTATCTCCGTGGAGATGCGGACCAGGTGGATGGCTTCCTCGAACAGTTCGAGCGATTCGTCCAGAGTCATCCCGCCGGCATCCAGACGTGCGGCTATCTCTTCGAGGCGCTCCAGGGCCTCTTCGAAGGAGGGCTTTTCGCAGTTCTCCGTGGCCGTCACGATGTATCTCCATCCTCTCCCCAGCTATCCTCGACCTCTACTTCAGCTCCTCCGCGGGCGAAACGCAATCGGAGCCTTTGTCCCCTATCCAATTCATCGCCAGCTTTGACCACATTTCCTCGAAGATCCGTCGCGAGGGCAAAGCCCCTCTTGAGAGCACTGGAAGGATCGAGAACCCTTATCCGCTCGGCCAGGGATTCGATGTTACGTCGCGCTTCCTCGGTGCGCCGCGATATCCCCCGCAAGATCTCCTCGGAGGCTCGATCGACGCGTTGCTGCCTTTCGCGAACCAGGTCCTCGGGATGGCGGAATACGCGGGCGTACAGTGCTCCCCGAAGGCGCGACTTCGCCGTCTCCAGCCTACGCTGCAGGGCTCGAGAGAGTCGATCTCCGATCGATTTCAACTCCCTCGCCTGGGAATCTACGTCCGCTACCAGCATTTCGGCCGCCGAGGAAGGCGTCGAGGCGCGCGCATCGGCAGCGAGATCTACCAGGGTGAGGTCGGTCTCGTGGCCGACGGCCGCCACCACCGGTATGGGACAATCCGCCACGGCGCGTACCAGTTCTTCGTCGTTGAATCCCCAAAGATCCTCGATGCTCCCG
Source organism: Bacillota bacterium (assembly GCA_046483165.1). Classification (GTDB taxonomy): domain Bacteria; phylum Bacillota; class Sulfobacillia; order SLMV01; family SLMV01; genus CSSED11-154. The sequence goes on along the minus strand of JAWODQ010000133.1, from coordinate 9,792 downwards.
CCGCCGCGCCCTATGATGATCGCGTCCACTTCGGTCCCCTGCAGCAGCCGCAAAGCGCGTAACAGCTCCCTCGGGGCAGCCTCTCCCTGGACGGAGGCGTGCGCTAGCAGAAGATTGACCCCGGAGTTTCTGCGCCGGGCCACCCTGACGATGTCTCGCAGGGCGGCGCCACTTCGGGAGGTCACCACTCCGATGTCGCGGGGATATCGGGGAAGCGGACGTTTCCTGAGGGAATCGAATACTCCCTCCGCCTCCAACTTCTGGCGCAGCTGTTCCAACGCCAGATGCAAGGACCCGAGGCCAGCCGGTTCCGCTCCACGCACGTAGAGTTGGTATTCACCAGCCCGCTCGTATACACCGATCCGTCCCCTGGCCAATATGTCCATACCGTCGGCCAGTTGGAAGGCGACGCGGTTGGCATCACTTTTGAACAGCACACACCGAAGCGCCGCGTCGGAATCCTTCAAGGTGAAATAGACGTGGCCCGAGCCGGGCCGACGCAGGTTCGAGACCTCTCCCTCGACCCACACCGATTGCAGCTCGGGCCTCTCAAGGGCCTCGCGGACGGCGCCGGTAATCTCCGACACCGTCCAGATGTGCAGTTCCGAGCCGGTGCTTTCCACCGGCATACCCCCTTCAGCCCTATACGCCCGCGGAAGCCCGCGCGGCGTCGACGGTGTTGCGCAGCAACATAGCGATAGTCATGGGTCCGACTCCACCGGGGACCGGAGTTATCGCTTCTGCGGTCTCCTTGGCGGCTTCGAAGTCGACGTCTCCGGTCAGGGAGCCGTCGTCGAGCCGGTTGATCCCGACATCTATCACGATCGCACCCGGCTTGATCATATCGCCGGTGATCATGTTGGGACGTCCGACCGCGGCCACGAGCACGTCGGCGTTACGGCAATGCTCGGCCAGGTCCTTCGTCCTCGAGTGACAGATCGTGACGGTGCAGTTTTCGTACAGCAGCAAGAGCGCCTGCGGCTTGCCGACGATGTTGCTGCGGCCGACGATTACGGCCTCTTTGCCGGTCAAATCGATGCCGAGGCTTTTGATCATATGCATTACGCCCTTGGGCGTGCAGGCCACGAAGGAAGGTTGTCCGGACAACAGAAGTCCCAGGTTGAAGGGATGGAATCCGTCGACATCCTTGCCGGGGTCGATCGCGTTGAGGACCTCTTCTTCGTCGATCTGATCGGGAAGGGGCAGCTGTACCAGGATACCGTGTACGTCCGGGTCCTCGTTCAACTCGCGGACGACATCCATAACCTCTTCGTGGGAAGCGTCCTTTTCGAGTCGGACGTCGCGGCTGGCGATCCCGGCCTTTTCGCAGGCCCGATGCTTGTTGCGCACGTATACCTTGGATGCGGGATCCTCCCCCACCAACACCACGGCCAGTCCCGGGGTGAGGTCGTGCTTTTCCTTCAGTTCCGTGACCTCTTCTTTGATTTCGGCGCGCAGTTCGGAGGCCAGTTTTTTGCCATCAATTATCGTTGCGGACATGAAATCATCCTCTCCTTCGAAATGGGGATGGAAACGGGATCGCTCCGAGGGTCCCACCCACCCTCAAACCATTTGAGCCTACGCTTCTCGGTCCTTCTTCTTCCAATCCAGAGCTCCCACCGGACAGGACTCGATACATTCTCCACACTCGCTACAATCCAATGGTAGCGTCTGGCTGAAGGCCGTGTCGATCCGCGTATCGTAACCGCGGAATTTGAAACCCAGCAGGTGCTCGTTGACGACTTCGTCGCAAACCTTCACACAGATTCCGCACTTTACGCACTTTCCCCGATCCAGGATGATCTCGGGATGGCTCGCATCGTACCCCAGGCCGGGTTTCTCTCCGCCGTATCGCTCCGGATCCGCTCCCAGCTCGGTGGAAAGATCCCGCAGACCACAATCCGCCTTGGCGGTACAACTACACTCGAAGCATCGCTCGCCCTCCCGGGTTATCTCCTCGGGGGTGAAGGTAAACGTAACCTCATCGAAGCTGTTCATGCGCCGCTGCAGATCGATGTGACGCAGCGGTACTCGCTCTTTTTCGGATACTTCCTGCAAGAACACCACATCATCGAGGGTCATGGACTGCCAGTGTCCCCGCGATACGTTGATCTGACACTCGGGTTCGTACTCTTCCCCGCGTATTTCGGCCAGGGCAGCCAGGGCAGCCACCCTGGCTCCCGCCATGGCTTCCACCACGGTGGCGGGTCCGGTGACGCAGTCTCCGGCAGCGAAGATACCGTCTCCGACGCGACAGTCGAACTCGTCGACGTCGACGTCTCCCCAGTCGTTGGTGGGGAGGTCGGCGGGGGCCACGGTCTTTTGACCGATGGCCGCTATCACGGTGTCGGCCGCCACCTCGAACTCACTGCCCTCCACCGGCACGGGACGACGACGCCCCGACGCGTCCGGCTCGCCCAACTCCATCTGCATGCAGGTAAGGACCAGCTTATCACCATCGCGCCGCAGGGCCGTGGGTTGGGTCAGGAATTGGAAGTCAACGCCCTCTTCTCGCGCCTCGTCGATCTCTATCTGTTCGGCGGGCATCTCCGCCTCGGTACGGCGATAGAGACAGTGCACCGGGGACTCGGTGAGTCGGATGGCGGAGCGCACGCAATCCATCGCGGTGTTTCCACCGCCGACCACCACGGTTTCTCCGGGATCTTCCATCTGGAATCCGCCGCGGGCGAGCCGCTCCAGGAAGTCGATGCCTCCCTGGGCCAAATCTTCTCCCTCGACCCTCATCGAACTGGCCCGCCAGGAACCCACGGCGACGATGACCGCATTGTAGTCCCGCCGGAGATCTTCCAGCTGTACGTCGACGCCGAGCTCCTGCTCGCTGTGTATATCGATTCCGCCCATGCGATCGAAATGTGCAATTTCGCGGTCCAGGATATCCTTGGGAAGCCTGTATTCGGGGATACCGTACCGCAACATCCCGCCGGGCTCGGGCATTTTGTCGAAGATGTCAGAAGATATACCCTCGAGCCGAAGGATGTATGCGGCGGACAGACCGGCGGGACCGGCCCCCACTATGGCCACCTTCTCCCCGGTGAGCGCGGGTAGGTCTTCCATGTACTCTTCGTAGTGGAGATCGGCGGCCAGCCGCTTGAAATCGTTTATGGCCACGGGCTCATCCTCGATGTTCCGACGGCATTCCTTCTCACAGAATCGCGGGCACACGCGGCCGATGCTCATGGGAAGCGGGATGCGCGGCTTTATCAGCTCCAAAACGCGCAGGTGATCGCCTTCCTTGCCCGCACGTACGTACTCCTCTACCGGCGCGTGGGCCGGACAGCCGAGGGTACAGGGGGCCTCGCAATCGCCGCAGTGCTCCGAGAGCAAAAGTTCCAGGGCCGTCTTGCGCATATCGAGTACCTCGGGGGTGGAACTCTCGATGTTCATCCCGTCGGTCGCCGGGGCGGAACAGGAGGGCATCCACTTGCCGGAATCCCCATCGCGCACGATGCAGACGAAACACGACGTATTCACACTGATCCGGTCATCGTGGCACAGGGTCGGAATCTCGATTCCGTTATCCCGGGCGATCTCCAAAACGGTCTGGCCCTCTCGGCCCATACATTCGCGACCGTCGATCGTTATCCTGATATCAGACATTCACTCTACCCCCCTAGGGACTCTGGCGATGGCGTTCACCGGGCAAACCTCGATGCAGCTGTTGCATCGGGTACATACATCATCATCCACGACGAAATCGTCGGAGATGGCGTCTACCGGGCAAACTTTTATGCATGCCCCGCATTCTATGCACGTATCCCGGTCGATCAAAACGTTTACCAGCGCATCGCATTGCAGTGCCGGGCAGGTTCGATCGACCACGTGCGCTTCGTACTCATCCTCAAAATACTTGAGCGTGGTCAGCACCGGGTTGGGAGCCGTTTGCCCGAGGCCGCAAAGGGAACCGTCGATGACCTTCCGACCCAGGGTCTTAAGCTCTTCAATGTCTTCTGGGCTGCCCTCGCCGCCGGTAACTCGCTGCAGCATCTCGAGCATTCGCTTGGTACCGACGCGACAGAAGGTACATTTACCGCAACTTTCCTTGGTGGTGAAATCGAGGAAGTATCGCGCCGTCTCCACCATGCAGCGGTCCTGGCCTATCGCGATCAGGCCGCCGGAGCCCATTATGGCCCCCAGCTCGTTCAAAGAATCGTAATCTATGGGAGTATCGAAGAATTCCTCGGGGATACATCCGCCGCTCGGCCCGCCGATCTGGACGGCCTTGACGCTTCCCGGTTCGGCACCCCCGATGTCGTAGATCACATCGCCGATGGTGACGCCCATGGGTACCTCGGCCAAACCCGAATAGCGAATATCGCCCGCCAGAGCGAACAGTTTCGTACCCTTGCTGTTCTCCGTACCGGTCTCGGCGTAGCTTTCGCCGCCCTCGCGGAGGATCAGGGGTACGTTACCGAAGGTCTCGACGTTGTTGATCATGGACGGATAGCCCTTGTAGCCTTCGTCGGTGGGATAGGGAGGGCGATAACGGGGAGTTCCGCGCTTGCCCTCGAGCGAATGGATCAGGGCGGTCTCCTCGCCGCAGACGAAGGCTCCGGCACCTTCCTTGATGGTGATGTTCAGGACGCGATCGCCGAGGCAATTGAGGCCCGCCTCCTCGATCTGGTCGATGGCGGTGTTGAGGTTTCTGACGGCCAGGGGGTACTCGGCGCGACAGTATATGAAGGCCTCGGTGGCGCCGGTGGCGTAGGCCCCGATCAGCATGCCCTCGAGGACCTGGTGGGGCAAGGATTCCATGAGGCTTCGATCCATGAACGCCCCGGGGTCACCCTCGTCGGCGTTGCAGATCAATACCTTGCGTTCCTCTTCTTTATCGGCCAGGAGACTCCACTTCAAACCGGTGGGGAAGCCTCCCCCTCCGCGTCCGCGAAGCCCGGAGATGCGAACCTCCTCTACCACTTCCGGGGGTTCCATCTCCAGGGCCTTGGCCAGACCCGAATATCCCCCGTGTTCGCGGTACTCGTCGAGCGATACCGGGTCGATCCGCCCGGCCAGAGCGGTCACGTAGGGTTTCTCCCATCGGGTCCGTCCCTCGGGCGGGTCGAAACGCAACGAATCGTCGAGATCCAAAAGCCTGCGCACGGATTCCTCGGTGGCCTCGATCCCGGAAAAGACTACGGTCTCCTCGTCGGTCTCTATTTCCACCAGGGGCTCGGCGTAACAATGGCCGATGCAGCCGACCTCGACCACCGGCGCTTCGGGGTCCATCTCCTTTATCAATTCCAGAACTTCGTCGGCCCCGGCAGCTATACCGCAGCTGGCGGTTCCCACCTTTATGCGTCGGATCATGCGCCTTCCTCCTCGCGCTTGCGGTAATCGCGCAATATGCGCAAAAGCTTGTTGCGAGTGAGATTACCGTATACTTTCCCGTTGACGCTAATGACCGGAGCCAGGCTGCAACAGCCCAGACAGGCCACCGCCTCCAGCGAAAACAGCCCCTCTTCGTCGGTTTCACCCACATCGATATTCAGATGGTCCCGGGCCCAGTTCAATACCAACGTGGATCCCTTGATGTGGCAGGCGGTACCGTCGCAAACCAGGATCTGGTGCTTCCCGGGCTTCACCCGCTTAAACTGCGTGTAGAAGCTGACGACCCCTTCCACCTCGACCGGCGCCATGTCGAAACCGTCGGCGATTTCCTGGATGGCTTCATCGGAGATGTAACTGTCGGTCTTTTGTCTCTGTTGGAGTACTTTGATGAGATCGGATTTATCCTGAGTCGCTTCTTTGGATTCTGGCACTGGATCTGGCCCCCTCGTCTCTTTGTATCCATTCCGAAATCGCGAGAGGTGCGGCTTGCGGGCACCCCGCGTTACTCCTCCTCAACCGTCTCGGACACGATAGTCGAGCCCAAAATGCCGTTGACGAAAGATGCGGCCCTCTCGGATACATATCGTTTGGTAAGTTCCACGGCCTCGTTGATCGCCACGCTCGGGGGTATATCCATGCAACGCATTTCCTGAAGCGCCATCCTCATTATGGCACGCTCCAGTCTGCCGATCCGATGCAGCGCCCAACCGCGGGAGAGATCGGATATGATCCGGTCCGTCTCCGATCGGTTTTCCCAGCTGCCGCGCGCGAGGGTACGACCGAATTCCGAGGAATCGTCCGTACTGACACCGTGGCGCTGCAGGGACTCGTCGCAAATCTCGTCGACCACCCGCTCATCCACGGCGTCCGCCGGGCGCGAGTCCAGCTGATATAAAGTTTCCAGTACAGCTATCCTCGCTCGATGGCGGGACATCGACACACCTCTGCTTTCAAAGTTCCCGGATCTCTTCGACGATCAACTCTACCGGAACCGGATGATTTCCCGTGAAATCCCGAACCGCCCGGTAGAAAGCGGTCACCACGTCGCCCACGGCACGTTCGACATCACACTCGGAATCCAGGTGCAACCACAGGTGGATCACGGTCTGCCCCCGGCGCGCACGAGAACGAACTCGTGCGGCGGCTACGCCCCGAATCCTCTCCGCCTTCGCCGTGAGTATGGCGGAGAGTGCCTCCCGGGAGACGCGCACGGTGCCCGAACCGGTGTCGAAGATCAGCGCCGGTCTTCGATCGATGTAATGGCCGATCTGAAACCCCAAAATGGCCGCGCAGGCACTTCCAAAAACCAGGCCGCGCAAAAAGGACGAGAGGCCAAAAGATACGCCGGCTCCCTCGCCGCGGTTCTCGGGTACCTCGGGCGACTGTCGCCGGGTACTAATCATCCCGTCCGTCTCTCCTGTGTCCGGAAGCATCTTTCTTCCTATCTTCGGGGAACACTACCTCCTGGACGTGGATGTCCACGGCGGTGACTTCGAGATCCGTCATATTCTCGATCGCTTCCTTGATTTTTGTCTGAAGCTTCCTGGCGGCATCGGGTATACGACAACCGTACTCCACGGAGATGTAGAGCGCGACGCTCACGGTGTTCCCCCGAGCATCAATCTTTACGCCTCGACGGAGATCGTGTCGACCGAGCTTCTCGGAAATATTGTCCACCAACCCACCGGTCATACCGGCAACCCCGGGAATTTCGCCGGCGGCGATTCCCGCTATTACCGCGAGAACATCGTTGGAGATGCGAACCTCGCCCCCACCCTCGGAGGCAATTCTCTTTTCTCCACCGGTGTCTTTGGGAGTTTCTGCCACGGCGCGCCCCCTTTCAAGTTCATCCGCGCACAATCGATCCAATTATACCGAAACTCGCGGAACGCTAACAACCTTCGTGCCCCCACTGAATACCGTCGATGCGCAGGCCCAGGCAGCCCCCGGCATATCGCGCAAACTGAAAAGGGTCGCGCTACCTTGAGGTAGTGCGACCCCGGTGCCGAAGGTGGGATTCGAACCCACATGGGCGGTTGCCCACGGCGCCCTGAACACCGCGTGTCTGCCAGTTCCACCACTTCGGCTCGACGCAAAGAATTGTAACACAGCTGCCGGGGTCGTTCAACGGGTCAAAGCGCGAGCAACCACAGAATAGCCCAGATTACCAGGAATACTCCGAACATGAGACCGAGTATTGGGAATATCACCTGGTAGGCGGCTATCACGAAGGCCACGACGTCTGACCAGCCATATTGCGGATCTTCCTCCTGTGGAGGGAGTTCTTCATCGGGTTTGGGCGGCAGTTCGTACACGCCGAATTCGCCTCGCCGCCCCCTTTTTCGATCGTTTTGCTTCTCGCCGTACTCGCTCACCTTATCTACTCCCATCGCAAAACTTGCGACATCAACCGATATACGCGTCGGCTAGCGATTACCCTTCGAACAAATTCTCGGGTCTCGCGGGTCGGAATATCTTCGAGATTCTCTACGGATCCGTCCCAGGTTTCATCGGCCAACCATCCGTATACTCGACCCGTGCCTCCATTGTACGCCGCCAGCGCCACAATTTCTTCCCCTGCGAAAATGTCTATCAGATGCGCCAGATACCAACAACCCAACTTTACGTTTAGCCCGGGCTCGAAAAGTTCCCCCGTTTCGAATTCTTCCAGGCCCATTTCGCCGGCCACCCAATGAGCCGTCGTCGGCATCAGCTGCATCAGCCCCACGGCACCCTGGGAAGAAACCGCATCGGCTCGAAAGCGGCTCTCCTCTCGGATCAGAGCCGTAACCAGCGCCAAATCCAAATCGGCCCTCGCCGCCGCCGGGCGAATCTCTTCGAAATATCGCAGGGGATAGAGGCGGAAGAATCCCGCAAATAGTGCGACGATCAATAACAGGCACAGAACCGAAAGAGCCAGACGCGAGGCGCGCATTTTCAGTGACATTCACTCTCTTCGTCGAGGATCTCGTCCAGGAGATGATCGACCCGTCTTCGCGTCTCTTCGAAAGAACCGGAGTTATCGATGATGACGTCGGCCCGGGTCATCTTCTCCTCCAGCGACATTTGCGCTCGCATCCGGCGGCGCACATCGTCGGGCTCCATACCATCCCGGGCCGCCAGCCGACGCATCCTCTGATCTTCTCTCGCCCAGACGACCCAAATGCGGTCGCAAAGCTGCTCGAGGCCCGCCTCGAAGAGGAGGGGGACGTCCAGTATTATGGCGGGATCATCCCGCTCACGGGCCCGCTCGATCTCGCCGACCATCCTGCGCACGACGTGGGGATGGATCAGGCGCTCCAGCCTTTGCCTGCGTTCTGCATCGCCGAAAACCAGCGAAGCCAGCCGGGCGCGATCGATGCTACCATCGCGGTTTAGGATCCCGCGTCCGAACTCCGCCAAGACGGGACCATACGCCTCTCCTTCCGGACGGACGACCTCTCGGGCCAGGAGATCCGCATCCACCACCGGGAGACCCCGTTTCCGAACGATCGCCGCCACCGTCGATTTACCGGAACCGACGCCCCCGGTCAATCCCACGACCAGGGTGGGCTTCATGACTCCGCTACCGGGCGCCCCGGCATCTTCTCGATGGTAGATTCGCGGAAGCGCTTCTCCGAGAGGACCGTCAGGCGCCAGGCGTCCTCGTCCGTCTTTCGATACGACATTTCTCCGGCGAAATCGAAATCCTTTCGGAGCGTCTCGATGGCCTCCAGCGCTTCTTCACGACTGTCGAATTCCAGTTGAAAGCTCAACATGTTGGGCGGCGGGCGATCAGGCGCCCGCCTCACCTCCCTATTCGCGATAAGGTTGACAGCGGGGACAAAAATGCGTGCCGCGTCCCCTTAGTTTTGTACGCACGAGTTCCGCTCCGCAGCGGGGACAGCGCTCACCTTCGCGACCGTAAACGGCCAGACTGTCTTCATTATCGCCCGACCTACCCCGGGCGTCGCGGTAGTCGGAAAAGGTCGTGCCCCTGTTGCCGAGCGCCTGCCGCAGGACCTCGCCCACCGCGCGATGTAACCGCGACCACGCATCGCAATCGAGCTGACTCGCGGGTTGCGCCGGATGTATTCTTGAGGCGAAGAGGGCCTCGTCCACGTAAATGTTTCCAAGGCCGGCCACCAGCCGCTGATCCAGGAGACGACACTTGATGGGGCTGTCACTTTCGCCCAGCAATCGCGCAAAACGCCCGGCGTCGAGGCGGGGATCCAGTGCGTCGATTCCAACGCGATCGGCGAGGACAGCCTCGATAGGTGGGGTCTCCGCCGCGCGCCAACTAGAAGCCATCCTTTCTGCTCACTCTCCAGTCAAATGTTTTATAGGGTTTTCCGGTTTTGTAAACCCAGTTGTAGACATCAAAGATTTTTTTGGCGGTTTCCTCGCTTACATATTCTTTATAGTTCGTGTCTTTTAACGTTGTTCTGGAAGAACCGAGTATTTCGT
>JAWODQ010000087.1:0-5060 GCA_046483165.1 Bacillota bacterium | reverse complement strand
ATCTCGGACTGACTGGCTTTGAGCATTTCTGGAATCAAATCCAGAGAGGAGAATTTGCCAGTTCCTGTAAATAGCCTATTGCTGAATTCTTTATCACCAATTCTTAAAACATCTTTTATTTTTACCATAGCTTCTCCATATTATTTTTTATCCGCCGCCTACAAAACTTAATAATTCCAGCTTATCCCCATTCTGTATTTTCCTCTCAGGCCAATTATCCTGCTGAAGTATTTTCCCATTATGCTCTATCACAAGTCCGCTTTTATCTAATTTTCGCTTTTCAACGATATCATTAATAGTCCGGGCTTCTGTCTCTTCCTTTTTACCATTAATAATGATTTCCATAATATCCTCTTAAAAATATAAAAGGCCATATCAAAATTGATACGGCCTTTTATAATAATTTTATCCTAAACCGTTTCCTTTCGTCGGAACTATCCGTATCAAGTTCTAAGGGTCTTATCTCAGCTGCCATGACATAACAGCACCCCTACGGTTTTATTCATTTCTCAAACAGCAACCTATGTTAAAGATATTTATTTAGATTTGCAAGAAGTGATTTGCAAATCAATGGTAAAATCAGTTATCAGAGTGAGCACTTAAGTTCAAAACATTGCGAGGAGTGGGAGATGATGATATTGAATAAGTAGGGAAATGACTATAGATCCTTTATTCTAGGAAGTAGAAGGAAAAAGAGCAGATTATTTATTGGATTTCTATCCAGGGACGGTCGGCGTTGCGGGATAATCGACACTGGCCTGGGTATCGACGTGTTTCGCAAGGTTAGCCTCGCGCTGCACAGATTGCGAGTCTTTCCCGAGTGGGTTCTGCTGACTCACGATCACTACGATCACGTGGCCAACGCGGGCTGGTTTAAGGATGAGATGGGAGTGCCGATATACTGCCACGGTGCGGATTCATCTCTCATCGAACAGCCCCTCAAGGTCTTCGATGAAGGCTACATGCGCCGGACCTACGGTACTACTCTTCGCGAATCCTTCGGGGAGATGAATAGGTCCGAGAATGAATATCTCCAACATATGGATGACAGCATTCGCGATCGTTTCTATCCGGTTCGGATCGATGAGACGGTGGAAGACGGCGACATTCTCGAAGTCGGTGGGCTCGAGGTGGAGCTGATGCATACTCCGGGGCACTCGCCGGGCCACGTTTCGGTATACCTGCCACGCTTCGGCGCCATTTTCGCCGGAGATGCGCCCCTTTGGTTCGGTCCCGGACGCCCGGGTCCCCTGGGGAGTTTCCGGGATTGGGTGGAGAGTATGGAGAGATTGCTCCTCTTGGATACGGAATTCATCGGCTGGGGGCACGCGGTTCCCACCCGCGGACGTTCCCGCTGCCACCGATTCCTCAACAACACCCTTCGACGCGCCCTCGAGGTGGAAAGTGCCGTCGTGGAAGAGATCGGTGTCGAACCGCAGACCGTGGGTGAACTGGTAGAGATGATCTACGGCGATAACGTCGGAGTCCTGGAGGATCAGCGCAAGATCGCCGAGGACTCCGTACACTCATTGCTCGCGAGTATGAGCCTCGAGGGGCGGGTAGAAACGGTTTGCGAGGATGGCGTCACCCGCTGGAGGGAGCGGAACGCTTCCTGACCCGGGGGATGGTGAATTCCACCTGGGCGCCGCCCTCCGAAGAATTCCCGGCGGTAATGCGACCTCCGTGCCGCTCCACTATCTCGCGGGATATGGCCAGACCGAGCCCCACGCCGCCACCGGAGCTGCTCGCGCGATAAAAGCGGTCGAAGACCCGCTGGAGATCCTCGACGGGGAACCCATCTCCCCGATCCGAGACCATTATCGCCACGAGTTCTCCGCGATCCCGTGCTTCCAAAGTTACCTTACTTCCGTCCGGCGTGTGCCGCAGGGCGTTGTCCAACAGGTTGCCGAGCACCTGGGCGATCCGTTCTTCGTCCACCCAGATTTCCACGTCTCCCGCATCGTTTTGCACCTCGACGTCCACACTCTTGTCGCGGGCGAGGGGCATAACGCGGGCGGCGGCATCCTCGAGCATCCTGCGAATGGGGACCCAGTCCGGCTCCAGGGGAAGCTGTCCCGACTCCAGCCTTTCCAGTTGCAGTAAATCCCCCAGGAGCCTTTCTATGCGGCGGGTTTCATCCAGTATCGTTTCGAGATAGGGTTTTTGGTCTTCGGGTTCTATGACCTCGTCCAACATCGCCTGAGTGAAGCCTCGGACGGTCGTTATCGGAGTGCGAATTTCGTGGGAAATCAGCGCGGCGAACAGCGTCCGGCTGCGCAGAAGCTCTTCGAGTTGTTCGGCCATCACATCCATCTGGTTTGCCAGCTGTGCGAATTCCCCGGCGTATCGGCCACCGGAACGCCGCTGCAACTCTCCCCGCCCGAGCATCCGGGCGAGCTCGCTCAATTCCTCGGCCGGCCGGGATATGCGGCGGGCCAAAAAGAAACCGGCGACTACCGCAAATATCAGGGCCAGTACCGAGGTCTGCAGTACTATTTTGCGCAACCGGTCCACCGCCTGGGTAACGGTATGGACGGGTTGAAATAGTGCAATTACCCCGAGGGGACTATCGCCCATATGCGAATAGACTGGCACGAAGGCTGAGACCATGGGATCCCCTGAAGCACCGACCCAGTCGGTACTTAGTACCTCACCGCTTTTTAGGGCTTCTTCGACGGGACTGGCGTCGGCGAGGGCCTTCGGATCCTGCAGTATCTCCGTGCTGAGAGAGTATAGCAGGGCTTCTCCATCGGTCGATATTACGACGAAATCCACGTCGGCGACGGCCGCCGCCATGTGCATCCACACCTGGAACGACTCGTCGTGTCTCATCCGGGGGCCTCGGGACATTATGTCGCCGGAGAGAAAACGCGCCATATTCTGGCCCCGGGATACGAGGGATGACCTGGCTTCGGCCAGTAGATAGGATCGGACCATGCCGCCGAAAAGGAGGAACATCACCACGATGACCAGGGTGGCCATTCCCACGTATGAGAGGGTAAGCTGCGTTCGGATACTCTTCATTCCCGATCGAACTCCTCAAATTTGTAGCCCACGCCCCACACAGTCTTGATGTATTGGGGATGGTCGGGATCGGGTTCCAGCTTTTCGCGTAGATGCCGTATGTGTACGTCGACGGTACGGATATTGCCGTAGAACTCGTAGCCCCAAATCCTATCTAACAGCTGATCTCGGGTGAAGACCTGACCGGGATGGTTGGCCAGGAGCCAGAGGAGGTCGAATTCCTTGGCGGTTAGGTGGACTTCTTCGCCGCCACTGATTACCCGGTGAGCGTTCTGGTCGATGGTCAGCTCGGGGAATCGGAGTATCGGTCCTCGAACCGTGCCCGAGCTTCTCCGCAGCACGGCGCGAACTCGAGCGACCATCTCCCGGGGTTCGAAGGGTTTCGTTATGTAGTCATCGCTTCCGATCTCCAAACCCGCCACCTTGTCCCTGGTAGAATCCAGCGCCGTCAACATGATTACCGGGCAGGTATATTTCTCCCGGATTCGGCGGCAGATTTCCCATCCATCGATGTCGGGGAGCATGATGTCCAATATCACCAGATCCGGCGCCTCGCTGGAGAAGAGGGCAAGACCTTCTTCGCCGCTGGCGGCGGTGAGAACCTTGAACCCCTCTCGTTCCAGGTAAAGAGCGAGGAGTTTTCGGATGTTGCCGTCATCCTCGATTATCAGAATCCTGGTGGTCTTCACATCATTACCCCCGTGTGCCGTTCAGAATATCTGCGCCAGTTTCTCGCTGTCCCGCCCCCAGAGGGCCAGGCCGGTCATCAGTAGCAGCCGGGCTTTGGGCGCGTTGAGTGCTCCGGCCCAAAGTATGCCGTGGGAATCGTATCCCGCGGTCGTCCCGCCCAGGGGGCAGCGAGAGGCGGCCACCACCACGGTATCGGCGGAGATGGCCCGCAATAGTGCGTCCTTCGTTCCCCCGGGTATACCGCCCCTGCCGGCCACGGCCAAAACCAGGCCGCGGTAGCCGGCAGAGACCAGGGCGTCTACCTCGGATCCGTCGGAGCCGGCGCCGACGGTCAATATGGCCACGGGTTCCGGATACTCCGGGGGTTTTCGTGGCAGAGTCTTGGGCCCATCGGCGGGCCGATGATAGGTCAGATTACTCCAGGGGTCGATACTTCCCTCGGCGCCGGCGTCGGCCGCGAAGGTATCGGTGTCCCACGAATGTACCTTGGTCACGTCCCCGGCCCGAAAGATCTTATCGTGCATCACGACCAGAGGACCCCTTCCCCTCGAGAGAGGATCGGCCGCCACGCGACAGGCCGCGGAAAGGTTTCTCGGTCCGTCTTCTCCGGATGTGCGTGCCGGGCGCATGGCACCGGTCAGGACCAAAGGAGCATCGCTTTCCCAGTGAAGCGAGAATAGAAAGCCGGTTTCTTCCAGGGTGTCGGTGCCGTGGGTGATGACCACTCCACGACAATTATCGAGAACCCCCTGCGCTCGCCTAAGCATCTCGAGAACATCTTCGGGCGTGAGGGATGAGGAGGGGACCCGGTCGAGGTCGGCACCCTCGACCTCGATACCGTCTCGCGCCAGATTTGCCTCGATGCCGGCCACCAGATCTTGAGCCCCCAGTTTAATTCCTCTCGGCCCGTGGGCGATGGTGCCGCCGGTGGCAAAAAGGGCCACACGCGTTCTCGCCGGATTACTCAATATTATCGTCCTCTCCGTCCTTCGTGTCTCGGAGCTGTCGTATTTCGTCCTCGGTAAAGTGATACGATTGCCGGCAAAACTCACAGGTTACCTCGGCGACGTCGGAATCGTCGAATATTCCCTCGACTTCTTCTTCGTCGAGGCTGAGGAGTATTGCCGCCACTCGCTCGCGATTACAGGTGCAGCGGAACTCGATGGAGTCGCCTCCGAGGTGCTTAAATGGCAGGCCCTCCACCAGTTCTCGCGCCAAATCGTCGGCGTCGATTCCCTCGTTGAGCATGTGGCTTACGGATTCGATACGGTTCGAACGCTGGACCATGAGATCGATGGCGCGCTCCCGTTCTCTCTGCAGTTCGGGTTCCAGCTCGGGGCCGGGAA
>JAWODQ010000082.1:0-3566 GCA_046483165.1 Bacillota bacterium | reverse complement strand
TATCTGGAGATCCAGGAGAGATACGACAGGGTGGTGCAGATGCTGGAAGACGAATATCGTAAGGGAAATCGCGAAAGCCACCCGGTGATACCCATGAAGCGCGACGAACAGGGCGAGGGTCGATGAGGGGTCCGTAGGAGTCTCCGACCCCGAGCCCTCTCGCGATGTCCCACTGCTCGCGCGGTGAGTGGGTAAACGCAGTATGAGATCCTCTTCGTCCGCCCTCGGGCGGGTATGTCCTCCTCGCGCTTTTCGCCCTCGGGATGCCGATGTCGTAGGTAGCTGTGGACGCCATTACTATCCCCAGTTTCCCATCCATCGCCCGCCGCATTCCCTCCGATCGCGACCAAATCCCATGACCGAGAGAATGGCACCGAGTTGCCCCGGAAGGGGATGGGATAGCGCGAGTTTGCGGGGGAATTGTGATTATTGGAGGTTTCGATCGGCCGCGCTTTCGGAGAAGTGGACCTGGGCCGGGAGGTGAAGTGCTTTCTCCCGAGGGACGAAGGCGGCTCGAGCGATGGAGCGTCAATTGTGCGCGGTATTACCGATCACCTCTTGGACGGAGCCCGGAGAACGAGTACCATATTGGAGATGAGGCTTTACCGTCCGGATGCGTTGGAGTGAGCGTAGATCGGGCGCGATACGATGCCGATTGGATAAATGATGAGGGTTCGAGGAACGCTGGCCAGTGGTGGATTCTCTCCCGGTCGCCGACCGGGAGAGACCTTCGCTTTTAACAGAAATGATTCGTTATGGAGGTAATCGAGGGAAAGTGGGAGACAAAGAGCAACAATCCCGTTTCGCGGACCGATCGCGACGGGAACAGCTAAGGATCACCGCCCGACGCCAGCTGGAGTACGATGCTGTGGTCGACATGGTGGTGCGCTCCGCCAGCAGTTCGCTCGGCGCGTCGCGCGCCTCCGAAATGGGTCCTCTCCCATCGGAAGAAGATATCCGCGAGGCGATCGATGAGACCACGGAGATGCGACATCTCCTCGACGAAGATTCCCCTCCCATGGGGGGCATTTCCGACCTTTCGGCGCAGATCCGCAGGGCAGAACGCGGTGGAGTCCTCGCACCGGAGGACCTCTTGGCCGTGGCGGATTGCCTGCGCGCCGGACGCCTCCTGAGTCGATATCTCGGCCGGCACGACGAACTGGTGCGATTGGCGGATCTCGCCGAGGCGCTCGATCCAGATCCCTCGCTGGAAAGCGAGATACGCGAATGCATCACCGAGGAAGCCCAGGTGGCGGACGGTGCTTCACCGGAGCTTCGACGCCTCCGCCGTTCCCTTAGAGATAGATCCGAGGAGTTGCGACGGAAACTGGAGGGACTTCTGCGGAGCCCCGAACTGAAGAACCATCTCCAGGAAGATATAGTGACGCAGCGCAATGGTCGATACGTGGTCCCGGTACGCCAGGAATCCCGCGGCAAAGTTCGCGGCATTGTCCACGGTCAATCTTCGAGCGGCGCCACGGTATTCATCGAGCCGCAGATAGTGGTGGATATGAACAACCACCTCAGGGAATTGCGCGATGCCGAAGATGCGGAAATACTGCGGATACTCGCGGAACTCAGCTCTGCAGTCAGGGGAGAGTCCCGCCGACTTTGGACCGAGCAGGAAGCTTTGGGTAGGTTGGATTTCATCTATGCCAGGGCGATGGTGTCCGGGGACATGGAAGCCTCGGCCCCGGCATTGAATGACAGGGGTTATCTGAAGTTAGTTCGTGCCCGGCATCCGCTACTCCAGGGAGACGTCGTTCCCCTCGATGTGGAAATCGGTGAGGAGTTCCATACACTGGTGGTTACCGGGCCGAATACCGGCGGTAAGACGGTTACATTGAAAACCATCGGTCTCCTTACGCTGATGTGCCATTCGGGATTGCACGTACCCGCCGAACCCGAAAGCGAGATTGCAATGTTTCGCGACGTCTGTTGCGACATCGGTGACGAGCAAAGCATCACCCAGAATCTGAGTACCTTTTCCTCGCATATGAATAACGTCGTGCCGATTCTCCGCCACGCCGACTCGAACACCCTGGTCTTGCTCGATGAATTGGGTGCCGGGACCGATCCGGCCGAAGGTGCGCCCCTGGCCATCGGTATCCTCTCCTATCTCCACGAGTTGGGGGTACGAACCGTCGCGTCCACGCATTACGGTCAATTGAAGAGTTTCGTTTACGGTTTAGAAGGTGCGGCCAACGCCAGCATGCAATTCGACTCGGAAACCCTATCTCCGACGTACCGGCTGGTCCAGGGCACTCCGGGCAGGAGTAACGCCTTCGAAATCGCCGCCAGGCTGGGAATGCCGGAGGACGTGCTCGGGCGCGCACGTCGCGCTGTATCCGGCGAAGAGATGGATGCGCAGAGCCTACTTCGCGCCATCGAAGAAGATCGGAGAGCCTGGGAAGAGAGCCGACGACAACTCGAAACCGAACTGCAGGATGCGGAAAAACTCCGACGTCGCGCCGAAAGGCGCGAAGAGTATCTTCGCGGCGTCCAGGAGGACATGCTGGCCTCGACGCGAGCACAATTGCGCCGCCTCATGGACGATACCCGGGAGGAAGCCAACGCCCTGCTGCGAGATATCCACGAGCTGGTGTCACAGCTGCAGGCTGGAGATTACGGCGATGAGGATCCCAAAGAAGCCCTCAGGCGCGCCGAGGAGATGCGGCGGCGCACGATCAAGCTGCGGGACCGTGCCGAGGGTTACCTGGACAAGAAAGGGGAAGAGGTCGCCCCGCGGCGTGAGGAACGGGAGAAATCCGCCAAGCCCGACGTTCCCGCGGAAGATCTCCGTCCCGGACAGCACGTCCGGGTGATCAGCCTGGATAAGGCGGGCTACATTCGCGAAATAAACGAGGAAGACGAGGATGCCGAGGTGCAGATAGGGGTACTGCGCACGAGACTTCCTTTGAGCGATTTGGAGCCTACCGAGGCTCCCGAAGAACGGGAGAATCGGATGCGCCTGGGTGAGATGGCCAGGATCAAGGGCGAGAGTTTGTCGGAGCAACTAAATATTCGGCAACATACGGTGGAAGAGGCCCTGCCCAAGCTGGCGAAATACCTGGACGACGCATTTTTGGCCGGGGCCAATCGCGCGACCATTCTTCACGGTCGAGGAACCGGCACCCTACGCGATGCCGTGAGGACGTATCTCGAAGAACACCCCCAGGTGGAGTCGTGGCGTCCCGGTCACGGTTCCGAAGGTGGGGACGGTATCACTGTTGCCTTTCTACGATGAACCTTCCGTGTAACAGAGGATTACTCTCCGAATGAAGGGCGCAATACATATGATAGACGCCGGATTGCGTGGGGCGTACGGTAACCGTTCGGGAAGTGCCCGACTCCACGGAGACGTCGACTCCCAGCCCGTCGATCACGATGCGGTGATCCGTATCACCGGTGGCGGCTATCTCGAACTCGATTTCCGCTTCGAAAGGTACTCGTACGACGATCGGATCGAAGCCATTCCTATCGACCGATACGCGGGCCGATTCCGTGACCTCCCAACGAATTTCTTCATCTTCGCCTTCGCTGGGTTCCTCGGGTCGCGTGCCGTA
>JAWODQ010000047.1:0-28355 GCA_046483165.1 Bacillota bacterium | reverse complement strand
CACGCGACTTCGCCGTCGACTGAGTGAGGACATCGGGACACGTTTCCCCCCGATCGGATCAAAACGGGGTCTTTTATGCGTATCCCACAGCAACCAATTGGTATGCGAAACCGAACGTATACTGAAGACGCAGCGCCGGGTGAGGACGTCACCGTCGCCGGGTGGGTCCACGAGATCCGTGACCTCGGCGGGATCGCCTTTCTCATTCTCCGCGACCGAACAGGCAAAATCCAGGTCAAATTCGAAAAAGACGAGATGGACGACGAGCTCGTTGAAACTGGGCTTGGTGTCTCTCGGGAATCTGTTATCTCAGTGACTGGCGCAGTTGACGAGGAGCCGCGCGCGCCGACGGGTGTCGAGATCACACCGACGGCAGTTGAGATCGTTGCTGAGGCCGACACCGAACTCCCGC
Organism: Bacillota bacterium; assembly: GCA_046483165.1. Classification (GTDB taxonomy): domain Bacteria; phylum Bacillota; class Sulfobacillia; order SLMV01; family SLMV01; genus CSSED11-154. The sequence goes on along the minus strand of JAWODQ010000047.1, from coordinate 27,943 downwards.
TTGACCCGTCCGGGAAGGTCGACGCAGAGCTGTCGACGCGGCTCAACAACCGGACGCTAGATCTCCGCAAACCGGAAGTGAAGGCGATCTTTGAGATCCGCTCTGAGATTCAGCGTGCGGCCCGCGAGACGTTCCGTGCACACGAATGTACGGAGATCAACACCCCAAAAATCGTCGCGACCGGTACGGAGGGCGGCACGGAGCTGTTCCCGATCACCTACTTCGGCGAGGAGGCGTTCATGAACCAGAGCCCACAGCTTTTCAAACAGCTCATTGCGGGTTCGGGTATCGAGCGCGTCTTCGAGATCGGGCCAATCTTCCGCGCAGAGGAACACAACACGCCGCGACACCTCAACGAGGCAACCTCGATCGACTTCGAGGGCGCCTTCTGTGATCACACCGAGGCAATGGACGTCGCTGAGGCGATCGTCAAGTCCGTCTACGAAGCGGTTGCAGAAAACTGCGAGCCACAGCTCGAGGCGCTCGGTATTGCCGACGAGTTTGAGGTCCCCGAGGGTGACTTCCCGCGGCTCACCTACGAGGAGGCGATCGAACGGATCAACGCCACGGGCGCACTCGACAAACAGCTTGTCTGGGGTGACGACCTCCCGACAGAGGGTGAACACGCCCTCGGCGAGGACGTCGGCGAGCACTACTTCATCACTGACTGGCCTTCGGACATCAAACCGTTCTACATCATGGACTACGAGGACGATGAGTCGCTGTCGACCGGCTTCGATCTGATGCACCCACGGATGGAACTCGTCTCGGGTGGCCAGCGCGAACACCGTTACGAACACCTGATCGAAGGATTCGAACAGCAGGGCCTCGACCCCGACGCGTTCGAGTACTACACCAAGATGTTCAAATACGGGATGCCACCACACGCCGGCTTCGGACTCGGCGGCGAGCGGCTCGTCATGACAGTCCTTGGCTTAGAGAACATCCGTGAAGCCGTGTTGTTCCCCCGCGATCGACAGCGGCTTTCACCGTAGTGGCAGTTTCCACACGTCGACTCAGGCGCTCGGCGCGAGTTGTGGCGATTCGAACGCGTCACTCGCCGTGAATCGCGACGATTCAAACGCGTTACTCGCCGAGATACGTGCTGATCAGCTTTTTTTCCGCGGCCCGAAGGTGCTGGTGGAACGTCTGTCTCGAGATATCCATGGTTTCGGCGACCTCACTTCCGTCGACCGGTCGGGGCCACTCGAAGTAGCCATTGAAATACGCCTTCTCGATTGCGGTCCGCTGCCTCCCGGTGAGTTCTGTATCTAGCTGGGCGCTGAACTCTTGTTGCGGCTTGCGGCGGCGATCGCGCTCGCACTGGGAAACGAGTCGAACCGTCTCGTACATCGATTCGAGCTGTTCAAAAAGGGACCTGATGTCTTGTTCGGCTGGAGATTCGACGACAATCTCTGCGCACTCTGGGGTCGCCGCCGCGTCGATGACCGACGCGCCGTACTGTGAGAGTTCGATGAACGGAGAGAGCGCCGTCGTCGTCACCGAGAACGCAACCGACGTGTCGGATTCGGTGATCACCCGTACAGACTCGATGGATCCACACTCGGTGAGGCTGTTGAGTTCGTGGTCGATCGGCCCGCTTGCCTGGAGGTACAGTTCGTACCCCGATCCGTCCCGTCCGCCGGTGATTCCCGTGTATTCGATATCTGCCTCCATCCGGGCTGCGATGTCTGCGAGCACAAACGACGGATCGGCGATCTCAAAGCGTGTCTCGTGAACACGCTTGGTGGTTTGCATCCGCACCGTTTCGATCACGTGGAGCCCGGTTGCGATGGTATTGCCGATCGATTCAAACAGCTCTTTTTCGCGATCGTCGAGAATGTCTGCGTCATCGGCGTACACACAAAACAGCCCGTAGCGCTTTGGCGAGTACCGCAGTGGGACGACGAGCAGCGCCTCCGAGTCGTCGGCTCCGGGAATGAGACGCTGGTCTTGTACGGCCGAGAGATCGATTGAACGCACCGCCCCGTCGACTTCGCTTTCGACGAGTTCTCTGGGCACTGACTCAAGTCCGATGGGCTCTGATTGGACCGACGATATCCCGTCAGCGGTTCGAATCGTTAGCGTCGAATCGTCCTCATCAACGGTGCCGAACCAGCTGGCCATGTAGCCGTCGGTTTCGGCGATAACCTCACAGATCTGCGCCTCGACCGCTTGACGATCGGTTTCGGTGACGAGTATCTGCGTGATGGTGTACAGTAGCCCGCTCACTCGTGAGAGGATCCGTTCGAGCACGGCAACTTCGTGGGCAAGATCTGTACGACGTTGTTCGGCGAGTTCTTCTGTCGCGTGTAGATGCGTGACGTCGTTTTGGAATCCGACGTAATGGCGAACCTCTCCGGTCTCGTCGCGAACGGGAGCGACAGTCAATTCGTTCCAGAACGGGCTTCCATCAGCGGTGTAGTTTTTGATCCGCGTCGTAATCGGCTCGTGGTTTTCGATCGCCTCACGGATCTCAGCGACTGTTTCCGGATCGGTTTCTGCTCCCTGTAACAGTCGAGGATTCTCTCCGAGCACCTCTGAGCGCTCGTAGCCACAGATCTCTTTCCACGCGTCGTTGACATATATGAGTGGGTTGTCCGGTTTGGACGGATCGGTGAGGCTGATTCCAACGGGCGCGTGGTTGATCGCCCGAAACAGTTGGTCGTCGCTTAGGTCATTTGCTCTCGAAGCTTCGTCATCTATCGCTGTCGACTCACGCGTAGACGAACGCGCTGACCCCGACCGTTCCGGTGGGTCTGTGTCATCCGGCGGTTCTGCCGTCTCGATTTTCGTAACGAGGTGTTCGAGTGTATCTGCACTATTTGCGTGCAAAAGCGCTGCGGACCGCTCACTGGCACTTGTGCTCACAGAGTCAGTCGATTCAGGGGTGAACGACACCACAGGCAGCCTTGGACAGTGCTCTGCGAGCACACTCTGGAGCGTTTCGAGTTCATCGCCGAGTTTACTGCTAACGACGACGCGATCGATCGGGTCCGTCAGCGCGATTGCAACCGCTTCCGTCGACGTTGTCGCAGTCGTGACGCGATGTCCATGGTCTGCTATCGTCGCGGCGATCTGCTCGTTCCATTCCGGCACGACAGTGAGTACGTGAAGCCCCGACACATACCCCTCTACGCACTATATACCTATCAGTATTCCTCTCTTTGTTTAAAAAATAGGTCGATCGCCCGCACAGTGCGAGCGAGACGAAGTCAGTTGCTCGGACTGTTCAGTCGTCCGATGGGACGACCTTCGAGAGGCTGGAACCGTAGTTGGATCCAGCGGTGACCTCGTCTGGCTCCTTCGCGACGTACGTCACGATGAGCAGCGTCACCCCGTACTTGGCGATCACGTCGAGGAGGCTGTAACCCCACGAGGTGACACCAGTGTTCAGCACCGCGATTCCCTCAACGCCGAGGAACCAAAGCAGTGGGTAGCCGAACCAGGTGATGACGGTCAGGATCTTCAGCGTGTTGAAGATGTCTGTCGTCCCCGCGGCCTGTGCATCTGCGGGCCACTCGACCAGCAGGATGTAGATGATGACGAGGAAGAAGATCGAACTCAGCACGAACCACCACCAGCGCATGACGACAGACGAGGTGGTGAGTGCTGCGGCAAGCCCCGTAACACACATCGCGATCGTGAACGCGACCGACGTCGAGATCTTCGTGAGGTTAGAGCCCGCAAGCAGCCCCAACGCTATCAGGATGAACGGCGTCGAAAGCGCCCACGTGAGATACCGCCCCCACATAGTGAACACTTCTTCGCCAGCTAAGGCGTGCCCAGCAGGCATTTCGAGGAAGCTCACGGTCAACCCTGACGCGAGCCCCGTGTAGCTTGAAATCGAAACAACTGAAATGAGCATCGTCGAGATGACGATGAGCTTCGCCCGTGGATCAGTCACGTTTCTCGCAAGGTACGCGATCGCGACGATCGTCAACCCCGCGAGCGCGATGTTGACAACGAACGAACTCGCTAGCAGCGAGTTACTCAGAATGTACTCGAATATCTCAGTTTGTGTCTGTGAAGACTGTAGTAATCCGCCCTGTGCACCCAACAATAACGCACTGGCCGATGTCATAAATTGCATTCTATAGTATGACGGGCGATATAATGAAGTACAATCCATACCAGTAAGGTAATACAGCTCTTTGAGCAGACCTCCCAAACAACAAGCCGATTTCGACCAGTCAAAAAGAAGGGTTCATTGCGGTGTCGCTGTTCGAACCGAACATATGGACGGCAGCGACGATCCGGCGCCAACCGTATTCGTCCCCGGTCACATCACGGCATTTTTCAGCCCACAGCCGGATCCCGATCCGCTTGTTGCCGGCAGTCGCGGGGCTGGGATCGCGCTCAGCCACGGCGTCTCGCTTTCGATCTCGCCAGCCACAGACTCAACTGTCGTTTTGAACGGAGAGCCGACGTCGATCCAGCCCGTCGCGTCGGTGCTTCGATCGCTCGATGTCTCTGCGGCTGTCCACGCACAGACTCCACTCCCGCTCGGGGCGGGGTTCGGTGTCTCTGGTGCGATCGCACTCGGCACTGCGCTCTCAGCCAATGCACGGTTCGACTGTGGTCGGTCTGTCAACGAACTCACCGCGATTGCTCACCGCGCAGAGGTCGAAGCGGGCACCGGCCTCGGTGACGTTGTCGCGCAGGCCCGTGGAGGGATGCCAATTCGACTAGAACCGGGCGCGCCCGGCCACGGTGAGCTTGACGGCATTCCTGCGTCACCGCGGATTGAATACTGTACGTTCGGCGAACTCTCGACGGAGTCAGTGCTCTCCGGGGACACCGAAGCGGTTACTGCGGCTGGTGAACAGGCGCTTTCGGCGCTGGTCGCAACACCGACGATCGAACAGCTTATGCACGGCGCACGCACCTTCTCGATGGATGCGGGGCTACTGGTCACGGAGGTCGAACAGGCGATCGAAGCAGTTATCCAGGATGGTGGGACGGCCGCGATGGCGATGCTTGGACGGACCGTGTTCGCGATCGGCACGGGATTGTCCGATGCCGGCTACGATCCGGCCGTTTGTCGGTGTTATCCTGCGGGGGCGCATCTCGTCCGTGACTCGGAGCACCCGCGGTGATCTCAGCCCGAACCCGATCGGCTTTTTATTCTCTGCAGGCAGGTATCGGTATGACCGAGATCGATATCCCCGAAGACCACCCCAGATACCAGTCGCTTCTGACACGGCACCGAATTGAGGCCGGCGTCGAAAACGGGATCACGAGCAAACAGGGGCTCATTGCAGAGGGTCGTGGGGAGGCCTTCGACTACTTGTTGGGCGAGCGGACGATCGACAGCGCAGCCGCCGCCGAACGTGTCGCTGCGGCGGCATTGCTGTTGGCGAACCATCCCGTGATCTCGGTGAACGGCAACGTCGCAGCGCTCGTTCCTTCGGAAGTTGTCGCGCTTGCGGAGGCGGTCGATGCCGATATCGAAATCAATCTCTTCAACCGGACAGACGAGCGTATGACAGCGATCGCAGCGCACCTCCGCGAGCACGGCGCAGCGGATGTCAAGGGGCTCACTGCCGACGCGCGGATCCCCGGCTTGAGCCACGAGCGTGCAAAGGTCGATGCTGACGGGATCGGGTCTGCGGATGTCGTCGTCGTGCCGCTCGAAGACGGCGATCGCGCAGAGGCACTCGCCGCAATGGGGAAAACAGAGATTGTCATCGATCTCAACCCGCTTTCGCGGTCTGCACGCGCGGCCGCGATCCCGATCGTCGACAACATCCTCCGAGCGATCCCGGCGATCACGGCCGCTGCTCGCGAGCTTGGGGGTGCATCGAGAGACGAACTGGCTGCGATCATCGACGGGTTCGACGCCGAGGACGCGCTTTCGGACGCCGAAGCCGCGATCCGCAGCGGCGAACTCGTCTGATCAGCCAGCTCGCTCTTTTTATTACGGCCACGTGTCGATTGCCGGAAACGCTCCGATAACCGCCGGTGGGTTCTGCACCATCCCGTCGGGAGCCATGACAACGAGTCCGACGACGACCGCCAGCGTCAACGCGATGAGCAACAACAGGACCGTACTGATTGTACTCATAGCTCTATGGGTGACGGAACTCGATAGTAGAGACGACAGTGACTCTGGATCGATCCGGTCCGCGGCCGAAAGACGCTCGTGGACCGGATTCCTGCAGGTATGAAAGAAGCCCAACAATTCTACGGATGCCGATCCAATCGGCGGGGCCTGTTATTTTGCCTGGGAGTCAGTGACCAAGCTGCCGGTATCGGCATTTGCGTCCTCCATCATTCCATGTTTGACGTCGATGAGGAGGCTTAGGGGGTTGGAACTGGATTAATGGCGGGCGTAGTCCTGACCTATCTGGTCGGGCGCCGGTCGCTTTGAATACCTCGCTTTTTCGCAGGTGGAACGCCCGCGATGGGGGAGGGAGAAGGATTTTCATTTGCGGTTACCCGGTTTCCGGATATACTGGTTTTCGGGGGTTGCATTGCCGCTTTGGAAACGGGTACAAAGGATGAGGCGGAAAGTATCGCCATAGTATTTGTGTCGATTTTTTGGTTTGGGATATTGGTGGTAAATGGTGGGCTAGATGGGTGGGAGATGTCGCCCCGGCATCTTTTCGCGGTGGCGGGGAGATATTTGCAGCGTCCGGGCCCAAAGTGCACTTTTTGATCGAAGGGGGACCTCCTGGTGTTGCGTAAGGGCGACTTCACGCCCGAGAGGCGAGACGAGCTAATTGAATGGGCCGCGCAAAGGATTTATCAATGGGAGATGGTGGCTCCTGCCATCATGCTTTTCGACGGTTTTCGTCCCGTGTCATTCATGGCGAGCCAGGGCATGCATATGGTGGCGCCCTTTACCAATCTCTTCACCGGGCATCCCTACGCTACCGAGATCGCCTATCTGCTTCAAGATCGCGACAACGTGGATAGATTGGTGGAGCGTCTGGAAGACATGGTGGAAGAAGAGGAGCGAGCCCGGCGAGAAGCCCGCAGGCGTAAGAAGGAAGAACGCGAGGCGCAGAAGGCGGAACGGGAAGAGGAATGTCCCGATTCCGATGACAGAGGTAGCTGAGGTGACCGGCACGATAATTGTCGCCGGCGAACTTGGAATATCGGAGGGGACCCGGGAGGAGGAGAAGTTGTTTGTCGACTGAAGAAACCACGAAGATCCCGAAAGAACAAATTCAGTCCATAATTGCAACTGACTGCGGGAGCACCACCACTAAGGCCATCCTGATCGAAAAAACGGGTGATGAATATCGGCTCATCGTCCGCGGTGAGGCGCCGACTACGGTGGAGGCTCCTTTCGAAGACGTGACTATGGGTGTGCGTAACGCCGTTACCGAGGTCGAGGAACTTTCCGGCAAGACTTTCCTATCGGATGAAGGTGTCATCCGACCCAGGAAGTCCGACACCGAAGGCGTGGATGTATACCTTTCGACCAGCAGCGCCGGTGGTGGCCTGCAGATGATGGTGGCCGGTGTAGTCAAGACGATGACGGCGGAGAGCGCCGAAAGAGCCGCGCTGGGCGCCGGGGCGATCGTCATGGATGCTATAGCCGTGGACGACGGTCGCATGCCCCACGAGAAGATTTCGCGCATTCGCCAGCTGCGACCGGATATGATACTTCTCTCGGGAGGTGTCGACGGCGGTACCGTAGCTCACGTTAGTCAGATAGCCGAGCTCATAGCCGCGGCGGATCCCCGGCCGAGGCTCGGAATTGGTTTCCGCCTGCCGGTGATCTTTGCGGGCAATAAAGACGCCCGCGAACACGTCAGAGATACGCTGGGAGAGACCCTGGATCTCAGGGTGGTGGACAACATCCGACCGGTGTTGGAGGAGGAAGTCCTGGCCCCGGCTCGCGAGGAAATCCACAACCTCTTTATGGAACACGTAATGGCGCAGGCTCCCGGTTACAACAAGCTCATGAAATGGACCGATGCCCCGATCATGCCCACCCCGGGCGCTGTCGGTCTCGGCATTCAGAATGTGGCGGAGCAGTACAACATGGAAGTCGTGGGTGTGGATATCGGTGGGGCCACCACGGATATCTTCAGCGTCTTCTCCGGAACTTTCAATCGTACGGTATCGGCCAACCTCGGCATGAGCTACAGTATCTCAAACGTACTCCTGGAGACCGGTATCGAAAATATTTCGCGCTGGCTTCCCATGGAAGTGGCCGAGGATGCATTGCGCAGCAGAATTAGAAACAAAATGATTCGGCCGACGACGATCCCCCAAACACTCGAGGATCTCGTCGTCGAGCAGGCCCTGGCGCGGGAGGCCCTGAGATTGGCATTCGAACACCACAAGACGCTGGCTACCGGGCTCAAGGGTATTCGCCAGGCCCGCGATATGGGCGACACCTTTGATCAGACCGTAAGCGGTGCCAGTCTCGTCAACATGCTGACCCTCGGCATGATCCTCGGTAGTGGTGGCGTTTTGTCCCACGCCCCGCGCAGAGTACAGGCCGCCCTCATGCTGCTCGATGCTTTCCAGCCCGAGGGAGTAACTCGACTCGCCGTAGACAGTATTTTCATGATGCCGCAGCTCGGCGTACTGTCCACGGTTCATCCCGAGGCTTCCGCCCAGGTATTCGATCGCGATTGTCTCGTGCGTCTCGGCAGCAGTATCGCTCCCGTTCCTCAGCAAGGGGTCAAGATCGACAACCTGCGCGACACCACCCCCGTCGAGGTTACCTTCACCATGCCCGACGGATCCGAGAGGGTCGAGAGGGTGGGATTCGGCGAGTTGAAGCTGATCGAACTGGAAGAGGGCAGCCTGGCTCAGGCACACATCGAACCCGGAAGGCGTTGGGATGTTGGCGCTGGCGACGGTCGCTCGAGGGATGTGGAAGTGGAAGGCGGCGTGGTCGGGATAGTGATCGATGGCCGAAGCCGTCCCCTCTATCTGGAAGAAGATACCGAGAAACGCCGTCAAAAGATCATCGAATGGATTGAAGCTCTGGGTGTCTATCCAATGGACGCCCTGAGAAAGTATATCGACGAAGGGCGGGCGGTATAACATGGCTGTCGCATATACCCCGGGACTCAAAGTTAGGGCTCGAGAGCTCATCCGCGAAGTCAGGCGGCTCCCGCTCAAAGGTGACGTGATGGTGGATGTGGGCGACGTGGTACAGCCCCAAGACGTCGTGGCCAAAACGGAGATTCCCGGCGATCCCGCGAGCGTAAACATATCGCAGCTTCTCACCGTGGAGCCCTACGAACTTCCCGACGTGGTCACCGTGGAGGTTGGCGACGAGGTCAAACAGGGCGACGTGATCGCACGCAAAGTATCGTTTTTCGGATTGTTCAAATCCGAGCAGATGTCTCCGGTGGACGGCGTCGTGGAAATGATCTCCGAGGTCAGTGGTCAGATGGTGTTGCGCGAACCCCCCACTCCCCTGAGTGTCGAGGCGTACGTGGAAGGTCTCGTGCGAGAGGTCTTGCCCGATGAGGGCGTAATCATCGAAACTGCCGGCGCCTTCATCCAGGGCATTTTCGGAATAGGGGGAGAACGTCGAGGAGTCATAAAGGTACTCGCTTCAGCCCCCGACGAGACCATCTCTCCTACGCTCATCGATGAAAGTTGTGAGGGCAAGATCCTGGTCATCGGAAACCTCGCCACGGCGGAGATGCTGCGTCGGGCGGAAGAGTTCGGAGCGGTCGGGCTAATATCGGGCGGTGTAGTCGACGCTGACCTCATAGACTACCTGGGTTACGACATCGGCGTTGCGATAACCGGACACGAGGACATTCCCCTGACACTAATCATCACCGAGGGTTTCGGTCCCATGAGAATGGCGGATAAGACTTTCGAACTACTATCTGAGCTCGAGGGTCGAGACGCCTCCATGAACGGGGCCACGCAGATACGAGCCGGGGTCATGCGCCCCGAAATCATTTCGACGGATCCCGAGATGCTTCGGGAACTGATCGAAAAACCCAAAGAAGTAGAGGGTGAGCTGGAGGACGAAGAAGAGGAAGAGGATCTGGGCGGCGGTCTGGATTTGGGAACGCCGATCAGGATTATCCGCGAACCTTACTTCGGTGAGCTGGCAGAGGTCACCGGACTTCCTCCGGAACTGCAGGTGGTCGAAAGCGAAACCAGGGTACGGGTACTCAACGCCAAACTGCAGGATGGTACCGAGGTTACGATACCCCGGGCGAACGTGGAGATCATCGAAAGCTGATCCCCGTCAAATAGGTACGATAGCGGGAGGGGGGCTTCGGTCCCCCTCCGTTTTGCTGCCGCGAAGAAAGTCCCGGGGGAAGGATTGAGGCCCCGGGCGGTTGAATGGAGTCCTGGGAGCGAGATCGAATGGGAGGCCTGATAATGAGTATCGATGAACGGACCCTGGATGCCTTCTTGGCCGACGCGAGAATCGCGGACCGAGTCAAGATCGAGGATTATCTCGCCGTCGCGCAGGGAGCCCGGCCTACGGGTTCCCTGATGGTACCGGCGGAGCTGCCCTCGGGCGATGCGATTCGCGGGGAAATCGACGAGGTTTACGCCAAAAAATTCTATTCCGGGGGCGGCCGAAGGGGCCTTTTGGGTTTCATCGAGCGCACTCGCCTGAATATTCGGCGATTGATCACCACTCCGCTGGCCTTCAGAGCGGAACTGATCCGCTCCTCCTTCGATGAAGTGGTCGCAAATCACGAAGAATACGTTGCGCACAGAGAGTGGGCCGAGCGGCTGGGCATGAGCAGCTATCAAAAGAGCCTGCGTCCGAGTCTCGACGACCTGTTCGTGCCGGGTTCCGATGAGGCCCTGGAAAGAGTATCGCGGGTCATGGGTATGCGCGACAAGATTCGCGAGGAGGCACAGCAGCACCGGGAAATGAGCCCGGTATTCTTGCCCGAGGAGATGTCTTCGATCTTCCTCGATGCCATGGGAGTCATGCTCGGATACCCCACCTGCTGCGTCAACGCTTACATCGCCGATACGGAAAAGGGACTGGATGCGGGGGCTCGAGCCTCGGAGCAGCTGGCGGAGTTCGAGGGCGCTGTGGATCCGGCCGCCTATTTCGCGGCCTATTTCTACCCGTGCCGTCCCGATTGTCCCGAGGCACTGGCGACGGGCAGAAATATTCGCTCCGCCGTAGGAGATCTTCGTGCGGGGCTCGACGAGATGGCCGAGCTCGGACAGCGGGAGAACATGGAATTCGTGTTGGAGTATCGCGAAATCGTTCGACGCAGACAGGAAGAGATACGAGCCAAGATCGAGGAGGCGGGGCTCGATGATAGAGAGAGATGATGAATTAGAGCTGGATCAAAAGGGCTTGGAGTTTTTGCCGGGGGAGGATTCTTCCGCTTCTCCTCGCGCGACGGGTTTCGGCTACGGGCGGGGCATCGATGACAACGACGTCGTCGAGTTTCTTCGCGAAATGGGAGAAATCGATGACCTCGCGGAATTGGAGCGAATGGCTCTCGCGTGCCGCCGATGCCACCTGCGGGAAACGTGCAATACCGTAGTATTCGGCGAGGGTTCCCCCGAGGCGCGCCTGGTTTTCGTGGGGGAAGCCCCGGGAGCCGACGAGGATCGCCAGGGTCGACCGTTCGTGGGACGCGCCGGCCGACTGCTGGATCGTATCCTAACTGCCTGCGGTTTGGAGCGCGGTGAAGTTTACATAACCAATATCGTCAAGTGCCGTCCCTCCAGTAATCGTACGCCCACCGAAGCGGAAAGAAATTACTGCATACCCTATCTGCACGCACAGATGCGTCTGATCGAACCCGAGATAATCGTTACTCTCGGGGCCGCGGCCACGCAGGGACTCATCGATCCGCGGGCCCGTATCACGCGTATGCGTGGCAGCTGGCAGTGGTGGCACGGCATTCGCGTCATGCCCACGTTTCATCCCGCGGCGTTGCTGCGAGATCCGAACAAGAAGGCCCCCGTTTGGGAAGATATGAAAAAGATCCTGGCCTACCTGGAAAGCGGCGAGGAATGAGCGATCGTCAGAGATCAGCGACAATCCGGACGCGATCCGAAGAGGAGACCCGGGCTTTGGGAGAGTGTCTGGGGGAAAGGCTGGAGCCGGGGATGATGATTTGCCTCAGCGGGCCGCTTGGAGCGGGAAAGACGGTGCTCGCTTCCGGCATACTTACCGGAGCCGGCGTGCCACGCCCCCATCGTAGCCCGACGTTTACCCTGGTTTGGGAGCATTCCGCCTCCTTTAGGATAAATCACGTGGATCTCTATCGCCTTTCTACCGAGGAAGCCGTCGCGGATTTGCCCTGGGAGCAAATCGTTTCCGAAGATGCGGCAGCGGTGGTGGAATGGGCCGACAGGTTGCCCGACCGAATACTGCCGGGCGATCGATTGGAGATCACGCTGATCCGGGCGGCGGGGGAGACGAATAGTCGAGAGATTCGAGTATCCGCCCTGGGCCGGTGTCGGACGATGATTGGTGGAGGGGCTGAGGGTTCATGTTAATTCTGGCGGTCGATACTTCCGCGGATTCTCTCGGCTTGTGCCTATCCCGGGGCGAGGAGAGCGTGGCGCAGATTTCGATATGCACCCGCGATAGGAGTTCACGGCTTCTTCCGCAACTGGCCGATTGCTTATTGAAAACGGCCGGTGTCGACGTAGGAGATCTCGATGCCGTGGCCGCGGCACGCGGTCCGGGCAGTTTCACAGGCATCAGGATAACGTGTGCCTTCGCGGCCGGGCTCGCCCGGGGTTTGGATATTCCCGCCGTCGGGGTCGATTCCCTCGCTGCCCTGGCGGCTTCCGTTTCTGTTCCGCCGGGGAAGTTGGCCGTATCGGCGCTGTGGGCCCGGCGGGGCGCGTTTTTTGCGGGCGCCTATCGGCGTGCTCCACGAGATAAAGGGTTTCACTGGGAACCCGAGATCCACATCACTCCCGGGCGACGCACCCCCGCCCAGATGATGGAACTGCTGGGGGATGAGTCCGAGGAGACCTGGTGGATTTGCGATCGCTATCCGGACGACGATCGCGACGCGCAACCCTGGGCGGAACTCGTTTCGGGGGCGTCGATTTCGCCGGCAGCCGTGGCCCTTTTGGGCTACCGTGCACTGCGCAGGGGCACCGCGGGAGATCCGCGTTCCCTGACGCCGCGCTATCACCGGGCCAGCGAGGTGGAACGGAAGCATACCGGAGGTGCCGACGATGGTCGATCGCGATAGCCTGGAGGAGAGGCCCGAACCTCTTTACGACGTCACCCTGCGTCCCATGGAAGTGGGAGATCTTTCGGAAGTAATGGAGATAGAGCGTCGTTCTTATCCCACTCCCTGGTCGGAAAGCGCTTTCCGATCGGAGATTACCCGCAACACCAGTGCCGATTATATCGTGGCGACGCGTCCCGAAGGTATAATAGGCTACGCTGGGATGTGGCTGTTTCTGCTCGAGGCCCACGTCACGAATATCGCGGTTCATCCCGATTATCGCGGGCGCAAGGTGGGCAGCCAATTGCTGCTCGGTCTCATGGCCAGGGCCCTGCTTCGCGGTCTCAATAGAATGACCCTCGAGGTTCGAGTATCCAACGAGTTGGCGCAAGACTTTTACGAGTCGTACGATTTCCAGTTCGTAAAGATCAAAAAGGGGTACTATACGGACACGGGAGAAGACGCTTTGGTGATGCTTTGTCGTGACGTCAGGGGCGTGCTGGAGACGAAGGGATGGGACGGTTGAGATTTGACCCGGTGACCCTCGGAATAGAGACTTCGTGCGACGATACCTCGGCTTCCGTAGTCGACGGAACACTCGCCGTTTTGTCCAGCGTCGTGGGTTCGCAGGAGATCGTACACGCACGCCACGGGGGCGTCGTCCCCGAACTGGCATCGCGCAAACATTCCGAAAACATCATTCCGGTAATCGATGCCGCGCTGGCTCAGGCGGAGAAATCGATCGGCGACGTTGACCTAATTGCGGTGACCCGCGGACCCGGTCTGGTCGGCTCCCTGCTGGTGGGATTCATGGCGGCAAAGGGGTTGGCCTGGGGACGAGGCCTTCCTTTCGTAGGAGTGAATCATCTCGCGGCCCACATCTGGGCGGCCGCTTTGGATTCCGGGTCCCGAAAATTGCCGGAGCCCGCTGTTTGCCTAATAGTATCGGGTGGGCACACCGAACTTCTGCATTACGACGGCGAACGATCGGAATACCTGGGTGGCACCAGAGACGATGCGGCCGGAGAAGCCTACGACAAGGTAGCGCGGGCCCTGGGCTTGGGATATCCGGGTGGGCCCATCATAGATCGCCTGGCTTCATCCTATGGTGCAGAATTGTTGGGTTTGCCCCGTCCGATGCTCGATTCCGGGGATTTCGACTTCAGTTTCAGCGGATTGAAGACGGCCGTAGCGGTGGCATCCTAAAGGTGGGAGACTCTCGACGAGAGGGTAGTCGAAACGCTGGCCGCTTCCTTCCAGGAAGCCGTCGTGGACGTGCTTGTGGCCAAGACTATGAGGGCGGTCGATGAGACGGGTTCGGATAACCTGATCGCCGCCGGGGGGGTCGCGGCCAACTCCCTGCTTCGTTCCCGACTCCGAGAGGAGAGCGAAGTCCGGGGGATCACATTGTTCATTCCGCCTCTAAAGTATTGTACCGACAACGCGGCAATGGTGGCCGCCGCCGGCCTGAATCGCTATCTGGAGAGGGGAGCCGACGACCCGCAAATCGATGTGGATCCTGGCCTCAGTCTCCGCCTCGAGAACGGTGGTCTTGGGCTGTGAGTATGCGCCGGGGTCGCAACCTGACGAGTCATCCCATCGCGGGGGAAAAAAACTCCCTGCATCATTGTTTTCGCGCCGTGCCCATGGGGCGGGTCATGGTTAACTTCCTGGCGATATCGCTGGCGCGCTACCTCCCGTTTTTCGGGTGGAAAAACTTCCTTTATCGCTGGCGGGGCGTACGAGTTGGATCTGACGTCGCCGTGGGACTGGCGGCCATGCTGGACGTGTTCTGGCCGGAGTTAATAACTCTCGGCGATAATTGTCTTTTGGGCTACAACGTAACCATACTGACCCACGAGTTCCTCCGGCACGAGTACAGGGTAGGTCCCACCTGCGTGGGACGAGATAGCATGATAGGCGCCAACTCGACCATATTGGCCGGGGTAAAGATAGGCGAGGGTGCCATCGTCGGTGCCGGTTCCGTGGTTACTGCCGACGTGCCCGCGGGAGCTTTCGTGGCCGGAGTTCCGGCGCGCGTAGTTTCCGCCTCGTCCGGATACCGGGAGGATGAATTTCGTGAAGAAGATGTCTGAGGTGATGGCAAAGCTGGAGGATCTCTTTCCCCCGCCGTTGCACTTTGTCGGGATCGGGGGTTATGGCATGAGCGGGCTGGCCCTGATCCTCTCCTCTCACGGGCTGTCCCTCGACGGTTGCGACGTCAGCGAATCCAGTAGGGTCGAGGCGTTGCGCGATCGAGGAATAAGTGTGGCCGTGGGACACGACCCGAGACATCTGGAATCGGTCGAGACGGTCGTTTACAGTACCGACGTACCTGCGGACCTGCCGGAGATGAAGGCGGCGCGAGAACGAGGACTTCGGGTCGTGCATCGTTCGGAGATTCTCGCCGCGCTCTTTCGGCTTTATCCTCGATCGATCGCCATCGCCGGGACTCATGGTAAGACCAGTTGCACTGCCATGCTGACGGCAATAGAGCGGGCGGCGGGGTTCGATCCCACCGTGGCCATCGGCGGTGAACTCGTCGAAGGTGGATTGACGGGCCGGGTCGGCGCTTCGGAATACTTCATCGCCGAAGCCTGCGAAAGTGACGGAACCCTGGTCGACTATTATCCCCATGCCGCCATATGCACAAATGTGGAAGCGGAGCACCTGGAGCACTACGACGGTGATTTTCGCCGCGAAGTTGGTGCCTTTGCCCGCTTTTTGCATAACGTATCCCCGGAGGGCTTCGTGGTATTGAACGCTGCGGACCCGATACTGACGCGGCTCGGGAAAGACGTCCGAGCGCGGGTGGTGTGGTGTTTCGACGCCGAGACACCTCGAGGAGAGGGTGTGGACGGGTACTCCGCGGAATCCGTAAGATTGGATCCCGAGGGTGCCAGTTTCGAGATCAAGAGATACGGCCGGTCGGTGGGCCGGATCGATTTGCCGATGCCCGGTGAGCACATGGTACAAAATGCGCTGATGGTCGCGGCCGCAGCCCTGGAGCTGGGGGCTGAGTTTGCCGCCGTGGCGGAAGGTCTGGGTGAATATGGCGGGGTGCGGCGTCGCTTCGAAAGGGTTGGGGTTTTCGGTGGGGTGCCGGTACTCGACGACTACGCCCACCATCCCACGGAGATCCGGGCCACACTCCGGGCCGTACGGCCCCTCGCAGGAGAGGGCAAGGTCATCGCCATCTTTCAGCCGCAGCGATACACGCGTACCCGCGACCTCATGGAAGAGTTCGCCAGGAGTTTCGACATGGCCGACCTCCTCATCCTTACTCCCATCTATTCGCCTCCGGGGCATGATCCCATTCCCGGAGTTTCCTCCGAGTCCCTGGCGGGACTTGTTCGCACAAATTCCGACACCGAAGTGATAGTGGAAGGGGATCGAGCGGAGATTATTCGCCTCTTACGCGATACGTACCGTGAGGCCGGGGTGATCATCACCATGGGTGCGGGAGATATCTGGAAGGTTTCGAGCGAGCTCGTGGGCCGTCACACATCCGGGCCGGCTACCTAGACACTTGCTGCTGCCCGGAACCATGTGCTAGATTGAGGTTTAACAAAATTGATAAATAGAGGGGGAAGGGTGATGCCCTTAGGTGTGGATAGAATCCTCGAAGGCTTAACATTCGACGACGTCTTGTTGGTTCCGCAGTATTCCGATATCCTTCCGCGAGAGGCGGATGTCTCCACCAGGTTAACCCGCAATATCAATCTCAACATCCCAATCCTCAGTTCGGCGATGGATACGGTTACCGAATCTCGTGCGGCGATAGCCCTGGCGCGTGAGGGTGGCGTGGGCGTCATCCACAAGAACATGTCGGCACAGGAGCAGGCCGGAGAAGTGGATAGGGTGAAACGTTCCGAACACGGCGTCATCACGGATCCCTTCTTCCTTTCGCCCTCGAGACCAGTGCGGGATGCGGTGGATTTGATGGACCGTTACCACATCAGCGGCGTTCCCGTGGTGGAAGGGGACGTGCTCGTCGGTATCATTACCAATCGGGATGTCCGCTTCGAGCGCGACTACAATCGCCCCATACAGGATGTAATGACGCGCGAGGGTCTCATAACTGCTCCGGAGGGCACTTCCCTGGATCAAGCCCGGGAGATCATGTGGAAACACAAGATAGAGAAACTGCCCCTGGTAGACGATGATTTTCGGCTGCGCGGCCTCATAACCATAAAGGACATCGAGAAGGCGAAGAAGTACCCCAACTCGGCCAAAGATGCCCGCGGAAGACTCCTCGTGGCGGCCGCTGTAGGTGTGGGAGACGATCTGGAGGAGCGCAGCTACGCTTTAGTTCGCGCAGGTGTGGATGTTCTGTTCGTCGATGCAGCCCATGGCCATTCCTCCAACGTGGTCCGCGCGACCCGATACCTAAAAGAGAAACACCCCGAGGTGGCCGTAGTCTCGGGTAACGTCGCTACGGCGGAGGGTGCTCGCGCCCTAATAGATGCGGGAGCCGATGCCATCAAGGTGGGAGTGGGACCCGGCTCCATTTGCACCACCCGGGTTATCGCCGGCGTCGGTGTACCGCAGCTTTCCGCCATCTCCCTGGCGGCCGAGGAGGCCGGCGATGTTCCGGTCATATCCGACGGCGGGATCAAGTATTCCGGCGACATAGTTAAGGCCATCGCCGCCGGGGCGTCGAGCGTAATGCTCGGTGGTCTGTTTGCCGGAACCGAGGAGAGCCCCGGCGAGACGGAAATATTCCAGGGTAGAAGCTACAAGGTATATAGGGGAATGGGCTCCGAGGGAGCAATG
Organism: Bacillota bacterium; assembly: GCA_046483165.1. Lineage (GTDB taxonomy): Bacteria > Bacillota > Sulfobacillia > SLMV01 > SLMV01 > CSSED11-154. Next base: position 10,043 of record JAWODQ010000047.1, on the reverse strand, counting down.
ATCCGGGGAAGCCGGGACAGGTATTTCCAACCCGAAGGGCAAAAGGCCGTTCCGGAAGGCGTAGAGGGTAGGGTGCCGTATCGGGGTCCGATGTCCGATATGGTTTACCAGCTGGTCGGAGGTTTACGGTCGGGTATGGGTTATTGCGGCGTGAAGAACCTCGGGGAACTCCGCGAGAACACGTACTTTTTGAGAATTACCGGAGCAGGACTCCGCGAAAGCCACCCTCACGATGTTACCATTACCCGGGAGCCGCCCAACTACCAGAATCCGGCTTACCGCAAAGAATGATGTTTGGCCGTGGTGCCGTCTCGCGTTTTCGGTCGGTTCGTCACATCCGGGAGAACGCGGCGAAAAGATGGAGGAGTGGCAGGGAATAATCTCGGATGGACCGAAGGGGAGTCGATGTGAGGGAAAGATGGGCCTCGAAGCGAGGTTGGGAGGTACCGTTTTGGCGAGGGATTTGTCAGGTGTCAGGTTTCTAACCGCCGACGTCGGCGCTGCGACGACCAAGGTATCCTATATAGACTGTTCCGGGAATAGGCCCTCGCTGGGGGCCGTCAGCCAGGTTCCCACCACCTGGACACCGGAAGATAATGACGTGATGGTGGGAGTTCTTCACGCGCTCCGCCTGCTGCAGCGAGAGGTCGGACGACCGCTCCTCTCCGACTCGAAACCCATACTGGGCGCGTCCGATCCCGACGTCGGGGTCGATGCTTTCGTCGTCACCACGAGTGCCGCCGGTGGGATGCGGCTTATGTGCCTGGGATTGGTGCGGATGATGACCGCCGAGAGCGCGGAGCGCGCCGCTTTGGGCGCGGGAGCCACGGTGTCCGCCGTAATTGCGGCCGACGACGGTAGATCCCTGGCGGAACGACTGGATATAATACGCCGCTCCCCCGCCGACATGATACTCATGGCGGGAGGAACGGACCACGGGACCGTGGAGCATGTTCTGGCCGTGGCGGAATATCTCGAGGCCGCTCGACCTCGTCCCAGATTGGGTGGCGACGTCAGGATACCGATAATCTTCGCCGGCAACGTTCGAGCTCGCGATTCCGTGATCGCTCTCCTGGAGCGGGTTGGAGACGTTCACGTCGTCGACAATCTACGACCGACGCTCGACCGGGAAAATCCCGACTCAGCTAGAAAACTCATCTCCTCTCTGTACCTCGATCACGTGGCTCGAAGGACGCCCGGATACGAGGATTTGCTTTATTGGGCCGGGGGTAACCTCGAGCCCACCCCGTCGGCGGAGGCGCGGGTCCTGCGGGCCATGGCGAATACCTTCGATGTCAACGTGCTGGGTGTGGATCTGGGTGGCTCCACCGTAGATGTTTTCAGTGTCATGGCAGGGACTTTCAATCGATCCGTGAGTTCCGAAGTCGGTTTGGGCGGCAGTGCCGGGGGCGTCCTGGAGAAGGTCGGGGTGGAAAAGATCCGCCGGTGGTGTCGCAACGCGATCGACGTAAGAGATATCGAGAATTGGATCATGAACCATACCCTGCGACCGGCCACGGTCGCAACCGAGCCGGAAGAAATGGAGATCCTGAACGGTCTGGCTCGCGAGAGTCTCAGGATTGCCTTCGAAGAACACAGAGATCTCATCGTCAGTCTTCGCGGTATCAAACAACACCGGACCTTTGACGATACCTTCGAACAGAGTAAGACCGGCTATACCCTGGTGGAATCCTCTGCGCTCGACGTGATAATCGGTAGTGGCAGCGTATTGAGTGCCGCACCGAGGAATGCCGAGGCTCTCCTGACGATGCTCGACGGTATTCAGCCGTCGGGGATAAGCCGGTTTTACGTAGATCCATATGATCTTATGAGTCACGTGGGATCCCTGATGGAACGGGTGCCCGGTATAGAACAAGATTACTTTCACGATTGGCTTACGCCCCTGGGGACGGTTGTCGCACCCGGTGGTGAGGTCTGGGGACGGCACGGTAGTCCTGTGGCCGAGATACGACTCACCTTCGAGGACGGGGACAGCCAGGAACGCATTCTTCGAGTTGGCGAACTAGATGTGGTACCGGTGGGGAGAGAAGAAGTCGTCAGAGTCGACATAACCCCGCGCAAGAACTACGATCTCGGCGATGGTCCCGGAACCAGGGTGTCGGCTTACGTCAGAGGCGGGGAGATCGGTCTGATCATTGACGTCCGGGGACGTCCTCTCAAACTGCCCGAGGCCGACTCAGCGCGGTTTTCTTCGCTGCTCAGGTGGAGGAGTGCGGTCGGTCTGGAAGACGAACTGGAGGGGGTTGCCCATGTCGCCCAGTCTTGATCCCTCGTTGATTAATCGAGATATTTGTCTCACCCGCACTCTCCGTCTTCCCGGAGAGATCCGGGTGGAGCCGGGACAGCGGGTGCGGCCGGAGACGGTGGTAGCGAAAGCGGAATTTCTTTCCGGTAGCCCCTACGTCGTAGATGTAGGTCCGGATCTTCGAAAATCCAGCGAAACCCGCATCGAAGTCGGGGTGGGAGAACGCGTGGACGAAGGAGATGTGGTCGCGCGAGGTCCCGTAGAACCCTTCGAAATCCTCTCGCCGATAGAAGGAGTGGTGGAGTATATCTCGCGTTCTCGCGGTCGCATTTACCTGCGAGAGCGACCCGGCAGTCAGCGTGCACAGTTCTCCGTCAATATCGTCGAGGATCTCAAGGTTTGGCCGGCAGTTGCCTGGATGCACGTCCGTGTCCGCGAGGGCGATCTCGTGGAAGAAGGAGAGATACTTGCCGCCGCGGCCGGGTCCAGTGGAGCCAATTATGCCTACACTCCCTTCGAAGGAGTGGTGGAACGGTTCGACCGCGAAGCCGGTAAGATAGTGATCTCTCGTTTCGTGGAGGAGCACACGGTCAAGGCCTACATTGCCGGCGAGGTAGAGGAGTTCGTCGAGGGTCGCGGGGTGCAAATACGCGGGCGAGTAGCCCGCATCGGTGGCGTTTTCGGCGCCGGTGGAGAGGCGATCGGGGAGCTGCATATGATAGGGAGCGCTCCGGATCTCGAAGAGTCTCCTGCGGGTGCGATTCTCGCCTTCTCGGGACCGATAGGATCGGATATGTTCCTGCGAGCCCTCGAACGGAAACCCGCCGGGTTGGTAGTCGGCGGAGTTGACTGGAGAGAAGTGAGGAGATTATCCGGCGAAGACCGAGACCTGCCGATAGTCTTGATTTCGGGCTTCGGACGCGTCGCCATGCCACATCAGGTGAGTGCCGCTCTCTCTCGTTTCGATGGAGAGATCATTTCGATGTCGGGTTCGGGACCTTCGGGGGCCGAGGTGGTTTTGCCGGATGTCGTGGAAGATACTTCTCTGCAGCGATCAGTTTTCGTTCGCCCCGTCGAGATCGGTGACGTGGTGAGGTGTCTCGATAGCGAGAATTTCGGCGAACTGGCGCTCGTAACCGCGAGCTCACATGCCGCAGTCTATCCCAGCGGGATGGAGTTTCCCTCCGTGGGAGTCGAGCCTCTCGTAGGAGGAGATACCCGGGTGATGCCGATTTCCAACGTGGAACCCTGGTGTTTTCCGGGCCAGGAGGAGAGAGGATGATTCCCTTTGGATAAGAGGTCGCGCTTCGCATTACTGGCCATTATCGTTTTGGGAACCCTCCAGGCGATGACCGTGTTTATGGATTCGGCGTATCCACACTTTCCCCACTTCGTGAGGTACTTTCTGTTTTTCGTGGTGGGAAAAGTCGTGGGGGACGTTGCGTATTTCTCGTTTTGGCCGGAGCGCCGCGAATGGGCGCGGTTCTCCATGTATCTGCTCGAAGATTTCTTCACGTATTTCCGTTTCGTGATCCCCCTGGCCATCATGCAAAGATGGCTCGAGACGCTAACCATAGTCCCACCGCTGTACGATCTGCCCCCCGCGGGAGTTTACCATTACGCCGTGGCGGGTCCATATCTGGCCGCGGCGATGTACATTTTTAACCGCATGTTGCGAGAAACCAGTGCCGAGACTTCTTACAGACAGGCTCGCAACCTGCGGAACCTACCCTGAGGCATTTCCGGTTTTCTCACGAAAAGAGAGCGGGAGAAACTCGTATTCCGGCACAGGAATCTCGCCGCAAATCCCTCTGATTGCCTCTGAACGGCCATTCCTCACCCGAATTATCCGGCAGGGTGGTTGACTTCGATTCGGCGAGATAGATACCATGTTATTTGGCGTTAGCACTCACCGTACACGAGTGCTAACAAAGCGAGGTAACATATCTCATTATCCTACGGTTGCAGTGAGGAGGTAGCGTAATGAACATTAAACCTTTGGGTGATCGCGTGGTAGTCAGGGTCATCGAAGAGGAAGAAGTAACTTCCAGCGGTATAGTCCTGCCCGATACGGCAAAAGACAAGCCTCAGCAGGGAGAGGTCGTCGCGGTCGGGTCCGGCAAGATGTTGGATAACGGCGAGAAGGTATCGCTCGAGGTATCCGAGGGAGACACCATCATTTTCTCCAAGTACGCCGGTACGGAAGTCAAGATCCAGGGCGAGGAACTCTTGATCCTCAGCGAGCGCGACATCCTGGCCCGTGTCGAGAAATAATTGTAGGATCGGACGCATCAGTTAAGGAGGTAGTTTTCGTATGGCAAAGCGCATCCTGGTTAAAGAGAATGCCCGTCGTGCTCTGCAGCGCGGCGTAAACGGAATGGCCGATGCGGTAACCGTAACCCTGGGACCCAAGGGAAGAAACGTGGTCCTGGAGAAGAAGTTCGGTGCCCCCACGATAACGAACGACGGCGTCACCATTGCCCGCGAGATAGAATTGAAGGATCCCTACGAGAATATGGGCGCTCAGCTGCTCAAAGAAGTCGCCACCAAGACGAATGACGTCGCCGGTGACGGTACCACTTCCGCCATACTTCTCGGTCAGGCTATGGTCTCCGAGGGCATGCGAAATGTAGTCGCCGGGGCCAACCCCATGATCCTCCGCCGCGGTATCCAGAAGGCCGTCCGGAGTGCCGTGGCCGCGATCGAGGAAATGTCCATCCCCGTCGAAGACCGCGAATCCATCGCCCAGGTGGCCTCGATTTCCGCCAACGATGAGGAGATCGGAAACCTTATAGCAGAGGCCATGGAACGCGTCGGCAAGGACGGCGTAATAACTGTCGAGGAATCCCGAACGATGGATACTTCGCTCGACGTCGTCGAAGGTATGCAGTTCGACCGCGGTTATCTCTCTCCTTACTTCGTGACCAACACGGAGAATATGGAGGCGGTTCTCGAAGAACCGTACATCCTGATAACCGATCAGAAGATCACCTCGATAAATGATTTCCTGCCGGTCCTCGAGAAGGCGGTAAACCTCGGCAGACCCCTGATGGTGATCGCCGAAGACATCGAGGGTGAAGCCCTGGCCACCCTGGTAGTGAACAAGATCCGCGGCACCATCCAGGCCGTCGCCGTTAAGGCCCCCGGGTTCGGTGACCGCCGCAAGGCGATGTTGGAAGATATCGCGATCCTCACCGGCGGTCAGGTAATAAGTGAAGATCTCGGTATCAAACTCGAGAACGTAAACGCCGACATGTTTGGCCAGGCGGGTCGCGTCACCGTGACCAAAGACGATACGACCATCGTCGAGGGACAGGGAGACACCGAGGATATCAAGGCCCGCATCGAGGTCATCAAGCGGCAGATCGAAGACAGCACCAGCGACTTCGATCGCGAGAAGTTGGAAGAGCGGCTGGCCAAGTTGGCCGGTGGCGTCGCGGTAATCAACGTCGGTGCCGCAACCGAAGTGGAACTCAAGGAGAAGAAGCTGCGCATCGAAGATGCTCTTAACGCAACGCGCGCCGCGGTAGAAGAAGGAATCGTGGCCGGCGGTGGCGTCGCCTACCTCCGAGCGGCACAGAAGATGGCCGAAATCGAGGCGGAGTTCGCCGATGAGGCAACGGGCGCGGACATCGTACGTCGCTCTCTGTATGCTCCGGTTCGCGTGATCGCGAATAATGCCGGTCTCGAGGGTGCCGTGGTAGTCGAGCGCGTCAAGAATGAAAGCGAGCGCGTCGGTTTCGACGTCTTGGCCATGGACTATGTGGATATGTTCGAAGCCGGCATAGTTGATCCGGCGAAGGTCGTGCGTTCCGCCCTGCAGAACGCCGCCAGCATCGCCGCCATGGTACTCAGCACCGAGACACTCGTCGGAGACATCCCCGAAGAGAACGGCGGAGACGACGAGATGGCTCAGGGTATGGGTGGCATGGGCAACATGGACATGGGCTTCTAAGAAGCCTCGATTCGCATACGCTCTGGCCGGCTCTCCCAGGAGGGCCGGCCTTTCTTATGGCTATCCGGCCGGGATTCATGATGTGCGAGCTCCTATGCTCATTGGATCTGCAGTGTAGGTACAAAGTCTCTGTAGGTACGGTGAGCCGAGCGTGCAGCGAGACCTTCACTGGGGATGAGTCATAACCACAAATGTCGATCGGGGAAAGGGAGGGATCTTGTGTTGGAGACTTGCCGGCTGAGTTAATCCTCCTCTACGCCCATGATAACGTTTAGTTATGCCGGTGATACGAAGATGATCGGTCAGTCCTCGAACGTAGTAACGAGGTACCTCATCATTTTCTCCGCCCATTTTTGATGGGTATTGATCGTCAACGGTGATTTGCTCCCGGCTAATGGAGTCGATCGATCGGGCAAGTGTACCTGCTCCATGGCAGATTTGGAAGTCAGAGTAGCTTTGTCGGAGATATGGATCGAACTCGGGACGCCAGACGGGTGGAACCGATTGGCATAACCCACCGAGCCGGTTACGGGATTCACCCCTTCGACTCGCGTTACGCCGGCGTCTATCTTACTAGATGGCTAGACTGGCTCAGAAGCGCTTACCTTTTCTGGTTGACACAGGGGTGGATGAATGCTACTATTCTTCGCAGGTTAGTGGGTCTATAGTACCCACGGACCGCACATAGTTGCCTCACTCTCATCGAGTGGGGTAGAGGAGCGGGATCCATCAGTATCCGGAAAGAGCTTGGAAGCCTTGATGTCCGGAGAAAGGGGAGACCGCCGAAGCCGGCAGAACCGCCAGGTCAGCCGGTTGGGCTCGTTGGCGAATAGCCGCGGGACTGTCGCCGTAGATTTACCCAGATTTACGGTGAAGTGCTATCTCACGTGGGGGTGAGGACGGTGAAACCGGCCGATAATCGCCGGGGACTTACTGTCCCCGGCGATTTCTGTTTTTGTCGGCGAGAGAAAGGAGCCACATTATCATGACAGACACAACTACATGTCCCGAATGTGGAGGCAGCGTCGAATTTGACTCGGTCATGGTCGGAGAACTACTGCCCTGTCCCGATTGCGGAGTCGATCTCGAAGTTATCACGAATGATCCGGTAGCATTGGAGCTCGCTCCCGAGCTGGAAGAGGATTGGGGCGAGTAACTCATGGAAACCTCGGTGTCCCTGGTTTGCTCCCGAGTCCGCGTGGAAGAGAAGATGTTGCTCGCCGCGTTCGAGGAACGGGGAGTGGAAGTTCGAAGATACGATGAGCGAGATTTGACCCTGGATTTACACCACCCCGAGGCGAGCGAGATCGCCTCCTCCGATGTGGCATTCCTGCGTCCCATCGCACACAGCCGCACCCTCGCTTTGTCGGAGGTCTTGGAATCCTGGGGCATCAGAACCGTAAACAGTCATCGTACCATTGCAGTTACCGGCGACAAATCGAGCACCACCGCCGCCCTCGTGCGTAACGGAGTCCCCTGCCCCTCCGTACGAGTTGCCTTCGATGGTCCCGCCGCCCTGCGGGCGGCCGAAGATCTCGGGTACCCGGTGGTGTTCAAGCCGGTCGTCGGTTCCTGGGGGAGACTGATCTCCCGCGTCAACGATCGCGACGCCGCGGAAGCGCTGATAGAGCACAAGACGATGTTGGGATCACCTACCCACGGCATTTTCTACGTACAAGAATACGTCGATAAACCGGGTCGGGATATACGGGTGTTCACCATCGGCGGTGAACCGGTGGCCGCAATATATCGATATTCCGCTCATTGGGTGACGAACACCGCTCGCGGCGCGACGGTGCGGGCCTGCCCACTCTATCCGGAACTGGTCGACGTCTGCCGTCGCGCCTCTCGAGCCGTCGGCGGCGGATTGCTCGCCGTGGATTTGCTCGAGTCGGAGGATACTCTTTTGGTCAACGAAATCAACCACACCATGGAGTTTCGTAACTCCGTCGAGCCCACTGGAGTCGATATACCGGGACTCATGGTGGAATATGTGATATCGCAGTCGCGCGAGGGGGATTCCCGTTGAGCCGATCGAGTTTGACTGTCGGAATCGTCGGAGCTTCGGGCTACGTGGGAGGGGAGCTGCTGCGTCTGATCGCGGCACATCCCAACCTCGAGCTCGCGGCGGTTACTTCAGAATCTCTGGCCGGTACCTTCGTACACCATCGCCATCCGAATCTGCGCTCCACGCCTCCCCTGAAGTTTCGCAGTTTAGAGGACATGGAACCATGTGACGTCATCTTTTCGGCCCTACCCCACGGCCGAAGCTCCGAATACGCGGAATGGTTGACGGGTTTGTGCACTTTCTTCATAGACACGGGTGCGGACCACCGTCTTCGAGACGATGGACTTCGCTGCAACTATTACCCGGAACTTTCATCGGTGGAGGCTTTTCCCTACGCTTTGCCGGAGATTAACCGGGAAGAGCTCCGCACGGCGACCCGCGCCGCCGGGCCCGGTTGCACCGCCGCCACCACGATCCTCGGACTGTGGCCGCTGGCTCGCGCGGGATTGCTCGCCGATACTCCGGTGGTGGTGGAGGCCAAAGTGGGCTCGAGTGCCGCCGGGGCTTCTTCGAATCCCAGTACCCATCATCCGGAACGAAGCGGCGTGATGCGTTCCTTCGCTCCCGCCGGGCACCGGCACGAGGCAGAAGTCATGGAACAGCTGGGACTGGATCCCAAGAACGTACACTACAGCGCCACGGCCGTAGAGGCGATCCGCGGGATATTGGTCACCGCTCACTGCCTGCTTTCCGAGCGTCCCGAACAGAGGGACCTTTGGGGTCTTTACCGTGAGGCATACGACCGAGAACCCTTCGTACGCATAGTTCGAGAGCGTCGGGGCTTGTATCGCTACCCGGAACCGCGCATTCTCAGTGGAACGAACTTTTGCGAGGTCGGCTTCGAAGTCGACCCCCGCAGCCAACGCCTGGTGGTGATGTCGGCTCTGGATAATCTCGGGAAGGGTGCCGCGGGATCCGCCCTACAGTCCCTGAACATCATGGCTGGCTTTGCCGAGGACGCCGGTTTGCAGTTCGTCGGACTTCACCCCTGAGGAGGATGCAGAAATCATGTTAGTGGTAAAGATTGGGGGCGCCAGCGGAGTAGAGTTCGATCACCTGATCGAAGAACTCGGGGCGCTCACCGGCGGAAATGAATCTTTGGTCCTGGTGCACGGAGGTTCGGCGGAGACGTCGCGCCTGCAGCGCGCACTGGGTCAGGAACCGGTCATGGTTCGGGCGCCCACGGGAGAGGAGAGTAGGTTCACCGATGACGAAGCGCTGGATGCTTTCATAATGGCTTGCGCGGGAAGGATCAGCACCCGCCTGGTGAGCACTCTGCTTCGCGAAGGAATTCCCGCCGTCGGTATTTCCGGAGTAGACGGTGGACTTTGCGTCGGCCCGATGAAGGATGCCATCAAGGTACAACGAAATGGTCGCCGCTACATTATGCGCGGCAACCGCAGCGGCCGAGTAAAGGCCGTGCATCCGGACCTGTTGCGCACGCTCCTGGCAGGGAGTTTCCTGCCCGTGGTGGGGCCTCCCGTGCTAAGTGACGATGGGAGACCCATGAATACCGATGCGGATAGGATGGCCGCGGCGATCGCCGTATCATTGGGTGCCGACGATCTCGTACTCCTCACGAATCGGGCAGGGCTTTTGCGGGACCCCGAAGACGATGCCACCGTTATAGGCGAAATAGGTACGGAATCCCGGCTGGAACAAGTCCGTCCCTACGCTCGAGGGCGCATGGCGATCAAACTCCTGGCCGCCGAGGAAGCCGTCAGGGGTGGCGTAGGTAGAGCCATAATTGCCGA
>JAWODQ010000129.1:0-28656 GCA_046483165.1 Bacillota bacterium | reverse complement strand
GGGTTTTCCATCGGCGCCACCGGGGCTATGCTCAGCCTCACCGCCATCGGAGGGGCCTTCGGGAAGTTCGGCTGCGGCCCCCTCGGGGACAGGATAGGGCAGCGAGCCGCGGTCATTTGGACCGAGATCCTCACCGCCATTTTCCTCGTGCTGGTGGTTTCGGCCGGTTACTACTGGATGTTTCCCGTAGTCTTCTTCATGGGTGCCTTCCTAAACGGTACTTCCTCGGTTCTATATGCTTTGGTGCCGCGACTGACTACCAAGGTAAGTTTGAATAGGGGATTCGGCTTCTACTACACGACCACACTGGCAACCAGCGGTGTGGCGCCCCTGGCGGTGGGATTGCTCGGTGACAGTATCGGATTGCACGGGACCTACTACGTCATGGCAGGCATCCTGCTGGCAACCATACCTCTTATGTCCCTCGTGGTGCCACGATCCGGATGACCGGGGATAGCGCGCCACTCGCCCCAAACTTCTCGCGTGTCTCCGGCCCCGGGCGTCCAAAACGAAAGGGCTCCCGATCATTTCGGAAACCCTTTGCTGCGCGATCTATACCTTTGTAGAAGAAACTATGCGCCCCTCGCCCCGCTAGCTCTACCTATCCTGTTTGGGATCCAACGCATCGCGCAATCCGTCGCCCAGGAAGTTGAACCCCAGGATGGTAAACATGATGGCAAGACCGGGGAAGATGCTAATGTGGGGTGCCCGACGGATGAAAGAACGTCCGTCGGCCAATATGCTACCCCAACTCGGGGTAGGGGGTTGTATCCCGAGTCCGAGGAAACTGAGAGAAGCCTCCGCCAGAATGGCCGTCGCCATTCCAAACGTGGCCACCACGATGATCGGAGCCAGTAGGTTGGGCAGGAAGTAGTGGATCAAAAGCTGATGATCCCTCAAACCGATCGCCCTGCCCGCTTCCACGAACTCCTTTTCCCGAATCGACAACGAATCGCCCCTCACCAGGCGAGCATAGGTCGTCCATCCCACGGCTCCGAGGGCGATCATGACATTGTACAGACTGGGGCCCAAAACTGCCATTATCGCGATCGCGAGCAAAATAACCGGGAAACCGCGGAATATATCTACGAGTCGCATGATTAGGGTATCCCAAATCCCTCCGTAGTATCCGGCGATCAGGCCCAGGCTCACTCCGATTACCACACCAATTCCGACGGCAATCACCCCGACCTGCAAAGAGACGCGCGACCCGTAGATGATTCGACTGAGTAAATCCCGGCCGATGGGATCCGTGCCCAAAATGAATCCTTCGCTTCCCGGACTGAGCATGACCTTATCCTCGTATGGCGTAGTCGGATCGTGGGGCGCCACGACCGGTGCAAAGACTGCCAGGAAGGCCACGATCCCAACTATGACCAGCCCGACCAGTGCCAGCTTGTTGCGACGAAAACGCCGCCACATCTTGGTAATGCTGCGCCTTTCCGGCCCAATCGCTTCCCTGTGTTGACGCCGGATTTCTCTGCTATTCTCAGTCAACTAAGACACCCCTCCAATCCTCAATCGTAACGAATCCGCGGATCCAACCAGGTGTAAATAATATCCACCGCCAGGTTGGCCAAAACGAAGGCCGTCGCCAACACCAACACCATACCCTGTACCACCATGAAATCTCGGCGATTGATCGAGGATATTATCATCCGGCCGGCCCCCGGCCAGGCAAACACGGTCTCGACGATTACGGAACCCCCGAGAAGCTGGCCCAGCCGCAATCCCAATACCGTAACCACGGGCAACAACGCGTTCTTCAGGGCGTGTCTGTAAACGATGACTCTCTCGGAAAGCCCTTTGGCGCGGGCCGTACGGATGTAGTCCTCTTTGAGCACCTCGAGCATGTTGGACCGCGTGAGCCGGGTAATGAGGGCGGCAGTGATCAGGCCCAGGGTCACGGAGGGCAGGACCAGATGTCTAATTGAACGAATAAGCGGGCCGGGATTGAGCTGGGTGAGGAGAACCCACACTCCGCCAAGCAACGAACCACCTCGGCCGGAAGCCGGAAACCATCCCAGATAGAGAGAGGCGACCAGTATGAGAACCAAACCCAGCCAAAAACTTGGCATGGAAATGCCGAACAATGCTCCCAGCATGCTGGTGTAGTCTATCAAACTGTATTTCTTGACCGCCGATATTACCCCGACCGGGATAGCGATCGCGATGGAAAGTACGAAGGCCGTCAGCGTGAGCTCCAAAGTGGCAGGCAGTCGTTCCCTGATCATTTCGGAAACCGGGCGATTGGTTCTGTAGGACATTCCCAAATCACCCTGAACTGCTCCCGTGAGGAAATCGCCAAACTGTACCCAAAAAGGTCGATCGAGGCCCAGTTCGCTCCTTATCCGGGCAATCTCTTCTTCGCTGGCATTCTCCATGCCGATCTTGATGAGTACCGGATCCCCCGGCGTGATGAAGGCCAGGGAGAAGACCAGAAGCGACACCCCCAAGAGTACCGGTATGAGTGCAAAGGCCCTTCGTACGATAAACGAATACACTTAAGCATCCTCCCAATGTTCACGTAACGAAGCTGGTTTCTTCCCGACCAGCAACTCCGTCTTCGCCGCGACGGCGGGTCGGCCGTCGCGGCGAAGATGACGATCCGTCCGTGCCTTATTCCGACATCCACACTTCGGCGAAGGGGGTCTTGAACCAGAAGGCACCCGAGAAATACGGTGCAATATCGCGGACGCTATCCTGGTAGGCAATAATCCTCTCGTCGTGATAGACGAAAGCTGCCGGTGCCTCATCCACGATGATTTCTTGTGCCTCGCGATAGATATCCTTTCGCTTCTCGATATCCGGCTCCACCCGCCCCATGTCGAGGAGTTCATCGACGCGGGAATTGTCGTAGCCGAACATGTTGAACTGCTCGGAGGAGGAGTGGAACGTGTTGTAAAGCAACGAATCGGGTTCCACGTTGGTCGTCCAGCCGACTCGCAGCATGTCGTAATCCTGAGTGGTTAAACGTTCCAGGAAGGTTCCCCATTCCAGGCTCAGGATGTCGATCTCCACGCCTATTTCTGCCAGCATGTTCTGCAGCAGGGGAGCCTCGCGCTGAAGCTGTTCATCCTCCGAAATCATCAGGGTAGCCTCGAAGCCGTCCGGGTAACCGGATTCTGCCATGTATTCCTTGGCGCGATCGAGATCGAAGTCTCTGCCCTCGAATTCCGCATCGTACGCCCAGCTCGTGGGGGGGAGGGGTCCCTCGGCCGGGATAGAGGTTCCCGGATATACCGTCTCGATAATCCGCTCTTTGTCTATGGCATGCGAAATCGCGCGCCGGACGTTGATGTCATCGAAGGGTTCACGGTCGGTGTTCATGGCCAGTACGCGCCAGTTGGTCCCGGTGACCGAATCCACCTCGATGCCTTCTTCTTCCTCGAGTCTCTCCAATTCTTCACCCGGAACTTCGGCCATCAGATGAATCCCGCCGGTTTCCAGCTCGACAATCCGAGTGGTGGCTTCGGGAATCGGCCTGAACTTCAAGGAATCCAGTTTGGGCCGACCGCCCCAGTAGTCTTCGAACGCCTCGAGCTCCGTGTAATCATCCGTGCGATACTCGACAAAGGCGAATGGGCCGGTGCCGACGGGTTCGGAGGCTAACCCTTCATTGCCCACCTCTTCGACGTAATCTTTCGGTACCACGTAGCCGTTTAGAAGGTCGGTCATGAAAACCATGTTGGGTTCTCGCAAGACCACTTCCACGGTATAGTCGTCCACGACGTTTATGTCGTCGATCAGCTCGAAGTCGGCCTTGCGGGGAGAACTATACTCCTCATCCATGAGGCGATTTAGGGTGAATTCTACGTCTTCGCCCGTCATTTCCGTCCCGTCGTGAAACTTCACGCCTTCTCGGAGATAGAAAGTCCAAAGAGTACCGTCTTCCTCGACCTCCCAGTCTTCTGCCAGGCATGGCTGGAATTCACCCTCGAAATCCATGCAAAGTAGGGTTTCAAACATTTGATCGATAATCCTACCGCTGTAGAGGTCGGTGTATTGCCCGGGATCCAGGGTGTCCGCGTCCGCGTTGTTCGCAACCACCAGATCGCCCCCGGCGACGGCCTCTCCGTCACCGTTTGCGGGCGAAGAAGATTCGCCGCAACCCACGATTACCAAAGCCACCGCCACGAGCAAGGCCAAAAACAACATTCCCTTGTTACCGGCAATTCTGGACAAGAGTCAAACCCCTTTCAAATGTAGTATCGGATCAACCTCTCGGCCGATTGGAGCGAGGGTCGGGTTCACATCCAATCCCCAAGAACTCGCTCGCTCCACCCACGAATAATGTCGACGCCGCGTCCGGATAGTACGACTACCAAATATTTAGCCCCAGCATTTTACGCTATAGTATACGATTGCAGAGGTTTTTGCACGCGCACCGACATTCGAACGCATCCCCTCCGAACTGTAACCAATCGTGTGGCAGATCGAAGAATCGCGCGAGGACCGTTCCTTACGAGCGCCACGGGCGCATGGAGCGCGATGGGGCCGCGGGTATCCGACTCACATCCACCCCCTCCCAGGAGCAGAATATGAGTATAATCTTAGACTGGATCTCGGGTATTTTCAACACATTCGCGATTTTTACGGAAGTTTTGCCCGCGGTATATTGCCGATTACCGACGAAAACCGTCCGCCTGTCCAGAGATGGAACCCTGACGTGGGAATGCATAATCCCGAATTATCACCGAGTTTCGGATTCAAATAGGTCGAGGAAATCCCCGTATCCCTCGGTTTTCATCTGGTCCTTCGGGATAAACTTAAGGGCAGCAGAGTTTATACAGTATCTCAGGCCGGTTGGAGCCGGTCCATCGGGAAACACGTGGCCTAAATGCGAATCCGCTTCTCGGCTCCTAACCTCCGTTCGCACCATTCCCAGAGATGTATCCTGTCTTTCCACTATCGATTCGGAAGCCACGGGCCTCACAAAGGAGGGCCACCCGGATCCCGAATCGAACTTATCGCGGCTGCTGAACAGAACCTCCCCCGAAACTACATCGACGTATATCCCCTCTTCTTCATTATCCCAGTATTCGTTGTCGAACGGTGGTTCCGTCCCCTTTTCCTGGGTCACCCGATACTGCAACTGTGTGAGATGCTGCGTTCCATCTTCTTTCATCGAATCATTCTCCTCTCCGGACGTATAACAGTAAGGATCCGCATCTGATTTCGATGTATCCAGGATCCGTGGAGCAATAGTCACCGCAAGAATCGATGCGGTGAGGATGGCAATCATGATGATCGGTGTGAGGCGCATGGATCGCTCCTTTCGCGATGGCCACTACCTGCATCTATACCCGCAGCCCGGCGAAATACGCGCGATCGAGTTCAACTCGGCACAATCGTCGGACCAATTGACCTCGATAGACCACTCGGTTCCACAGCTTCTCAATACTGAAGGGAATATCTCCATCGCGACGAAGAAATGGAGATAACGAAAGAATAGGTTCCTCGAGCTTCGAGTGCCTCCGTTCATCGGCACAATTTCGGCCGGCCTTCTCGGAGGATGGGTTTTGGTGGGGGAGAGAACAAGAATGCGCAAACATTTCCTGGCAGTAGCCGTCATTCTCCTCTTCGACGGGTATCTTATCCATCTCGCCGAAAGCGGGGCGACGGGGAATTGGCATTGGGCACTATTCTTCACCAGCGCCATGATGCTCGGAACGGCAATCTACGTCGGACTCGTATTGAGTGTCGCCGCGCATCTCGCTATCTCCTACGTAAGCGAGGCCGCATCGGAAATGATCGCGCGAATCGTCCGAAAACGCCGACTCATAATCGAAAAGACTTCTTTCGCCGAATGAGCGGGATTTCACCTGCCCCGTTTCCACCTCGGAATCCAGGTCCCGAGGGGAGACCCCAGGCGGGATCGACTTGATCGCCACGTTTGTCGTCCCCATACTCTTTCCCCGCGGTTTCTTCGAGCCGCGACGCACATCCGGATATCCGCATCTCGCATTCGTGCCCTTCGGAATGGTCACTGATCGGATCCTCTCGAAAACTCGGCAAACTCTCGGCAGGGGAATCGTCCCGTTAAGCCGTAGTATTCAGTGTAGAGTCGGGATACCTGTCGTCCCGAAAGAAAGGGAAGGGGAGAGATTCTGGTGTACGAGAAGGTTGATCGACAGATCCTCGGAGATCTGTATCTATCCCGCAAAGGAATGGATTTTCTCACCGAACTGGTAGAAGACTACGGATCCCGCTTCGGCGGGAGTGAAGAGGAACGAGCCGCCGCATCTTTCATCGAGAAGAAGTTTGAGGCGGCCGGTGCCGACACGGCCTGGACCGAGAGTTTCGAGTGTACCGGCTGGAAGAGAAAGAATACCAGCCTCAGCGCCACGGCACCCGAGTCGAGAGAGTTCGACTGTATAGCGCTGCCCTACTGCCCGCCCGGTGAAGTGGAAGCGCCTCTCGTGTACCTGGGGGACGGACATCCCCAGGCTTACGAAGAAAACGCGGAGAAGATGAAAGGGGCCGTCGTGATGGTAACCACGGCGACACCCAAGTTCTACCACAGGACCATGCACAGGGGAGAAAAGCTGGGCCGGGCCGTCGAAGCCGGCGCCGCCGGATTCATCTGGATGAGGGGAGAACCGGGAGGACTCCCCGAGACTGGATCGGCACGCTTCGGCAGGGCGTGCGAAATCCCGGCAATCTCCGTATCCTACGAAGTCGGTCACGAAATACTCCGACTGGCTGAGAAAGACGACGTCACATTGAAGATTTTCTCCGACAACGAGATCTTCGAAACCGAATCCCTCAACGTAATTGCAGAACTGCGGGCGGGGGATGAAGACGCGGAACATCTGGTCGTGGGAGCACACTACGACGGGCACGACATCAGCCAGGCTGCGGCCGACGACGGGGCCGGTACCGCCGTAGTGGTCGAAGCTCTTCGAGCTTTGGCGCCCCATAAGGATGAACTGAAGAGGACCATCCGGTTCGTGGCCTTCGCACAGGAAGAGATGGGCCTTATGGGCTCCGAGGATTACGCCGAACAACATAGCGAAGATCCGGTGCGATTCATGCTGAACCTAGACGGTGCCGGTCGCGGGGAGAACGTCACTTTAGTACTTCAGGGTTGGCCGGAAAACGTCTCCTATTTCCGTCAAATGGCGAAGGGCATGTACGAGTCAGATATCGCCGTCGGCGATTCACCCAGCCTGTATTCGGACATGTATCCGTTCTCGGCGCGAGGTATTCCTTCGGGTACGCTTCGCTCGACGCCGCCCGCGACATCCGGTGCACCGCGGGGATATGGCCACACCTACTGGGATTCTCTCGACAAGATAAACCCACGTTTCATAGAGGCCGACGCTGCCCGCGTAGCGCGAATCATGTTCCGATTGGCCACCCAGGAGGAACTACCCTTGCCAAAGAAGGATCCGGCCGAAATCGGTGACCTGTTGACTGAAATGGGATTTGACGAGGTATTGCGTTACGAAGGCAGGTCCGTTCCGGGCCGCTAAGCATCCTACGGCGGGGGCGGCCTACCGTCCCCGCCGATTTTCCTCGGAACTGCTACGCATATCCCGACCGAAGTGGGAAACCTCATCGCTACCGGCGAATGGTCTCCATCGCTCTCTGCGTTCCTGGCATGATATCAGGTCGTCGTAGGCCACCCGGCCTGGAGGATCGCCACAAAATCCCGTTTTCCCGCCCATGGGTCTGGGTAGAATCTCCAGTGGTGGACGGGCACGATAAACGATAATCCTTGCACCTTCACCCACCTCAGCGGAACCTCATCGAAAGTAGGTGTTGCCTTGCCTTCACAGCACGCGGGTTCAAAAGGAGACGAAACTTCCTTCATCGCGCGTTTCGCGATGGGTTGATTCTGGGGTCCCGAAGCCCAGTTCGGGCTCATCGACGGAGTGATACGGACCCGGGTCGGATACGCCGGAGGAAATACACCGGCCCCGACTTACCGGGATATCGGAGACCACATGGAAACCCTCGAAGTCATCTACGACGCCAACATCCTATCCTATCGACAATTGCTGGATCGGTTCCTGGAAGGGCACGACCCACTGAGACATCCTCCCAGACGCCAATACGCCAGCGCCATATTCCCGGTGGACGATGCGACTTCGGAGCTGGCGAAGGATCGTCTGGATGAATTCCGCGAAAAGGTGGGTAGAGCACCAAAAACCGAGATCATACCGCACGCGGAGTTCTACCCGGCCGAAGCATACCATCAGAAATTCTATCTGCAGGGAGTAAATCAACTTTATCGTTCCTTGCTGAAACGTTACCGGGATTTTTGGCATTTGATCGATTCCACCACGGCAGCCCGGGTAAACGGGTATCTCGGTGGAGCCGGTGACTGGACACACCTGGCCTCGAACCTGGATGCGCTGGACCTAACTGACGAAGAAGCGGAGACCCTCAAACGAATCGTGTTCAGCCGCCGTTAGTCTGCCCGGTCGAAAAGTGCGGAGGAGATGCACCGAGAAAGCCGAATAGTCTTTCCAGGGAGCCAGCGACCCACAACCCGCCAACCAGAATCGGAGAGGGAGGCCAATAATGGAGCGAAAAGAATCTGTCCGAGAGGCGCTAAATGGCCTGAAACCCAGGCTGACCGAACTAAACCAATGGATGTATGACAATCCGGAACTGGGCTTTCAGGAGTACCGCGCCAGCGAGCTGCTTACGGAGGAGCTTCAGAGCGCCGGCTTCGAGGTTCAACGCGGAATTGCCGGCAAGGAAACGGCGTTCATGGCGAAGTATGAATCTTCCGGCGACGGCCCCGCCATCGCATTCTTCGCCGAATACGATGCGCTACCCGATATCGGCCACGCCTGTGGGCACAACATAATCGCCACATCGGCCATAGGTGCAGCCATCTCCCTGATCAAAGCCTGGCCCGGTTTACCCGGCTCCGTTTACGTTTTCGGCGCCCCTGCCGAGGAGCAGTCATCCGTGATCGATGACTGCGGGGGTAAGGTGTACATCGTCGAAGAAGATCTTTTGGAAAACGTCGATGTGGCCATGATGATGCACCCGACTAACTTCAACTCGGCCTGGAGCAACAACTTGGCGGTCCAGCCCCTGGAAATGGTTTTCTACGGCAAGACGGCACAGCCGGCCGGGTCTGCCCATTTGGGCATCAACGCCTTCGAGGCGGCAGTGCTCGCGTATACGAACATCAACGCCATAAGGCAATACTTCCCACCGGATCATTTCGTTCACGGGATGACCACCGAATCGGGACCCGCGCCCAACATCATGTCCCCACGCTCGAAACTGCGTCTACACGTCCGTGCACCCACGAACGCCGAACTGGAGGAGCTGCTCGTCCGCATCAAGCACTGTGGACAGGCCGCTGCATTGGTGACCGGAGCCCGCGTGGACTTCAATTACTACCTGCTCCGATACCTGGAAATGGTAAACAACCACGTCCTGGGCAACCTATTGGAGAAGAACCTTCGGGAACTGGACCTCGAAGTATCACCGCGAGCGGCGCGCCCGCGGGGATCGACGGACATGGGCAACGTTTCTCAAACGGTCCCTTCCGTACATGGCTACATCTCTCTCGGCCCCGCGGAAGAAGTCGGCAATACCCACAACCCCGAGTTCGCCCCATCCACGATCAAAGAACCGGGACGCCAGGCGTTGCTCAATGCCGCGTCGGCGATGGCCATGACCGCCGTCGAGCTACTGGAAAATCCCACGCTGGTAGAGGAAGCCAAGAACGAATTCGAGGAAACCATGAAGCAGAGGGCGTAACCGGGACATATGGTTACGGAGGGAGCAGGATGATAGCTTGCTCCCTCCTCGACCATCAGCCGTTACCTCGAAGTTGGTATTCCATCCCATCCCCGACGGCCTCCGCCACCTTCGTTCCGAAAACCTCTTCCACCAGGTAGAAACCGAGATCTATACCGGAGGCCACTCCGCCGGCACTCACGATATTTCCCTCTCGAACAATCCTTTCGCGAACGAGAGTGATATCGGGGTACTTCTCCATTTCTTCGAACGCCCCGTGGTGGGTCGTTACCGACCTGCCCTCCAAAAGGCCCGCCTCCGCCAGGAGAAAGCTGCCCGTACAAACCGAGCAGAGATACTCCAAATCCGGATATGCCGAGCGTATGAAAGCGAGGGTCGACTCACATGACATCTGTTCCAACCTACCCTTGCCTCCCGGAACTATGAGAATATCCAGGGGAGGGCAGTCCCCGAAAGTCACATCGGGCAAGAATGTCAAACCATTGTATGCCTTCACGGGGGCGGCGGGAGATACCGTCATCAGATCAATGGAGTTGCCTTGGATCTTGTTAACGTAGGACAATACCTCCCACGGGCCCACGAAATCCAATTCCTCCACGCCGTCGAAGACCAAAATTCCCGCTCTCATCCGGTCACTTCCCTTCAATCGCGATCTCTTCCACCGGACATTGTTTCACATTTCTTCCGTTATTCGACACGGAGTAGCTTCGATCCGGTGTTCATTCTATTACCGAGGGGCCTTCCTATGATATCTATCCGAAACGCACCGTGCTGTCGAGCTCCCCGGGTGTTCTCCGACATATCGGAATCCCGATCCTAGATCGAAACTATCGACGACTGCCACGGAGGGGGAGATGGCACCGTCGGTTGAAGGAACCAACCCGTGTCGCGGTGAAAGAATTGTGCACAAGGATTTCGAGGAGGTACGCAAATTGGGATACAACAGACTCAGATGGTTAGGACATTCTGCCTTCGAAATATCGACGGTAGGGGACAAGAAGATACTGATTGACCCCTGGATTACGGGTAATCCCAAGTGCCCCGTAACCATCGATGAAATCGAAGACGTCGATATCATCTTGATCACCCATGACCACGGAGATCACATCGGCCAGGATCTGCCCACGCTCGCATCTCGGGGGAATGTGGATATCGTCGGCCAGCCCGAGATACTTCAGAAGCTCCAGGAAATGGACGTCGAGGATGGAACCGGTATGAACATAGGTGGGACCGCCACGGTACAGGGAATAGACATAACCATGGTTCAGGCCCACCACTCTTCCGGATACGGGACTCCCTGCGGCTACCTGGTGAAAACCGAAGACGACAATATTGTCTACCACGCGGGCGACACAGGAATATTCGCGACGATGGAGATTCTGGGTGACATTTACGACATTGACGTGGCTTTGCTGCCGATAGGAAGCCATTTCGTCATGGATCCGGTACAGGCAGCCTACGCGGTGTCCCTACTCGAACCGAAAATCGTGACGCCCATGCACTACGGCACCTTTCCCGTGTTGGTGGAGAGCGCCGATGAATTCGTCGAGTTGGTCCTCCAGACGTCACCCGAAGTGGACGTCAGAGTGATGAAGCCGGGCAGATACATGGATTTCTGATTTACAGAACCCTTTTGAAACCTGGCCGAAGGAGGGTGAACCTCCGGGGATCATCCCAATATCATAGTAATCTCGAATCCGTCGCGGAGACAGCGAAACTCCACGCGGAGACTCGATTTCACCCTGGATAATTCGATGGAGCAGGATCTGCGCGCAACCCGCCGGGGTGAAAAGGAACCGGGATGCCAGGGGAGCATACGGGAGGATCGGACCTTACTCGGAACCGCGTTCGCCGAGGTCCGGGCTGGTCTTTGTGCCCGGGTAGGGAATCATCAACTCCGACCTAAGCCTCGACGACACGAACGCCAAGACTCCGGCCGATACTCTTCAATGACACCCACGGACTGCAATCTTCTCCCGGAGTTATGCCGACGTCCAACTCCAATCACTCACCGGCCACCGGCATCCCCACAGATCACCGCGCGGAGTAGCGAAACCGACTCATCGATAAATCACTTTCGGAAGGGATTCCGGACACGCAATAGAAACGCTATATCGGAAACATCTTATATGCCAGATCGCAGTTACGGGTAAGAACACACATAAAAGGAGCGTGATCATAGTGACGAACTGGGAAAAGGCCGGAAAACAAAACACCGAAGATACCGCCCGGGCCGCAATGGTTAGAGCAAAAGAGCTCGGAATACAGCATGTAGTCGTGGCGACCAACACCGGATACACGATGGACACGGTGCTCGAAGCGAAGCGCGAGGTGTGGCCGGACGGAGATCTTTCCCTGGTTGCGGTAACCCATCACGTAGGATTCAGGGCTCCCGGCGAAGATGAGATGCCCCCCGATAAACGAAGCGAACTCCAACAATTGGGTATCTCCGTCGTCACCACCACTCATCTTTTCGCCAACGTCGAGCGCTCTATCACCGGCGAATGGGGCGGGTTATATCCGGGAGGAATAGTTTCCGCCACACTCCGAACCTTCGGTCAGGGTACGAAAGTATGCTTCGAAATCGCGGTCATGGCGAAGGACGCGGGCACGATACCCCACGACGAAGAAGTGATGGTGCTGGGAGGCACGGGAGGCGGTGCCGACACCGCATTAATCATGAAGCCGGCCCATGCGAAGAACTTCTTCGAGACCGAGGTCCTCGAAGTCGTGTGCCGTCCGAGAGGCAGACAACGCTAATCCCCATCTGGCGCGCGAGCGCGATTGCGTGGCGTTGAAGCAGAGAGGCCAATGTGGCTCTAAATCGGGCCGTATGGTATAATAGCGTGTGTTTAATGGGTTTGAAAAAGTCGGTGGTTGTGTATCCCGCGTTTATTCATACTCGTAGGATGGGGGGCCCGATTTGAAGTTTAGGGTTGGAGATAGAGTCGTGTATCCGAGTCATGGATCCGGCACCATCGAAGGTATAGAACGTCGCGAGGTGCTGGGAGAAGAAAGTGATTACCTTGAAGTCGGTCTCAAGGCCAGTGACATGAAAGTGTACATTCCGGTCGATGAGGCCGAAGGGGTCGGACTACGGCGGGTCGTTGACGATGACACCGTCCGCGAGTGTCTCGATCTGCTTTCGGACGACAGCACAAAGATGTCGACCAATTGGAATCGGCGATTCCGTGCCAACACCGAAAAAGTGAAAACCGGCGACATCTTCGAGGTTGCAGAAGTGGTCCGCAACCTAACCGTTCGCGACGAAGAACGGGGCTTGGCGACTTCCGAGCGCAAGATGCTGGATGAGACTAGAGAAATCCTGTGTAGCGAAGTGGCACTGTCTTTGGGTATCGATCTCGAGGAAGCAATTGAGCTGATCGATGAAGCTTTGGGAACTCACCGCGAGGAAGAGGAAGAGGAAGGGGAAGAGGAAGAGGAAGAGGAAGAGGAAGAGGAAGAGGCAACTCAGGAGGACGGAAAAGAAGGCGAAGAGCAAACCGAAACAAAAGAAGTATAGTTTCTTCGATCTTCGATTCACCTGTATCGAGAGGTGGGCGGGCCGCCCACCTCTTCCTCTTTGGGGGGGAATGGCGTGCCCCGAATTGGAGACTTCGAGTTTAACATCGAGGAACTGTCGGGAGCGTTGGGAGATTTCGGAACTCTCCTGCCCTTTGCGATAGGATTCATTGTCGTGAACGGAATGAACCCCGCCAGTTTCATGCTGGCCTTTGGGCTGGCCAACATCGCGACCGGGAAGGTTTTTTGAGCTCCGATGCCCCTACAACCTATGAAGGCGATAGCGGCGGTGGCCATCGCGACCGGGTGGAGCGCGGATCTCATAACTGCCACCGCCTTATCTATGGGTCTTTTCTGGCTCTTCTTGAGCCTCCTGCCTCACACGGACGTATTGATAGGCGCCACGCCCCCGGCGGTGATCCGTGGCATTCAGCTGGCTCTAGGGATATCGCTCGCATGGACTGGAGCGACCATGATCGCCGGCGGCACTATATTGATGGGAATTGCCGCCGTGGTACTTATTCTCGTACTGAATCGGGGAGGCCGACGCGGGCCAAGTGCGATAATAATCCTGATAGTTGGCTTGCTGATCTCTACATCCCGAAGCCCTGTTCCGGAAACGCTCTTCCAATTCTCAGCACCCGATATTGCCCTTCCCAGTTTGAGTTTGGCGTGGGAAGGATTCTACCGTGGCGGTGTCGCACAAATCCCACTGACGTTCACCAACGCGGTGATCGCCTGTGCTGCCCTGCTGGGCGACTATTTCCCCGAAAGGCGCGTACCCGAGAAATATCTCATGGGCAACATGGCCCTCATGAACGTGGGCGCCTCTCTATTGGGAGGCTTCCCCATGTGTCACGGTGCCGGAGGCCTGGCGAGCCAGTACTATTTCGGCGCACGAACCGGCGGTGCAAACATTATGGAAGGAACTCTTGAGGTTCTAGCCGGTCTATTCTTGGGTTCTGCGATGGTGTCGATCTTCTCGACGTTTCCCGAAGCCCTCGTGGGGGCAATGATGCTGATGGTAGGGATAGAACTCGGAAAATTCTCGAGTACCATCGACAAAGAAGGTTGGCCGAGCGTTGTGGCCACCACGGCCGCGGGCGTATACTGGAATCTAGGAATCGGCTTCTTAGTCGGGCTCACCGTACACTTCATTCTTCGCCGCATTAGTGACGGGTGACCGAAACAAGTCGACGGTAACCGAAGCATCGTTTTGTTTCCGGGAGTAGATGGAAGGCTGGTGCCGCCCGCGGACTTCAAATCCGTTGGCGGGCGGGGGAGACCCGTCCGCGGTGGGTTCGATTCCCTCCTACTCCCGCCAACCCATTATAGTCGTAGTCTCCCGGAGGGAAGAGGGATAATGGCAGTAAAAAAGGAAGCACTGTTGAAAGAAATCAAGAACCTCTTCGAGTGGGTAAGTTCTCGCTACTCGGACGAAAAGGATAATCTTACGGCAAAAGATATGGAAGAACTTCGCCTCCGCATGCGATCGCTTCAGATGCTCATCGAAGGATAGACTGCCCGTACGATTAAGGTGAAGAGGCGTTTTGGCGACGGGGGCCCGGGTTTACCGAGCCCCCGAATCGCTGGAAGAATCACTCGCCGGCTTCTACGAGATCTCTCCACATCTTGAGGTAGCCTTCCTTGCTGTATAACGGATGAAACTCGCGCTTGATCCTTTTCGCCTCCCGGGCCTCATCCCAAAGGAGGTCGATGAGGGTCATGGCCATGATCTTTGCCGGTACAATGTTCGTCATATCTGGATCAACTATTTCGTAATCGCGGGCATGCAATCTCCCACGCACACCACCGATCATGGGGTGAATTGCGGGCATTAGGTGGCTGATATCACCCATGTCTGTGGAGCCGCCGTCGTGGTCATCCGTGAAAACCGAGTTCTCGGCGAGCAAAGTTTTGGCATTTTGAGAGAAGATCTCGATCAAGTTATCATCTGTGCGTAACGGAAGATAACCCGGGATCTCTTCGATTTGCACTTCCGCGCCTATGGCCA
Source organism: Bacillota bacterium (assembly GCA_046483165.1). Taxonomy (GTDB): domain Bacteria; phylum Bacillota; class Sulfobacillia; order SLMV01; family SLMV01; genus CSSED11-154. The sequence continues at coordinate 13,385 of JAWODQ010000129.1, read as the reverse complement.
ATGCGCCGGCGCTGAGTGAGCGATTGACCTTGACGTTGGCATCCATTATTGCGTCGATGTTCCGACCACGCACATAGGTCTCCAGGGTAACCTCGGCCGGAACCACGTTGACCAGATCTCCGCCCCTGGTAATTATCGGATGAACCCGGATCGAATCCTGATCTCGGAAGGTTTCTCTTTGTGCGTGGATACTGATTAATCCCAACATGGCTGCATTTAGCGCATTGATCCCCTTGTGGGGTTCGGCCGCGGGATGCGCCTCTCTTCCCAGATATCTGACCGTCTTTCCGAGGAAACCCAAAAAACCTTGCGCGAGCTTTATGACGCGTTCGGGAGTTTCCGCCTGAAGATGTACGATCATCGCCATATCTATGTCATCCAATACGCCGAGTCTTATGAGTTCCTGTTTTCCTCCGAAGAACTCGATATCTCCGCGCTCCCGAAGAATCGACCGGTAGCCCAGCTCGACGAACTCTTCCGCCGGGACGGCTATGAATGCGACATCGCCTCCCAGGGAATCCAGCAAGCCACCATGAGATAAGCCGACAGCCGTGCCCAGCATAGCCGCGAGTTGCGAATGGTGACCGCAGGCGTGAACAGCTCCCGTCTCCGCAACTGCAGCCGGATGGTCCAGGTTGATGACGGCATCGAGTTCTCCCATAACCGCCACGCGAACGTCATCCGACTTACCGTGCGCCTCGGCTCGCACACCGGTTAGGGCTAGACCGGTCTTATACTCGAGTCCGAGATCTTCGAAAAACTCGGCCACCTTGGCAGCCGTCCGGTGTTCCTTGTAACCCAACTCCGGGTGTTCCCATATATCCCGGTGAAACTCCTGGATTTTGGGGGTATAGTCATCGATGGCCTGCAGAGCTCGTTTCTTCGCAGTCCCTTTATCCATATCCTTCGCCGCAGTGAAGCGACGCTCACTCTCCTTTCGATACATCCCGAATCGAGGGATGTTGGCGCAGTAGGCAGAGGTCGATCGATTATGCAATGCTCTCACGTGGACCTTACTTTGCCTGCACCATCCCGAGACCGTTAGCCGCGCTCCACAATTCGGCAAAGGGCAGAATACGGCGGGGGCGTTTTCACGCCCCCGCCGACGAGCCTACTCTTCGGTACTCGATTCCACGACTTCCCGCCACATGTCCAAATAGGTTTCCTTACTGTATACCGGCTCGAACTGCTCCACGATATCTTTGGCCTTCGCACCATCGTCCCACAATAGATCGATGATAGTCATGGCCATCGCCTTTGCCGGCACAATATTGGCCATGTCCTCGTCCACGACCCGGTAATCGCGAGTGTGAGCATTGCCCTCGACACCACCGATCATCGGGTGGATCGCCGGCATCATGTGGCTGATGTCGCCCATGTCCGTCGAACCGCCGATATGTTTACTCACCTGAACATTGTCATCGCCGATGAGATTGCGCGCATTCTCGTTGAAGGTATCCATTAATCCGAGATCCGTCCTGAGTGGAAGATATCCAGGTATCTCTTCGATCTCGACTTCGGCACCGATGGCTATGGCTCCGCCTCGTAGGGCCTGGTTGACTTTGCCATTGGCATCCAGGATGGCATCGATACTACGGCCTCGGACGTAGGTCTCGATTCCCACATCCGACGGTACTATGTTAACCAGATCTCCGCCGCGCGTGATTATGGGATGTACCCGGATGGAATCCTCGTCGCGGAAGGTCTCTCGCTGGGCATGGATCCCCATCAGTCCGAGCATGGCGGCATTCAGTGCATTGACTCCCTGGTCGGGTGCTCCTCCCGCATGTGCCTCTTTCCCGACGTACCGGACGGTCTTGCCCAGGAAACCATTGGTCCCTTCGGCCACCCTGATGATCCTATCGGGGCAATTACCTTCCAGATGTATCATGGCGGCGATGTCGATATCGTCGAGAACTCCGAGGCGAATGAGTTCCTGTTTGCCTCCGAAGAATTCTATGGCTCCCTCCTGTTTGATCTTGGAGCGGTAGTCGAGCTCCACGAATTCCTCGGCAGGTACCGCTATGAAACTCACGTCACCCGCCAGCTGATCCATCAGGCCGGTCTGTGTGAGGGCTACCGCCGTGCCCAACATTACCGCCAGCTGAGAATGGTGACCGCACGCGTGGACGGCTCCGCTCTGTGGATCGGCGTCGGGGTGATCCTTGCAGGTCACAGCATCCAACTCACCCAGGACCGCAACTCTAACGTCATTGTTCTTACCCTTCGCGTCAGCTCTGAGTCCCGTCACGGCGATGCCGCTTTCGTATTCGAGACCCAGATCCTCAAAGAAGTCCGCTACCTTCTCCGCCGTACGATGTTCCTTGAAACCCAGCTCCGGATGGGCCCAAATGTCCCTTTGGAAATCCAGAAGATTCTCCCGGTAGTTGTCGATGGCCTCCAGTGCCTTCTCTTTAGCCTGATCTTTGTTCATGAAATGTCGGCGACTGCATACTTGCGTCGCCATTCCTCCCTTCCCGTGTCGGGCGTCGGTTCGCCGGCACCCGTCTACTATTAATGAATCACATTGCTCTCGGATCTGACCAGTGATTTCTAGAAGCACTGTGAACTAGATCGTTGCCGCCACGAGTTGTTTGGCAGTTTGGTTACGCGTCAGCCGATCCTTGGCAAGAACATGATGAAGTGACCGAAACATGGCCATGGATACTGAGCAGGCAGTTCTGAGAACACCGTTGATGGCATGAACCGCCCACACCTCGAGCCAGTCTCTTGAGGTTCTGGGCGGTAGCAGTCATCAGCACCTGCCAGTGACATCGTTCGAGTCCGTACCCATGGGCTCGCCTCAGCCCATGCCACTCCTTGGCTTCGGCAAAGATATGTTCGACACGAACCCGGGCCCGTTCCAACGAGATCCCGCTTCCGCGGGTGAGACCACGTACGACATTGCGAGACCTGGCCACCCGAACCTTCTGTCCTCGGTTGCGAATCCAATCGAGACGATCCGTCGGTCGCTTCCAACTGGGAATGGGTTCCGAATCGGTACCCGGTAAGCGTACGTGGGCAAGTAACCACTATCCAATAAGTCCGCCAGAAACGTTCCTTCACGATAACCCCGGTCCAGGTAAAGATGAGAATGTCCCGACAGGAACGGACTCTCCCACAATTCCTCGAGGAGAGCGGTTGCCACCTGGCGTTCAGCACGTCCATGGGCCCGGGAAGCCGCTGCCTCGAGAATGACTCGGGTGTCCTAGTCGATCACGTAATGGCAAGGTAGCGGAGGAAAGCCTCTTGACCCGGGCCCTTGCGATACAAAAGCGCCTGGGGATCCGTTCGAGAACGATGGGTCTCATTGCGAAAGGATTCCCCCGAAAATCGGGATCCCCGGCTTGGCGCGAAGGATCCGGAGGGGAGTTATCATCCTCATCCTCCTGGTCCTCCCGAAAGGACTCGCAATATGCGTAGACCTGCCGCTCCAGAATCCGCACCGACGCCCGGGCCCGTATCTGGGTCCCATCGGCCACCAGATTCTCACCGCGAATTAGTCCGGCCTGGGGGCACTGGCTCACCACCACACCGAAGATCTCCTGTAAGGTATCCATACCCCAGCTCTGACGTGCTTTGATCAGGGTGGTCCGGTCGGAAACGGGATCGTCGAAATCCAGACCCAGAAACCAGCGATACCCCGCAAGAGATGATCCTCGGGAACGAGATCATCAATACAAAATGTCTGGAACAGACGGCGGCTACCTTTACCAGACTGATACGGCTTACCGAACACGATGGCCATCAAGTCCTCACGAGGGGGTTATGAGCTATACTTCGACACCGATCCACGAAGCCTATCTGATTCAGAGAAATTATTTACAACTCTTCTAGAAACATGATCCCGCCTTATGTGCTTACGGAAAATCCGTCATCCGGTCCGTGTTATATGCAGACCATGACCGATGGCAGGAGCTCGCCGATGATCGCAAAGAATACGAAGCGGGGAAGCAACGCCACGCTGAACTGGTTACGGGAGAGCTGGGGAAGCGGTTCCCCGATGCAGCCGGCAAAGTAGATGTGGCCGATGTGGCGACACCCATAACCTACACCCGCTATATCGGTGTATGGAAAGGGGCATACCTGTCTTGGATAAGCACCTCGGGATCGGGCCACACGCAGATACCCCGCAGGCCATCGCGACCCAAGGGATTCTACATGGGGGACTTGTGAAACCTTGGTTCCAGAGCTCTTCTTGGCTCTACCCTATCGAGTCAAAAAGCCATGCAGGTGATGTACGCCGAGGACGGGAAGGAGTTCCGAGAGTAAACAATCCATACAGGGGTGGCTTCGGGTAGGTTGGATCGAGTTTTCTGATTGACCGGATGCATGCAATGTCACTCTATAAATGTCGTCGCGGCCACGATTCATACCTAGGCCGACGCAATTACCAGGGCATCGGCCCTAGCTTCGAGCGGAGTGTGATCATCGAGTTGGAGGGCTGGCAGCTTGGGGCGGCGGAAAGAACAGTCGAAGTACGCTTTCGATATTCTTTTAAAGCTGCAACGTTCCTTGCGGTGACTACTTACACACCGAATGGAGCGCGACGACGATCGAATCCAGCAAAGCCCGGGCTGTGACATATGGGATGCCAAGGGAGCTACAGCAGGGGAAATGGGAGGAGTAATAATGAGTGTGCACGGTGTTATCGATAGCCTAGCGGTCGGGCTCGGTGCAAGATTCATGCCGAAATATTTCAGGGACGGTTACCGGTCGGAAGACGTAGCGGAGCACCTCGAGAGCGTATCCATTGATTTTCCGCAGTTTGCTGATGAAGGCGATTATCAAATATCGGCAGATACTTCCGTTGGAACGTTGCCTGCGGCTTTTCGCGTGGCCCAGTGTATTGGCAGCAATTACCCCTGGGTGATCTACCATCACGGAGCAGCCGAAATACCTTTCGACTATGGATTCCGCAGGATATTCCCGCTGGAAAAACAATCAATTGAAGCGAATTTGCTCCTTGTACGGGCACCGTTTCATGAAAGCATGAAGGATTTTCAACACGGGATTCGAACCCTGGCCAACCTTGTAGCGATGATGGCAGTCTCAACAACTGTGATTGAGCACCTGGTGCAACGGGGCAGACAGGCGGGTGCGAATAAAGTATTGGTGGCGGGGACAAGCCTGGGCGGTTTCATTACCAATCTCCACCATATCCATTTCAATAGTGCCGATATCTACACGCCACTGCTCGCCGGACTGGCTATGGAAGATGCCTATTTGTACTCCGCATATAGCAAAGCAACGGCTCCGGCCGCCAAGGAAAATCCGCGGGCAATTGCATCGGTACTCAATTTCACAGAAGATTTCGCCGCCGTCGATCACAGCAATGTCTTCCCACTCCTAGCCATTCACGACCGCCTGATACGCTACGAAACACAGAAGGCTTCATACGGCGATTGTGCCGTTGCTACGATTGCAAAAGGACACACCACGGGTGCTCTGGCCTATTCCAACTTGCGCACACACGTTCTGTCGCATCTTTGACATAAGACATTGCCAGTCGGCCTGTATCTGAACTGCGGAGGCGAAGATTTCCAGATACTCGAGTTTTTGTAGTTGGCTAATGATATGGAATGCAGCAATGCAAGCGAACATCGTGGACGAGAACTCCCGGGGAGAGCGTTTCCTTGTCATACGGTCGCACCGTCCGTGATGGATTCGGTGAGCGCTGCAAGATTTATCGATCGTTCTTCCATATCCCGTCGGATTGCCTCGACACCCTCGCGGGTAATTGATCCACGAAGATCTAGGATCACCTGTCGCGCTTCGGTATTGTTGCTTCGCATTTGCAATCGGCTGTATACCCTGATTATGCGGATCCGCCGTGAGTCCTCTCTGCAGGCAACGCTCCGAATCCCATCAATTCCCGGAATCTTGAAGGCCGTGCTTCCTCTTGGACCGGCTCAGGTGTGAAATTGCCGTCCACCCCATTTCTGAGCACAATAAGTCCGCTCGCCGAAGAACAAACGTGTGCTTCCCGTGATGGTGGGACTCGGCTCGGTATCGCAGCGAGATGCGGGTTTCCCCGGAGTGATTCAATGGACCAAGGGGAGCAGACTTGGGGTGAAATTCCGCGGGTCGCGAAGTCACAGACGACTCAGCTCCACGATGAGGACGGGGTTGCCGTTGAGGTGCCCCTGGGCGGGTTGAAGAAATGTTGGGGTCAAGGGGCGAAAACGATTCGAATGATGAGCGGCATGCCCTGGAATTTCGTAGTGCCCACCCTGGTGGCGCACGGACTGCTATTTATCCCGCGATTATAGCCTGCGAAGGTCTGCAGGGACAGGATCGAGGATTGCGACCCTGCCCTCTGGAATTTTGCTCACGAGTTCTGCGTCAGGATGAAGTCCCGCACAACGGCCGACCACTTCTCGGGATGCTCCAGCATCAAGTGATGACGCGCATTGGAAAACACGTGCATTTGCCCATTATCCAATTGATTAAAGAAACCCAAGGCATCCTCCGGTGAAGAGCCCGGATTCTCTCGGCTCCAGGTCAACAGCACGGGTTGGGTAAGGCTTTGGGCGTATTCCGGCATATATTTGCCCCTGTGGAGATAGTTGTTCCTGGAGAGGTCATCCGTGGAAGAAGTGGCTTCTGTCCTTGCCCGGGAGTACTCTCCATTGTCTTTCGTCATTTCGATGGCCAGGTCCACCCGTTCATCCGTAACCAGGGCCTTGTTCTCGAAGCCCTTCGCCAACTTCTGCGCGACAGACTCGCGCGTGGGCGGACCCGAGGTGAATTTTTTGATGCCGAAAGGGCGGCGCGGAGGGCGGTGATACCGTTGGTCTTTATCCCACACGACGTAGCGATCATCTGGTGTGAGCGTGGCGCCGCGACTGTTGATCAGAAGGAGGCTCTTCACCCGATGCGGGGCTTCGAGAGCCAGATACATCGTCAGCCATCCACCCAGCGAATTCCCGCCGACATGGGGGGTCAGGTCAAGTTCTTCCATGAAACGAATGAGGAAGTCTCCCTGGCCTGCGTACGAGTACTGTTCCGGTCCGGCTCCGGTGGTACGGCCGAATCCGGCAACGTCGACGGCAATCACGTGTAGGTCCTCAGCCAACACCCCGACCACGTCACCGTAGTTGAGCTCTGCACACGAACTCGTCCCTCCGCCGTGAATCAACAAGAGCGTTTCGTGGTCGGGGTTTCCCGCTTCTATGTAGTGAGTGTTGATGCCGTCGACGTCAATATATTGATGTGTCCAGGATTGATCCATGGGTTTCGCCTCTCTCTTTCCTTACGCATGATATGTTCGGGTCCGGAAGCCTCATCCGCACAGCTTGTCGTTCCTTCACCTTGCGACCCCTTTACTCTAGCACCTAGAAGTGCTGTGAACTAGATCGTTGCCGCCACGAGTTGTTTGGCAGTTTGGTTACGCGTCAGCCGATCTTTGGCAAGGATATGATGAAGTGACCGAAACATGGCCATGGATACTGAGCAGGCAGTTCTGAGAACACCGTTGATGGCATGAACCACCGCCCCCGCCTTGCCCCTTCGGCCCACACCTCGAGCCAGTCTCTTGAGGTTCTGGACGGTAGCAATCATTAGCACCTGCCAGTGACATCGTTCGAGTCCGTACCCATGGGCTCGCCTCAGCCCATGCCACTCCTTGGCTTCGGCAAAGGTATGTTCGACACGAACCCTGACCCGTTCCAACGAGATCCCGCTTAAGCGGGTGAGACCACGTACGACGTTGCGAGCCCTGGCCACCCGAACCTTCTGGCCTCGGTTGCGAATCCAATCGAGACGATCCGTCGGTCGCTCCCACCTGGGAATGGGTTCCGAATCGGTACCCGGTAAGCGTACGTGGGCAAGTAACCACTATCCAATAAGTCCGCCAGAAACGTTCCTTCACGATAACCCCGGTCCAGGTAAGGATGAGAATGTCTCAACAGGAACGGACTCTCCACCGAAGATCTCCTGGAAGGTATCCATGCCCCAGCTCTGACGTGCTTTGATCAGGGTGGTCCGGTCGGAAATGGGATCGTCGAAATCCAGACCCAGAAACCAGCGATACCCCGCGTGCATACGGACCTCCTGCTCCAAACGATTCTCGGATAGATCAAACAGAAACCCCAAGAGCATCATCTCCTCACGAGGGGGTTATGACCTATACTTCGACACCGATCCACGAAACCTAGCTGATTCAAGGAAACTATTTACAACTCTTCTAGCGACCCTTCGGCATGGCTGCCGCCGCAATTGCGACTGCGACGAGGATGCCGGGGGAGAGATGCTCATTATTAATCTGGGATATTCTAATCTCGGAACCCCCTCAGAGAGCACCTGAGAGTTCATGGAGACAACCGCTGGTAGCGTCCTTTCGAGTCATCCAGTCTGTCGAGGTTTACCGAAACTAACTCTTCTCGAGCGATGGTGCGCCTACCTCTGGCCGGGAAGGTCGCAACGTTCGGGCATATTCTCCTAAATGCGCTGGGTATACAATTGACATATCGGGGTTGCGAGACGGAGTGATGGACTTGAGACGAATAGACATGAAATACGGAAAAGACGAGATTGCAATAGAATTACCAAAGGCCTGGGAGGAGCAAATCGAAATCATCGGCGCACCTCCCGAAAACCACGTGTTCCGTGCGGAAGATGACAGAGCTATGATCCTGGACGCTTTGGATCATCCCCATGGGTCGCCGCCTTTGGAGTCCCTGGTATCTCCGGGCGATAACGTCGTCATAGTAACGAGCGATATTAGCCGTCCCATGCCGACCGATAAGGTGCTACCGCCGGTCATAGAGAGACTTCTGGCCGCAAACGTGGCACCCGAAGACATCACCGTAGTGTTCGCCCTGGGCGTGCATCGACCTCACACTGATGCCGAGCGAGAGACCCTCCTTGGATCCACTTCACAATTGGGAATACGCGCCGTGGACAGCAACCAAGAAGATGTGGTTCATCTCGGATTTACCCCCCGCGGGACGCCCGTCGAAGTATTCCGACCGGTGTTGGATGCGGATCACGTGGTGTGCCTCGGCAATGTGGAGTACCACTACTTCGCCGGGTATTCGGGAGGATATAAGGCGATACTTCCGGGAATATGCACCTCGCGAACCGTATCCCACAACCACAAAATGTTATCGGATCCCTGCTCGAAGGCGGGAATCATGGAAGGCAATCCGGTCAGAGAAGACATCGACTCCGTCGCCGATCTTCTTTCGGTTGACTTCATCGTCAACGTGGTCTTGGACCATCGAAGGCAAATTGCATCTTGCGTGTCGGGCCACCCGATCGAGGCACATCGGCGAGCGAGCAGAGATTTGGACGAGATGAATCAAATAGAAATTCCGACTCGGGCCGATTTCGTCGTCGCCGGGGCCGGGGGCCATCCCAAAGATATGAACCTGTATCAGGCACAAAAGGCTCTCGAATTCGCCACTCATTTTGCCCGGGAGGGTGCTCCTATACTTCTCGTGGCTGCCTGTTCCGAAGGCTACGGTAATGAGGTGATGGCGAAGTGGTTCCGGGAAGGTGAGGGGCCCAAGAGCCTACTCACTCGTCTGCGCGAGGAATTTGAACTCGGAGGACACAAGGCCGCCATGATAGCGCGAGCCGTAGTCCGAAATCCCGTATGGATCGTATCAGATATGTCGAAGAGAGCCGTGAGCGATGCATTCCTTCGATACGTTACGCACGATGCGGGCCAACCCATTAGATTACCCGCGGAACTCATCAATCACATACAGGATGGATGGCAAAACGACTCGCAGATATATGTCCTGCCGAACGCGGCGTCGATGCTTGCCCGGGTGACCGATTGAGGGTGTGAGGGCAGTCTCGAGGACTTGTGCTTGCCCCGAGACTGCCTCGAGTTTTATTCCTTGAGATGGCGATCGAATGCATCCTCTATCCGTACGAAAGCATCGGCCCAGCTTTCGCGACGTTCAAAGGAATGCACTTCATCGGGATAGTAATGAGCATCGTGGTCTTTTTCGAGACTGAGACAGTCCTTGACGATCCTATCCAGCTGGGCAAAATCCACATTCATGTCGGCGGTTCCCTGTAGACTTACCAGGGGCCTATTCATGTTCTCTATGAAGTTGCACGGGGAGCCGTGATAATACGTATCGGGACTCTCCTCGGGATCTCCGTCGAAGAAGACGCTGAAGTTTCCACTCCACGGCCCTTTGAGATCCTGGATCCAGTGGGTCCACTGCACGAAATCGTAGACCCCGGCGACGTTAACTCCCATGGCAAACTCGTCGGGATACTTGGTAAGGGCCGTCAGGGTCATATACCCCCCGTAGCTCAGACCCCAGACGGCGACCCTCTTCGGATCAACATAAGGCAGATCCTTCAGATAGCGACCACCTTCCACGACGTCCTTAACGTCGTCGACACCCATCTTCCTAAAGAGAGCGTTGCGAAACTCCCGGCCATACCCTATGCCGCCTCGGAAGTTGATTTCGAGGGTTACGTAACCCTTGTGGGCGAGATACTGGGAAAACGCGTGGAATAGAGCGTAGGGTCTACTCGGGTGGAACCCGGGGCGCATTTGACGAACGGGACCACCGTGGACCCAAACCAAGGCCGGATACCCATTCTCGGCCGTATCATCGAAATCCGGCGGACACAGGAGATAACCAGTTATTGGCAGGCCCCCGGCACTCTCGTAGGTAATCTCCCGGGGTACGATGGATAAGTCTTCGGACCAGATATCGGGCATGGTCCGGGTCACCCGTGAAGTCTGATTACCCTCGGTCAGGGTCCCACGGCCTTCCATGACGTGTTGTGGTAAGTCGGCGACCCATATATCGGCACTCCTCTTGGCGTCGCAATGAACGAAGGCGAGAGTGGGGGAGCCATCGGGACACCAACTCGGGGAAACGTTGGTTCCGGGAATGTCCGTCAGAGCGCGAAATTCCTCAGTATTCGCATCCAATAACCACAATTGTCTCTCGCCCGGATTACCCAGATTGGAGGAATAGCATACATATCTACCCCGAGGAGCCCATCGGGGCTCGTCGCCTACATATCCGAGGTCTTCGCCCTCGCCGCAGGTGACCTGTCGGAATTCGCCATCCACCAAATCCATCAGGTAAAGATGAGCCCAGCCATCCTCTTCGCTTCGGAATAGAACTCTCTCACCACCGGGTTCCGGCCACGCTCCGGTTGCCCTTAGGCTGCCGGGCGTCCCCAGCGCGCGGTCGACGTGGATCAATCGAACATCCGGAGGGCGGGGGACTTCACCGCCCATCTTGCCAAAATCCACCAGACGAAACTCCGCCACGGTGCTTCTATCGAGATTCGTCATGATCAGGAGCTTATCTTTATCCAACCAGGCGAGGGCGTCCGTCGCCGCACAGCGATCATGCGATTGCCAGATGAGGCCTCCCTCCGCGTCACACACCCCCACAAACTGCGCCATAGTGGGGTCAGAGAAGTGGAAGGCAAGTCGTTCGCCGCAGGGGGACCAAATAATCGATTCGGAGCCTCCCATTGAGCTCGAAACGACGGTGCCTTTCCTGGGCGCCACCGAAGATTGCTGACCATCGGAGAGATTCCATATCCACAGTTCTTCATCTCGTACGAAAGCCACCCGGGAACCGTCAGGGGAATACCGAGGAACCTGTTCTTTACCCCGCGTTTGCGTAAGTCGTTGGATTTTCCACTCATCTGCCGTACATTCCGCCAGGTATAGGGATTCATCTCCCACAAATACCATGCGCCCGCCGTCCGGATGCCAGTCGAACGACGAAACGTCAATCTCCCGGGCGACGCACTTGCGATCCTCGCCCGTGCGCTCGTAGACCCACAGTCGGCCGAAACCTCCATCGTCCATGATGCAGCCGATCTCTTTACCCGAAGGCGACCATTTCCATTGGGATATGTACTGGAGATCGAGCACATCTTCCAAAGTAAGTTGGTTCTTGGATCCCAAAACCACCACGCTCCTCCCAATCTCACTGCAGTTTCCTTCGCTCTGTGCCAACCAAAAACCTTCGGGAGAGCGCGAGGATACGCGAAAATTCGCGAAATCGACTCGTCAACTCTCGACACCTTTCGCGAGGGGATTTTGATAGGCTATTAGTCGGGAGGCTCGAGACTCCCTACGGTCGGGGAACGACGTGAACTCGACGGCGATAGGCAATGGAGACGCAATTGTTGTCTGGATCGGGGCTATCGGATGTTCTTGTCTTCATTGGAGGTAATATCTCGTGCAACCCAGGTATCGATTCCTGCAGACGGTGATGAGGGAAGAGGAAACTTCTGCCAACGGATTCGCAAGACGATTCTACAGATATGACCTGCTGGCTCACTGTCCCGCCGAGGAACGCTATTACATAATCCGCGCCTATAAAGGACCCTGTGATGAGAGAGTGCATAACTCTAGAGCACCACACAAGACTCCACGCGAGGACCGGGACGACAGGAAGGTGGAAGTAATGGTGGCCGAAGGTATATATGGGGTGGAGGAGAGAATAAGAGACCTATTTTTGGACTTGGCTCACGCTCGAGATCCCTTAGATCCTATACATCTGCCGGACATAATCCTCGATTCAGCCGACGGACGTACTCTAGACGGCAGCGAGTTACGCGAAACCCAGTCGATCGATGCATACTGGTACTATGAGCGAGCAGTAAATGAGGAGACACACGCAGCCGAGTAATTGAGTAGAGGAGAATCCAACACATCAAAGCGGAACCTGAAGACAGAGGCGGATATCGGGAGTGTCTAAACTTCATTTTGAAGATCGCACATCGATGGGCCAGCAGTCCACGTCTACTCCTGGTGCGGATACTCTCCATATCCGCCCAAAACTACGTGCGAATAATACCCCGTAAGGTCGATAACATCAGTGCGCAACGTTCGCGATGTTTCGTCACCCGAACTATTATGGCGGGGAGATACGGAGATACATTGAATCTTCTCTCGTGCCTACTCCCGCAAAGAACGAATTCTCCCGGTGTGAGGATAAATCGGCGAGCTCGGCGCATCGCACCGTGGAGACACATCTAAACATGACCAGCAGGTAACCACGACCAAGAAGGCCGGCGAACTACTGCCCGGGCGAGCCAAGCCGATTATCCGCTACCCGAAACCGCCGGGCGTCCAACTACGGTTTTTCCGTCTCCGCAGTCTCGGATTTTGATTTTCCAAACGAGGCGGCCGCATGGTGGAAACCACGAAGCCCAGGCGGCAAGAGACAGAAGGATGCGAAGAGAAGCGTGCAAGAGATACTCGTGATGAGGTACTGGCGGTGCTCGTAGCGATCCTCGTTCTAGGCAACTTCCGATAATGGATATTATGTTAAGTTAGATTCGTGCCAGCATTTCCACACCTCAACTACACCTATACGGGAGGAAGCACCAGAACACTCGCTTCGGAGGAATTCATCTCTTCGAAGAGGTCT
>JAWODQ010000107.1:0-6688 GCA_046483165.1 Bacillota bacterium | reverse complement strand
AAAACGGTGTAGCTGACCTCGTACGGTTCTTCTTCATCGGGCATCAGCCTCTCGAAGCCTACTACTCCGATGTGCTCCCGGATTTCCCGACGTTCGTAGTAGGAACCCTCTACGTCTCGATAAAGTATCGTCAGGGTGCGTTCGCCGCGTTCACCCTCGATTGCTTCGATGGTACAACGCAGTGTGGTCGCGCCGCCACCTTGCCCCACGTCCTGCTGCCAGCTCGCGCCTTCCTCTATCGGGGCGCGCAGGAGCTCGAGTGTGTCCCATCGGGAATCCAGGAGAGTCTCTCCGTCAGTCACCTGGGTAATCTTATCGCTCCCTACAATGTACGAGACGGAAAACGAATAGTCTCGCCCGGATTCCCCTCCGGAGAGATCGTCCACCTCTCCCTGGATCTCATAGATCATCTCGTCCTGGTTAACCGATATGGCGGCGATCTCCATCTCATGGCCGTAGTCGGCGAATCCGGTCACTCGCCAGCGGAAGCCCTCGAAGGATGGGAGGAAATCCGAGACTGTGGGCGTGTCCTCCTGCGTCTGGGCGGAGGCCAAACCAACACTTGCGATTAGCAGTACCGATATCGCGATACTGAGAACTGGTGAATACCTGGTCAATGGTCTATACCTCCCCTTCAAAACGATACCTAACCATTGCATTCCCGGACGCCGAGGCCTTCACACCCGGGGTATGCTTTCTTCGCGAAATCCGGGGAGGTCCCCGCGGGGTCAATCGCGTCCTTGCCGTCGGGATTCTTGTCGGTAGACACTACTCCTGCACAGTTACCGTCGCGGGAGATCTATGGAGACGAGTGTTCGGGGCCGGATGGATGCGAATGGCGGTTTGGTTTCCCTCGATCCGAGGAAAGTATTAACCGTGTACCGAAATAACTGTATAAGATGCAATATTCGAGTAGACCGCTAGGGGTGCCCACATCGGTGGGCTGAGAACGGAAGAAATGCACCGACCCTCGGAACCTGATCTGGATAATGCCAGCGCAGGGAAGCGGCCTCCGGTCAATCGATCGTTGACGGTCGCCTCCCGGCGCGGGGGCGACCTCATTTTTTCCGGCACGGGCGTCACTTGTTCCTCGACCGATTAAGAAGGAATCGACACGATGGAAAATGATCCACCGCTTTGGGTTTGTACCAGATGGAAGGTGATTTCCATGAGAGAGGATTCGGGGAAGAGAGCGGGTTGCGATGTGCCGAGGGCCCTTACCATCGCCGGTTCTGACAGTGGGGGTGGTGCCGGTATCCAGGCGGACCTGAAAACCATGACGGCGTTTGGTGTCTACGGTATGACGGCGATAACGGCCATAACGGCGCAAAACACCCTGGGAGTGCAGGGAGTCAGAGTGCTGGATGCCGACTTCGTGGTGGAACAAATTCGTTCCGTCGTCAGTGACATCGGCGTGGACGCCGCAAAATGCGGCATGCTGTCCGACGCCACCATAGTTCGTTCGGTGGCGGATGCGGTGGAGGATTTCCGTCTGGGCAACCTGGTTGTAGATCCCGTAATGGTGGCCAAAAGCGGGGATACCCTGCTGGATGCATCTGCCATCGCCACCCTGAGAGATTATCTCATTCCCAGGGCGCGAATAATCACCCCCAACCTATCTGAGGCCGCTGTCCTTTTGGGAGACGCTCCCGGGAGTATAGATACCTTGGAGGAGATGAAACGAGCGGCCCGTTCGCTGCATCGTCTGGGTTCCGAATGGGTGGTAGTGAAGGGAGGCCACCTGGCGGGCGATGCGATCGACGTGGCCTACGACGGTAGTGATTTCCTCTTTCTGAGGGCGTCGCGTGTGGACACCCGCAACACTCACGGCACCGGTTGCACGTACTCGGCCGCCATCGCGTCCGGTCTCGCCCGAGGATGGAGAATTCCGCGGGCGCTGAAGAACGCGAAGGATTTCATCAGCCGGGCAATAAGGAATGCCCTGCCCCTGGGTGCGGGGCACGGACCGACGAATCACTTCTGCGATGCGATGTCGAACCATATCGATAACTCCGGGGAGGGAGAGCACACATGATCGAACCGCACGAGATTTCGGATATTATGGAAAGAGTACGCCGTGAAACCCCGCTCATTCACCACATCACCAACCTGGTCGTGACAAATGTGACGGCCAACGCAACCCTGGCCGTGGGAGCATCGCCGGTTATGTCTCATTCGATCGACGAGGTCGAGGAGATGGTTGCGGCGGCCAAAGCCCTCGTACTCAACATCGGCACCCTCGATGTAGAGCAGGTCGATTCAATGATCGTGGCGGGCCGGGCAGCCAACGGATTGGATGTGCCGGTGATACTGGATCCCGTCGGGATGGGAGCGACGCAACTTAGGACCAGGAGCGTCCGGAGGATAATGTCCGAGGTGAAAGTGGACATCCTGAGGGGGAATACTTCAGAAATTGCCATCCTCGGAGGTGTGGGTTCTTCCATCCGTGGGGTCGATGCGGTCGGGGGATCCGATAACATCGACGAGTTGGCGCGGGAGGTGGCCAAAGACACCGGATGTGTGGTCGCGGTAACCGGTCCCGAAGATGCGGTAAGTGATGGTCAAAGGACATATCGGATAGAGAATGGTCACCCGCTCATGAGTAGCGTTACGGGGACGGGTTGCGTCGCCACGTCGATAGTCGCGGCCGGCGCCGCGGTGACGGACGATCTGCTCCACGGCGCCGTGGCGGGTCTTTCGTACCTGGGATGTGCCGCCGAAAGGGCGGCCCGCTCGGCGGGGGGACCCGGTTCCTTCCAAGTAGCCCTAATGGATGAGTTGTACGGACTAACGTCTGAAGGCTACCGTGCCGCCGCCGGGGTGTTTCCGGACGGCGAATCCTGAGGGAGGATGATTTCGCGTGGTCGGCTGCGACGGGACGCAAGGCGGCGCTCGAGATTTGCGCCGCCAGCTAAAACTGTACGTGGTTTCCGATCGCGCCCTCGCGCGGGGGCGATCGGAGGAAGATATGCTCCGGGCCGCGACCGCCGGAGGTGCGACGGCCTTTCAGCTTCGGGGCAAGGAGTGGAGTGACAGGGAACTTTTTTCGGTGGGGAAAAGGTTGGCCTCCCTTTGCCGAGAATTGGATGTTTTGTTTTTGGTCAACGATAGGGTGGACATCGCCATGGCGTGCGGTGCCGACGGAGTCCACCTGGGAAAATGCGACCTGCCGGTAGTAGTGGCTCGCCGCCTCATGGGAAGTGCCGCCGTGATCGGCGCGTCGGCCCAAAATGTCACCGAAGCACGGGATGCGTTGTCGGCGGGAGCGAATTACATCGCCGCCAGTCCCGTGTGGGCAACCCCCACGAAGCCCGATGCGCCAAATCCCCTCGGGCTGGGGGGAATGCGGGCCATATGTCGTGCCGTATCCTCGCCCGTCATCGCCATCGGGGGCATGAAGGCGGAAAATGCCGAAGAAGTGATCAGATACGGTGCCGACGGGGTGGCCGTAGTATCGGCGATCGTGGCGGCGGACGATCCGAGCACTGCTGCGCGGAGGATCCGCCAGGCAGTGGACGCGGGGGAAAGCCGTCGAGAACTCGAGAGATGATCCGAAGGGGGAGCGAAGTGGAGGGTGAATTCGAACTCATAGCGGCGCTGGCCAAAAGGATTGAAGGACACCGGGATTTCGACGGAGTCGTTTGTGGGATCGGAGATGATACCGCGGTGTTGGGCTTCGACGCCGTGGACACCCCCCGACTCCTGGCGACCGTAGATCTTCTGGCCGAGGGAATTCACTTTGATCGCCGGCACATCGATGGCCGAAGTCTGGGGGAGAGGGCGCTGGTGGTCAACCTGAGTGACATAGCCGCCATGGGCGGTATCCCGCGTTACGCCCTGGTTTCTTTGGCCATCCCGCGGGAGTTTCCCCGCGGGTATCTCGAGGAAATCTATACTGGATTGGCCGACGCCGGGAGTCGCTACCGCACGGCGGTGGTGGGGGGCAACGTTTCGTCTTCGAAGCGGGGATTGATCGTGGATGTCACCGTGATGGGAGAGGTGGCCCGTCCGGTTTACAGAAGCGGGGCTCGACCGGGAGAAGTTATAGCGGTCTCCGGGACCCTCGGAGCATCGGCCGCCGGGCTCCGATGGCTTTCGAGAGGGGAGGGAGCCCGTGGCCCGAGCGATATCGAAGAACACGTCTGCCGCTGCGTTCGAGCCCACACAAGACCCGTACCGCGCCTCGAACTCGGTGCCCTGCTCGGAGAGCTGGGAGCCACTTCGATGATCGACATAAGCGACGGACTCTCCAGCGAGGTGAACCATTTGGCTGAGAAAAGTATCGCGACGATGGCCATATTCGGGGGTGCGATCCCGGTCGATGAGAGCGCCCGTGTCCTGGCGGGAGAGATGGATGTAGATCCTCTCGATTTCGCCCTATTCGGCGGGGAAGACTACGAGCTGCTATTCACCATTCCCTCGAAACTGTGGCCGGAGATTGCGAAGAATGCGGAACGAATCGGGATCACCATATCCCCCGTCGGGCGGGTTTTCTCCGGGGAGGAAGCGTCCGCCTACCTAGAGGTCACGGGGAAACTTCGAGTTAATCCTTCGGCGGAGCCCGCCGATCGCCACTGGGTAGGGCAGGTTGCCGGTGAGTGGACGACACTTCGTCCGGGTGGGTGGAATCACCTGCGGAGGACTTAGATGTCCGGGATTTCGCCCGGTGGATGCCATCGCACCGGCGAAAGTGTTTCGAAGGTGGCGATCGCCCCTTCCCCGGAGGGCATCCTCCTGACTCGTTACCGACGGCGCCATTAGAGTACCACCGCTTTTTCGTGGGCCTTCACATCCTCACCGCAACTTCCCGGGAATCGGGATGCCGGAGATCGTAATGCCACATCGTTGCCTCGAGCCGCCGTTAGGTCCGGACGTGTTCGCGGACGACGCACTTTTGTGATAGCTCTATACGTATGCTGAGACTTCGAGAATTTTTCGACAGCCACCGCCGTCTTCTGGGTATCACGGCGATAATATCGATCCACGTCACCGCGATGATGCTGATGCGCCAGCTGGTTCCCCTCTATCTGGAGAGTTTGGGAGCCTCATCCGGTACGGTGGGTATCGTCACCGCCCTGTTTTCTTTCCTCCCTCTACTCTTGGCGTTGCCCGGAGGTATGGCGACCGACAGCCTGGGTTATCGGTTAATAATGGTCGTGGGAGGCGTCTGTCTCGGGATTGCCAACCTCGTCTTGGCGACGAGTCCGGGACTCGTCCTGACGACCGCAACCCAGCTCCTCGCGGGTTTTGGCCACATACTCGTTCTCGTATCGTGCCAGGCATACGTGGCGAGTATGAGCACTGACGAGGACAGGGCTCGGAACCTGGCCATATTCTTCACCGGTCCTCCCGTCGGTTTCCTCCTCGGGCCGCCCCTAGGGGGAATGCTGAAAGACATCTGGGGTTTCCCGATGGCCTTCGCCGTGGGTGCCGTGCTCGCCGGCGTCGTGAGCGTTTCTTCCATCGGCGTACGGGAGCTGAAAAAGCCCGAATCCGGTTTGAGGGGTCTCGCGGGCATACTCAAAAACCGCCTTCCGGGCACACTTCGCCAGAGCGTCCGCCTCCTGCGAAATCCCATCTTCCAGGTCTCGATACTGGTCAGCATGTCGGTCTTGCTGGTACTCACCCTCAGGACCAGCTTCCTCCCCATTCACCTGGAGGGATTGGGGCATTCGGCCTTCGAAGCGGGGATAATCATCGCGACCATATCCGCCGTCTCTTTGGTGTTGCGGCCGTTTATGGGCACCATCCTGGCGAAGGTTGGGGAGAAGCTCCTTTTGTCCACTGCCTTCCTGGTGGGTGCCGTCGGTCTCGTCCTCATGTCCTCGGTGGAAGGCTTTTGGATCTCCATACTTGCGGCGGCGCTCTTCGGCGTGACGCCGGCTTTCGTGATGCCCGTGAGCATGAGTCTGATGTCCCGAAATGCTCCCGAAGGTTCCCAGGGTATGGTCATGGGTTTACGCCAGACCGGGAATCCCCTGGGATTGATAACCGGACCACTGCTTTTCGGAGCCATAAGCGGCTATTGGAATACGGCAGCATCCGTTTTGGTTGCGGGTGCTTTCTTCGCAGTAGTAGCCGTCCTCCTGATCCTCAGGCGACCCCTCACTTCGAACGACGCGGCCGAATAGGCGTTTTGGCGCTCCCGGCTGAACTCGTGACCCCTTCGGATCCCTCCATTCGCAGGGATTGGCCGTCTCGTGGGAGAAGACACGGGTAGGTCTGGGTTCGCGGCGAGAAGGGGCCGGCGTACCATCCGGGCAGCTCCGACGTGGGCAAAGATCCCTTCTCCTCGGTGATCCCCATTCCTAAACGCGATGATATCTCGATCTCAAAATGCCGGGGAATGGACGAGTCGCCGGTCAATAGCGAAAGCCGGACCAAGGACGTTTTTGGAGAGGAGCGGTGTGCAAAATGTCCGAGCTGACCGATCTTTCGGCCGCGGAGGCCGTCGCCAAATTGCGCTCCAGGGAAGTATCGCCATCGGAAATGGTAGAGGCCGTTTACGCGCGCATGGATGAGGTTGACGAAAGTATCAACGCGATACCGACTCGCTGCCCGGAACGGGCATTGGACAGGGCCGAGGTCATGCTGTTGGCCGCCGCTGCCGGCGTGCCAGGCTCGCAGCGCGTCATAGACCCCGGTATGCAGGTCCGGCAGGCGGAGATCGACCGTTTCGTTGGCCGCC
>JAWODQ010000070.1:0-6434 GCA_046483165.1 Bacillota bacterium | reverse complement strand
AAAACTAATAACTTGTCTACAGCAACATTTTCAATCAATTAACATATTGGCCATGTTGTTCAATCATCTTCTAGTCACATTTTTACAACATTATAGCTAACAATCAAACAATTTTTCTCGTCCACACTGGATCCGATAATCGAGAAGTACCAGGATGTTCCCGGTAACCTCATTCCGGTCTTACACGAGATTCAAAACGCCGTGGGCTATTTGCCCCCGGATGTCCAATCCTACGTATCCCGGCAATTGAAGGTGCCCCTCAGCACCGTTCACGGTGTGGTCACCTTCTACTCCTTCTTCTCTCCGGCCCCCAGGGGAGAACATACCATCGGGGTATGTATGGGAACCGCCTGCTACGTGCGCGGGGCGGAAGAAATCCTCGAGGAACTCAAAGAAGACCTCGAGGTCGACCTGGGAGAAACCAGCGCCGACGGTAAGTTCACCCTGACCATCACGCGCTGTCTCGGCACCTGCAGTCTCGCCCCGGTAGTCATGGTGGACGACCGGGTATACGGAAAGCTGAGCCCCGGGGAATTGTCACGCGTTCTCGCCAATTACTGACATGATTATCCGAGGTGGAGGGAGACAGGCATGGTTTCCAAAGAAGTCCTGATCTGCGGTGGTACCGGGTGCCTCTCTGCGGGAGCCGAGGACGTCGAAGACGAATTCCTCCGGCTATTCGAAGAGCGGGACATCCGCTCGGAGTTTCCGCTGGAACGTTCTGTGAAAAAGACAGGTTGCATAGGCCCCTGCAGTATGGGACCGACTGTGTTGATAATGCCCGACGAGGTTTTGTACGTGGGTGTAGGCGTCGATGATGTCAAAAGGATTGTCGAAGAACACCTCCTCGAAGGAGAGCCGGTACGGGATTTGATGATATCCGACGACCGAACGCCGGTGGAGAAATTCTCCGATCAGAGTTTCTTCCGCCGTCAAACCCGCATCGCCCTGCGCAACAACGGTCTTATAGATCCATTGAACTTAGACGATTATCTCGCCCGGGAAGGTTACGAGTCTCTCAAGAAGGCATTGCGGGAGATGACGCCCGAAGCTGTCATCGAAGAAGTGAAAACTGCGGGACTGCGCGGCCGCGGCGGGGCGGGATTCCCCACGGGCCTGAAATGGCATCTGACCCGGGAGGCAGAGGGCGAACGCAAGTTCGTCGTCTGTAACGCCGACGAGGGCGACCCCGGGGCATTCATGGATCGCAGCATTCTCGAGGGCGATCCCCACAGCATAATCGAGGCCATGACGATCGCCGGTTATGCCATCGGTGCCGACACCGGTTACGTATACGTACGGGCGGAATACCCTCTGGCGATAGCCAATCTGAAACACGCCCTCGCGGACGCTCGCGAGCGCGGCTTCCTCGGGGAGAATATCCTCGACTCCGAGTTCGATTTCGAGGTATCCATACGCGTAGGCGCGGGCGCTTTCGTCTGCGGTGAGGAGACGGCCCTGATCGCCTCGATCGAGGGTAAGCGGGGATATCCGCGAAGCAAGCCGCCCTTCCCCGCCACCCATGGTCTCTGGGGATACCCCACGGTCATCAACAACGTGGAAACCCTGGCGAACATAGCCCCGATCATATCCCGCGGTGGAGAATGGTTCTCCGGGATCGGGACGGAATCCAGCCCCGGAACCAAGGTCTTCGCCGTGGCGGGAGACGTAAAACACACCGGCCTGGTAGAAGTCCCCATGGGTACGACCTTGAGAGAAATCATCTTCGACATAGCCGGCGGCATACCGGGCGGCAAGGAATTGAAAGCGGTCCAAATCGGGGGACCCTCCGGGGGTACGCTTCCGGCGCAACACCTGGACATGGAAGTCGACTTCGAATCGCTGAAGTCGGTCGGCGCCATCGTCGGTTCCGGTGGTCTCGTGGTTATGGACGAAGACAACTGCATGGTGGACGTCGCTCGCTTCTTCCTCGATTTCACCCAGGACGAATCCTGCGGTAAGTGCACGCCGTGCCGGATCGGTACGAAACGTATGCTCGACATACTGCTGCGCATCACCGCCGGCGGAGGAGAGCCGGGAGACATCGCGAAACTCGAATCGCTGGCGGAACTGATCAAATCGACCTCGCTTTGCGGCCTCGGCCAAACGGCGCCGAACCCGGTACTAAGTACTCTCCGGTTCTTCCGATCCGAATACGAGGCCCACATACACGACAAGGTTTGCCCCACGGGACGATGCAAGGCGCTGGTCAACGGTTACCTCATCGATCCGCAGACTTGTATCGGTTGCGCCCAGTGCGTGGAAGTGTGTCCCGTGGACGCCATCACCGGCGAGTTCCGCGAGCCGCACGAGATCGATCTCGCCCTCTGCACGGCGTGCGGCGCCTGCGCGGAGGTATGCCCGGTGGATGCCATATCGCCGATAGGAGTGAGGGAGCGGACATGATGCACATAAAGATCGACGGAGTAGAGTTTCCGGTCGAAGGCAACGAGACCGTACTCGAGGTCGCATTGGCCAACGGGATCGACATCCCGCATCTTTGTTACGATCCCCACCTCAGCGATGTCGGTGCCTGTCGCATGTGCCTGGTCGAGATGGCAGAGGACGGTAGACTGATAACCGCCTGCACCCTGCAGGCTAGCGACGGCCTCAGCGTGATAACCGACTCGGATAAGGTGATCGAAGCGCGGCGCGACATGCTCGATCTCCTCCTGTCCGATCATTACCTGGATTGCATAACCTGCGAGGCGAACGGGGATTGCGTATTGCAGGATCTCGCCTACGAGTACGATATATCCGAGTCGAGCTACGGGATGCCCGAAGAGCACCGCTACGAAATGTTGGACGCCAACCCCTTCCTGCGCTACGACCGTGACAAATGCATACTCTGCGGAAAGTGCATACGCGTCGCCGACGAGCTGCAATACTGTCACGCCATAGATTTTGCCGAGAGAGGCTTCGCGGCAACCATCGCGGCACCCTTCGGAGACGATTTCGGATCCGAGTTTTCCGATTGCGTCTTTTGCGGGCAATGCGTACAAGCCTGCCCGACGGCCGCACTGACGTTCAAGCCTTCCGTCCTGCAGGGTCGCGATTACCAGCTTCGCCCCGTAACCACGGTGTGCCCCTATTGCGGAGTCGGATGCAACCTCATCCTGAAGCTGGACGACGAGGGCCAGCGCGTCGTACGTGTCGCCGGGGCGAGGGAGGAAAACAGCCCGAATCCGGCGGGACAAACCTGCGTGAAGGGAAGATTTGCCCACGAATTCATCTCGCACCCGGATCGCCTCACGACCCCGCTGATTCGCGAGGGTGACGGTTTCCGCGAGGCCGGGTGGGACGAAGCCCTCGAGGTGGTCGCCGACGGGCTTCGCCACGTAATCTCCCGTTACGGTGCGGACGCCGTCGGGGGGCTCTCTTCGGCACGATGCACCAACGAAGAGAACTACCTGATGCAAAAATTCATGAGAGCGGTCGTGGGTACCAACAACGTTGATCACTGCGCACGCCTGTGCCACGCGTCCACCGTCGCCGGTTTGGGAACTGCCTTCGGTTCGGGCGCCATGACGAACTCCCTCGACGATCTCGCCGCCGCGGACGTGATCTTCGTCATAGGCTCCAATCCCACCGAGAATCATCCGGTGATCGGATCCATGATCAAAGGAGCGGTGGCGGCGGGCAGCAAACTGATAGTGGCGGATCCCCGTCGTCTGGAACTTTCGGAGATGGCAGATGTCGCCATCCAGCAGCGTCCCGGTACCGACGTGGCGCTGATAAATGGATTCCTGCACGTGATATTGAGGGACGGACTCGAGGACGAGGACTTCATCCGGGAGAGAACGGAGAACCTCGACGCGGTCCGGGAAGTGGTGGCGGAATACACGCCAGAGAAGGTAGAGGAGATAACCGGCGTGCCGGCCCGGGATGTCGAGCGAGCCGCCCGCATCTACGGGAGCGCCGATACTGCCAGCATATACTTCGCCATGGGTATAACCCAGCACCATACGGGTACCGACAACGTCCTGACCCTGGCGAACCTTGCCATGGTGACCGGCAACGTCGGTAGACCGGGTACCGGGGTCAATCCGCTCCGGGGTCAAAACAACGTCCAGGGGGCCTGCGACGTGGGCGCCCTCCCCAACGTCTACCCGGGATACCAACGCGTCACCGACGCCGATGCCCGATCGAAGTTCTCCGAGGCGTGGAACGCTACGCTTCCCCCGGAACCCGGCCTCACCGTTGTGGAAATGCTCAACGCGGCCGGCGAGGACATCAGGGCCCTTTACATCATGGGAGAAAACCCGTTCCTGTCCGATCCCGATCAAAACCACGTTATCGAGGCCCTGCGCTCGCTGGATTTCCTGGTAGTTCAAGATATATTCCTCACCGAGACGGCCGAGTTTGCCGACGTCGTGTTGCCCGCCGCAAGCTTCGCGGAGAAGAACGGTACTTTCACCAACACCGAACGTCGCGTCCAGCGGGTGCGCCAAGCGCTACCCGCGCCGGGCGAAGCGCTACCCGACGGCGACATACTGGTAAAGTTGGCCGAGCGATTGGATTACGACCTGGGCTCACCCGACTTCGCCGACGTGATGCGCGAAGTCGCATCCCTGACTCCGTCCTACGGTGGCATAGTGGCCGAACGTCTCCACCTCGGCCTCCAATGGCCGTGTCCGGGCGAAGATCATCCCGGGACGCCAATTCTTCACACTCGGGAATTCTCCCGTGGATTGGGCCATTTCAGTCCCACGGCACACATCCCTCCCGCGGAAGGACCGGACGACGACTATCCCTTCGTGATGATGACCGGAAGAATGCTCTACCATTATCACACCGGGACGATGACTCGCCGTTCCGCGCCGATCAACGAGCGAGAGCCGAGCGGATACGCCGAGGTGAACGAAGAAGACGCCCGGCGCCTGGGGGTCGCCGAAGGCGATGAAGTGCGAATAAGCTCGCGCCGCGGAACCATCGAGGCCCCGGCTCGGGTCGGAGAGACCTTACCACCCGGGCACGTATTCGTTCCGTTCCACTACGTGGAGAGTCCCGCCAACCGCCTCACGGGCACCACTTTGGACCCGGTCGCCAAGATACCGGAACTGAAGGTGAGCGCGGTCAACGTGACGAAGGCAAACTAACGTTTTATCGGGGGAGAGTACGGCGATGGCCGCCGTCTCTCCCCCTCCCGCCTACCCCCGATAGCCTCGCCGGCAGCATCCCACCAGTTCCAAGGACCCCTTAATCCGAAATCCGATTCTTTTTACGAATATGCTTGATGGCCGCAAGACTTTGTGCTAAGATTCACAAGGCGTAAATGAGGCATGAATTCGCAACATCGGTCACGGGATGGAGGGAGTCATGGACATCATAAAAGCGGGAGGCTGGCTGCTATATATCGCCACCGGGACGGGATTCATCGTGTTTACGGCACTCGATGCAAATCCGCTTTGGATTCTCCCGATAGCCCTGATAGCCTTGGGGTACTTTTTCGGACTCAGCAGACACGTCGCCGAATGCGGTGAAGCGGTGATTATGTCGAAAAACGGTATTTTCGTCACCATGGCTGCCACCATCGGAGCGGCCGCGATAACGTGGCTGATAAATCACGAGCTGGGATACGGCGCCCTGGTGGCCAGCGGATTGATAGGAGTAATTGCCGGAGTAACCCTGCCGCCGGCCCTGGCCGGCGCCGCTTACGTCGGTTCCTTCGTGGGCATGTCCGCGGGCACCATTTTGCCCACGATCGGGATGGCCGTCATCGGTGGCGCGCTGGCAGGCCTGATAACCATTGCCACCGTACCCATCTTCGGCGGAATCGGCGGCAAGGGCGGCACCACGGCAGCGGCGGCAGTCCTGCTCACGGCGACCCTGATCTTTACGGTTGGGATGTGATTTCCATGATGACGGTTGAGTTCATCGCGACCCTGGCCGCGGCAGTGGTCGGGGGAGTAACTGCTCATTTCATATCGGTACACCTGCAGCGGGGTGCAGTCCTCGGTTCTGCGGTTATCGCGCTTTCGGGAGGCCTGGTGTTCCCGGCGATCTTCGGAGAAATCGGCCTACAGCTTGCCCTGGCGGCTACCACCGGTTCCTACGCCGGGATGATTTCCCGGGACAAATGCGGAGGGTTACTCCCCATGGCGCTGATCTCCCTTTTGGCCGGGACTATGTTCGCCGTTTCTGGTTCGGTCTACGCGGGAGTCGGGGGCAGGTTGGGAACGATGGCCGCGATCTCGTGCCTCGGTTTCTTGGGGCTCCGTCACCTGGTGGTTACGATGATGGCATCGCCCGCCGCTTCAAAAAGAGAATCGCGACGGGAATACTACGCCCGTCGCGGCAGCACCGACTGATCAATCTCCTGCTTCGGGGGCCTCTTCAGGCCCCCTTCACGGTTTTGTCCACGTAGTCGGACATGAAAAGTCGCAATAGAGATTCGTAGCCCCGCAGGTCGAATCTCAGTTCATCTCCCATCC
>JAWODQ010000092.1:0-6385 GCA_046483165.1 Bacillota bacterium | reverse complement strand
CTCTCGTGGATCCGGGTGACGAGGTAATCATCGTCGCCCCCTACTGGGTGAGCTATCCCCAGCAGGTTAAGCTCACCGGGGCAACCCCGGTCGCGGTGCAAACCGACGAGGAAACCGACTTCAAGATGACTCCGGATATGCTCCGGGAGGCCCTCTCCCCGCGCACCCGCGCCATGATCCTAAATAGCCCGTGTAACCCGACCGGTGCCGTCTACGAAAAGTCGGAGCTCGAGGCGCTGGGTGAAGTGATCGCCGAATCCGGCATCTACGTCATAAGTGACGAGGTTTACGAGGTACTGATTTACGACGGTCGCGAGCACCACAGCATAGCCAACTGCTGCCCCGATATCCTGGATCAATGCATAGTGGTCAATGGCGTCTCCAAAGCCTACGCCATGACCGGTTGGAGGATCGGTTACGCTGCCGGACCGCGGGAGATCATCTCGGCCATGAGTAGCGTACAAAGCCATTCCACCAGTAACGCCTCTTCCATATCCCAGTGGGCAGCTCTGGCGGCCCTCGAGGGTCCCAAGGATCCGATTCACGCCATGGTGCGCGAATACGTGCGTCGCCGGGATTACATGACGGAGCGCCTCCAGGCCCTCCCCGGCGTGATGACCGCCAAGCCCGGAGGAGCTTTCTACATCTTCCCCAACGTGGCCGATCTCCTCGGAGGTAGCCTGGCCGGGCGCGACGTACCCGATGCCGATGCCCTTTGCGACATATTCTTAGAAGAGGCTCACGTGGCGTTGGTCCCCGGGGCCGGTTTCGGTTCTCCGGAGAACATCCGGTTCTCCTACTCCACTTCGATGGAGCGAATCGAGGAGGGAATGAATCGCCTAGAAGACCTTCTCTCCGGTTGAGATATCTACGCGGGGTGGCCTCGGGCGAGGCCACCCCACCGATGAGGTGAACAAATGAGTCAATTGCCCGTCGTGGTTCCCCATCCTGATGATCGGGTGGCCGTCGTCGGTCTCGGCGTGAGCAACCGCGCGGTGGCGTCCTACCTCCTGGATCTCGGGATTTCTCCCCACTACTACGATGCCAAGAATCCCCGGGATCTGGACTTGGCTACCCTGCCCGAAGACCCCGGAGATCGCCTGTACGGGGGGGCCGACTACCTGCAAGCCCTTGCCCGAGATCACCGGCGAAACCCCTACCGCTTCGTGTTCGTCACTCCGGGAATGCCGAAACACCACCCGGTACTGAGGAGCATGGCGGGGGAGGGAGTGCGTCTCGCGGGGGAGATGGGGTTCTTTATGGACCTCTGTCCGGCGGGTATGGTCGGCATAACGGGGAGTGCCGGGAAAACCACCACGGCCTCGATGCTGGCTCACTTTCTCGGTGGTCTAAATCGGCGAGTCTGGCTCGGAGGCAACATAGGTCGGCCCATGATCGACCGGCTGGGGGAAATCGAAGGGGATGATCTGGTCGTCCTGGAACTTTCCTCGTTCCAATTGGAGCTGGCGAACACCGTGCCGCAAACGGCGGCACTTTTGAATATGTTCCCCGATCATCTGGACGTGCACGAGAACCTGGAGGCCTACTACGAAGCCAAGGCCAATCTGGTGAAAAACCAGCGCCGGGGAGATCGCCTGCTGCTAAACCGCGACTGCCCCAGGAGTGCCGCGTTGGCGGAGGTATCCCGGGCCGATGTATCCTACTTCTCACTTCGGCTTCCCGGCACGGCGGATTCTACGACGGTGGCCTATCTGCGCGGCGACGAACTGGTCCTTCGCGAAGGCGAGCATGAAGAAGAATTCGCGACCCGGGGGGAACTCCCCCTCGCCGGAGATCACAACGTCGCCAATGCGCTGGCGGCGGCCGCCCTGGCCCGTGGCCTCGGCGTACCCATCGAACACATCAGGAGATCTTTGCGCGATTTCGTTCCCCCACCACATCGCCTGGAGACCGTCGGAGAGGTCGGCGGCGTGCGGTATGTCAACGATTCCATCGCAACCTCGCCCGGTAGGGCACGGGCCGCCCTGATGGCCCTGGAGGGCCCGCTGGTTGTGATACTCGGCGGATACGACAAGGGCGTATCCTTCGAAGATCTGGCGAGACGTCTGCGGACGAAGATCGACCGGGACGAGATACGCGGCGTCGTTTTGACCGGCGCCTCCGCCTCCCGCATAGCCGTCGCCCTGGGAGAGGCGGGCGTTTCGGAGGATTCCCTGCTGGTGAGGCGGGATTTCGACGAGGCCGTGGCCGCCGCGGCGGGGATAGCGCGACCCAAAGATACGGTCCTTCTCTCGCCCGGGTGCGCCAGCTTCGATTCCTTCGGAAACTACCGGCGTCGCGGAGAACACTTCCGGGTCCTGGTGGAGAGAATGAAGGGGGCGAATGAGGTATGAAACCCACCGTAGGGGAACTGCTTTGGCTCTCGGAGACCCTGGAGGAGGAGTACGGGAGGTGGTCGGCATATCCCGACCATCCGCCCCTTTCGGGTGAGCCCAACTCCGCCCTCGGTACCCTCGTCGTCACCATGTTGTCACAGGCCAGCAACGACGTGGGCACCCGGAAAGTGTATCGTGCCATGAGGGAAAGATTTCCCGACTGGGATTCGGTGGCCTCGGCTTCCCACCGGGAATTGGTGGAGGTGTTGCGACCCGGCGGGCTGGCCGAGGGAAAGGCGCGGAACATCCAGGCTACTCTCCGGCGAATCCGGCGCGATTTCGGGGACTACTGCCTGGGGGCCTTGCGAGAATGGAGCGACGAGGAAGTCTACGAGTATCTCAACGACCTCCCGGGGGTGGGGCCGAAGACCGCGGCGTGCGTCTTGCTCTTTTCACTTCGACGGGAAGCCTTCCCGGTCGATACCCACGTGGCCAGGATATCGCGACGGCTGGGATTGGTACCGGAAAAGTATGCTCCCGCGCGCATCCAGGCTTACCTCGAGCCGTTGATCCCACGGGGGCACGCGCTGGCGTTGCATCTGAATCTGTTGGAACACGGCCGCAAAACCTGCGACGCTCGCAAACCGGACTGCCCCGGGTGTGTTTTATCGGAGAAGTGTGATAAGATAAGAATTAACGAATACAGTGCCGATGGGAATTGAGGTGAGTCCGCTGTCCGAAAGATCGGAAAAGAGATCTAATTGGTCCCCGGACGAAGAGGTGGTGGCACGTAGGCTAGAGGAGTTCGCGCGGACGCGTGATCCGGAATTGAAGCGCTATGTTGCCAACGCCTACCGGGGTCTGGTCATATACTTGGCCCGCGGTTTTGCCCAGCGCGGAGAACCCCTTGAAGATTTGATACAACAGGGCTTCGTGGGTCTTCTAAAGGCCATCGACAGATTTGATCCCGACCGGGGCGTGAAGTTCACCACGTACGCCACGCCGACGATTACGGGAGAGCTAAGGCGCTACTTCCGCGACAAGGGCTGGGATGTTCAGGTTCCGCGTCGTCTCAAGGAGATGCATTTGAAGGTGCGGCACGCGAGGGAGAATCTCACGGCCACGGCCGGAGAATCGCCCACCACCACGGAGATCGCGGAGCACCTGCGGGTGGACCTGGACCAGGTAGAAGACGCGGTGAAGGTGCAGCACGCGTACAACTCCTACTCCCTGGAGGAAAGAATAGGTAACGACGATGGAGGTACCCCCACCACCCTGGGCGATTTGCTCGGAGATGAGGATTCCGGTTTCGATCATGCGGTCGACCGCGAGGACATCCGGCGGGCGCTGGAGACGTTACCGGAGCGGGAGAGACTGATTGTGAAGTGGCGGTTTTACGGAGGATTGACACAGCGCGAGGTCGGAGCACGGCTGGGGATCTCCCAGATGCACGTAAGCCGGCTCGAGAGGCGAGCCCTTGAATCCATGAGATCGGTGGTTGTCGCCTAGAGGTCTTGCGGAAAAATGTTCAGTTACGACTTTTGCGGGGACCCGGATCGTCCGGGTCCCCGCTTTCCTTGGGCCGATATTCCGACCCATGTGCTCGATTACCTTCACCGGGCACCTCGCCGATGATATTCTTGGGGAGCACCTGGAGGATCGAGGTATCCCCGCGGAGAACATCTTCCATGGTCGGCGGCCCTCCCATCGACCGCGACCAACTCCCGGGATTCGTTCCCCATCCATCCCTTCCGGATCTCCTTTCGGTCGGGAATGAATCCGAGGAAGGACTTGATTCGCGAGCATGTTCGCTCATTTGCATACTCATACCGAATACAGCCTGCTCGACGGGGCGGGTCGGATAACCGATCTGATACGCTCCGCTCGCGATCTGGGCATGGATTCTTTGGCCATAACCGATCACGGTACCATGTACGGTGTCCTGGACTTTTACCGATGCGCCCAACAGGAGGGGGTACATCCCGTCCTGGGTTGTGAGGTATACGTGGCGCCGCGGACCCGATTCGACCGAGAGGTGGGAGTGGACGACAGCCCCCATCACCTCGTTCTGTTGGCGGAAAACGAGGCCGGATATCGCAATCTCGTGCGGCTGGTGTCGCTGGCATACGTAGAGGGCCTCTACTACCGGCCGAGATGCGACCGGGAGCTGCTGGAACGCTATTCCGAGGGACTTATAGCCCTCTCCGGATGCGTCGCCGGAGAAATCCCCCGGCTAATCCTCGCCGGCAAAGAAGAAGAGGCCCGGGAGGTAGCCGGCTGGTACCGGGACGTTTTCGGCCCGGAGAACTTCTTTTTGGAGGTCCAGGATCACGGCATGGAGGATGAGCGCCGCGCGGCCGTGGCCTTGCGCGACATGGCGGAGGAGATGGGCATCGGTTTGGTGGCGACCAACGACGTGCATTATGTTGGCGCCGAAGATGCCCGGGCCCACGATGTGTTGCTTTGCATCCAGACCGGGAGGACGGTGAACGAAGAGAGGCGCCTGCGTTTCCCCAGCGAGACCTTCTATCTCAAAAGTGAGGAGGAGATGCGGGAGCTGTTCTCCGAATTCCCGGGCGCGGTGGACAACGCCGCTGCCATAGCGAACCGCTGCGACGTTAGTCTCGACCTGTCCGGATTACACCTGCCGGTGTTCGAGGTTCCCGAAGGATTCGAAGGGGAGAGCGATTACCTGCTCCACCTTTGCCGGGAGGGCATGAAGTGGCGTTACGGTGAGCCGGGCCCCGAGCGGGAAGAACGTCTGCGACGGGAACTGGAGACCATCAATTCCATGGGCTACGCCAGCTATTTCCTCATAGTGTGGGACTTCATCCGCTTCGCCCGGGAGCAGGATATCCCGGTGGGACCGGGGCGAGGTTCCGCCGCGTCCAGTCTGGTATCTTACGCGTTGGGAATAACCAACATCGATCCCATCGAATACAACCTGGTCTTCGAGCGCTTCCTCAATCCCGAGAGAATCAGTCTACCGGACATCGACATCGACTTCTGCTACGAACGTCGCGACGAGGTCATCGAGTACGTGGTGGAAAAGTACGGTGAAGACAGCGTGGCGCAGATCATAACCTTCGGGACCATGGCGGCCCGGGCGGTATTGCGCGACGTGGGACGCGCCCTGGATATGCCCTTCAACGAGGTTGACCGCATAGCGAAGATGGTGCCGGCGCAGATCGGCATCACGCTGGATGAGGCACTGCAGATATCTCCGGAGCTCGGCCGCGCCTACTCCGAGGATCCCGACATGAGGGCCATGATAGATACGGCGCGTTTTCTGGAGGGAATGCCGCGGCATGCCTCGGTGCACGCCGCCGGGGTGGTAATTGCGGACGAACCCCTGATGGAATACGTCCCGTTGCAGCGCATGGGAGATGGTTCGGTGGTCACCCAGTTCCCCATGGGGGATCTGGAAGACCTGGGGCTATTGAAGATGGACTTTTTGGGATTGCGCACCCTGACGGTCATAGAGGAAACGAGCAAGATAATCCGGAAGACGATCGACCCCGACTTCGACATCGAGAATATTCCCATGGACGATGCCACAACCTTCCGACTGGTCGCCCACGGGGACACCGAGGGAGTATTCCAGCTAGAATCCGACGGGATGCGGGATCTGCTTCGCGAATTGGTGCCCACCACTTTCGAGGATATCATCGCTGCCGTGGCCCTCTTTAGGCCCGGACCGATGGAGAATATCCCCACCTTTTTGCACAACAAACACCACCCCGAGGACGTGCGATATCTGCACCCCGATTTGGAGCCCATCCTAAAGGACACCTACGGGGTCATGGTGTACCAGGAGCAGGTTATGCAGGCCCAGCTTTGTGTTTCAAACCGTGACGGTGAGGTATACCGAACGCGGATGGCTGGTCTATGCCTGTGCTGCAAGAAGGGTCTATACGATCACGGACCGCGGCCAGGTCAGAAGGGAGTGGCTGTTCATGCGCAAAGAGAGAGACGGCAGCACGAGCTTCTCACTGAGCAATGCGCCAGCTGAGACAACGTTGCACACCCTGGCTCTATGGCGCAGTCAG
>JAWODQ010000119.1:0-3165 GCA_046483165.1 Bacillota bacterium | reverse complement strand
TCTTCATTGAGCATATCTATGCTGGCACTTCGGGCCTTGGCCCTCTTCAGCGCGTAATCGTGATTCTTCAGGGCAATTTCGTAGTGAAGTTCCACCCGTTCATCCGTCACCAGGCTCTGATCGACGAAGAACTTTTTCAATCCCTCTCGAGTCTGGTCTCGAGTCGGCTTATCGTGGCTGTGCCCCTTGGGTCCGTAAATGTATTTTAGACCTTCGGGTTCGGGCGGTATGGGCTGAGTTCCGTTGAGGCTATTGATTACGATCAGTCTCTTTACGCGCTCTGGAGCCTCGTGGGCTACGTACTGGCAAAGCCAGCCCCCGTGGGAGTTTCCACCAACGTGTGCCGTCAAGTCCAATGCCTCCATGAACTTGACCAGATGCTGCCCCTGGGCTTCGGCGGCAAAATGCTCCGGCTCGCGTCCCGGGGTGTGGCCGTAACCGACATTATCGACGGCAATCACGCGGAACTGCTCACTCAGGGGTTCGATCACCGCACCATAGTTGACCTCGCCACAGGATGCGGCCCCGCCGCCGTGAATCAGGAGCAAAGGATCTCCGCTGCCCGCCTCGATGTAGTGGGTGCGAATGCCGTCCACTTCTACGTAACGATCGGTCCAGGGTTTTTCCATGAAAATCTCTCCAATCATCCATCCCGCTGAGGATGGTACGGTCTAGGATGTCAAATCCAGCCCGGCATCCGAGAGAACGGCCCTAAGTTGAGCTCGAACGTCATCGGATACGGGAAGCATGGGGCGTCTCGGCTGACCTCCGAAATAGCCGAGCATATCCATCGCGGCCTTCAAACCGGGAATGCCGAATCTGGCGGTTACGGCCGCGTTGGGAGCCAGTAGACGACGCTGCAGATCGACCGCTCGATCCATATCCCCATCTTTGAAAGCCTCCATCACGCCGGCGCAGGTGTCGGCCATAATATTGGCCACGGCCAACGTGCCGCCCGCGGCTCCCATTACCAGGGCGGGAAGCAGGAAACTACCGGAGCCCGCGAAGACGGAAAAATCATCTGCCGTCTTGGCGATGGTCTCGGAAATCTGGACGATGTTGCCTCCGCTATCCTTTATGCCGGCGACGTTGGGATGCTCCGAGATTTCCGCCACCAGCGATGAAGACATATTGATGCCACTGTTTCCGGGCATGTTGTAGAGCATCACCGGGATTTCCGATTCGTCGGCGACGTCGAAGAAGAAGCGTTTGAGTACATCGGGATTCATAGAACCCTTGAAGTAGTGGGGGGTGAGAACGAGTGCCGCATCGCAACCGGCCTCGGCAGCGCGGGCAGTCATATCCACCGTCGCCCGGGTACTCTCACAGCCCGTACCGGCTATGACCGGGCGATCCTGTGGGAAGTTCTCCCTGACGAAACGTACGAGCTCGGCTTTCTCCTGCGGACTCAGATAGACGAACTCTCCATTCGAACCCAGAACGACCACTCCGGTGAGCTTCGTTTCCGACCATTTCTCCAGGTTCGCCTTCATACTCTGGTAGTCGATATCGCCATTTGCCGAAAACGGCGTCGGTATCGGTGCGAAGATACCACGCAACATGGTTATCTGCCTCCTTCGGGAGTACCCGGGTGAGTGCGGTCGATCTTTCAAAGTGGACAGGTAACGTCAAGTTCCTCTGCCAGATCTCGGAGAGCTCCCACCGTCTCATCATCGACAGGGATGCCGTTTTCGAGGCGCTCCATCCGGTTTCGATAATCGATCTCACCCGGCAAAAAGACCTCCTCTACTCCCTCGCGAGTCTCCGATGACTTGACCTGCCGGCAAAAATCCGCCAGCCGATGGTAGAATTCCTCGCGACCGAGGAAACGATCCGGGTCTATGGCCATCATGAAGTGACCGACGTTTTGGTTTTCGGGATCGGCGTAGGTATACTTACCGAAAGCGGCTCCGGTGAGAACGCCGGTCAACACATCGGTCATAAAGGAGAGGCCGACACCCTTGTGTTCGCCCATGGGAACCAGCGGACCCTGAAGTGCCAATTCCGGATCGTCCGTCTCCGTGCCGTCCGGCCCGTAGGCCCAATTTGTGGGGATCGGTAGGCCAGCCCGTTGGTTCCATCGAACCATGCCCTTGCCCGATTGGGTGAGCGCAATGTCCAAAAGGAGGGGAAACTCCCCGTCCGAGGGAACCGCAATCCCCCACGGGTTGGTACCCAAAACGGGCGTGATGCCGCTCCAGGGAGCCATCTCCGCCCCCGCGTTGGTCATACATATCCCGATCATCTCCCGGCGGGTCGCCCGCAGGGCGTGATAACCGGAGGCACTCAGATGATTACTGCCACGCACGAAAACCGACCCAACTCCACCCTCGGCGGCGATTTCGACCGCCCGATCCATGGCGCGGGCCGCGGCAACTATTCCGAAAGCCTTGTGGCCATCCCATAACGCCCACCCGGGACCGGCGGTGACTTCTTCTGGCCGAGCTTCGGGATGAATCGCGCCGGCCCGTATTCGCTTCAGCATCCGGGGCAATTTGTTGTATCCCTGGCCCTGTCCCGGATGCCCATGCAGGGAACCGTGTAAAAGGGCATCGCTAATTATCTCCGCTTCTTCTTCATCGGCCCCCATGGCCAAGATCAGGCGATATCCGAAATCCCGCAAAGTCTCGGGCTCGTAACGATGAATGTTCAAATCCAACTATCGCTCACCCTTTTCAATACTCTGAGGGGCCTCGATATCGAGGCCCCTCCTGGCGCTTTCTACATGTCGGCGAAACGCTCTACGATGTCTATGTGCGACTTCTGGGCTTCCAATAATCCGGCAACCCGGTCGGTGCCATCGACGATGAGGTATTCGTCGCCGGCGTCGCGGGAACCACCGCCCCCGAGACCGGCACCGTTCATCAGTGGGATCCCGAGTTCACTGCGATAAAGCGACCAGGGGCCGCCACCACCCTTGTAGGGCCAAATCGCAGGATCCAGTCCCAGTGCCCGGTACGAATCCACCACTGCCTTGGCGATGTCGCTTTCCACGGAAGTCCTACTCCAGTCGTGGTCGGCCAAGACGTCGATTTCCACATCTTCGAAGCCATTGGCTTCGAGATGATCGCGCAGGCAACCGAGCGCATGCTCGCAGGTCAGGCCCGGAGGCAGGCGCAGATCGAGCCGCGCGGTGGCGACTTCCGGTACGGTAAACACTTCGGA
>JAWODQ010000106.1:0-37014 GCA_046483165.1 Bacillota bacterium | reverse complement strand
TCCACCACTATCTGCGGCTCGATGAATACCGTGGC
This sequence comes from Bacillota bacterium, assembly GCA_046483165.1. GTDB lineage: Bacteria > Bacillota > Sulfobacillia > SLMV01 > SLMV01 > CSSED11-154. Next base: position 36,979 of record JAWODQ010000106.1, on the reverse strand, counting down.
GCCGCTCGAAGATTGACCGTGGACAATGCCGCGAACTTTGCCGCGGGATTCCTGGCGTACCGGGACCACGTATCGGCCGTTGCGCTGCGTCACTATATCTTCTTGGAGATGGTTCTTTAGTTCGGGGCTCCGCAGGAGTCCCTCCAGTTTCCGTCGTAACTCCTCGGATTTGTCTCTGAGGGAACGGCGAATGCGTCGAAGCTCCGGCGAAGCTCCGTCCGCCACCTGAGCTTCCTCGGTGATGCATTCGCGAATCGCACTTTCGAGCGAGGGATCTGGATCGAGCGCCTCGGCGAGATCCGCCAGTCGGACCAATTCGTCGTGACGACCGAGATATCGACTCAGAAGGCGTCCGGCACGGAGACAATCCGCCACGGCCAGAAGATCCTCCGGCGCTAGAACTCCCCCGCGTTCTGCCCTACGGATTTGCGCCGAAAGGTCGGAAATGCCGCCCATGGGCGGGGAGTCTTCGTCGAGGAGATGTCGCATCTCCGTGGTCTCATCGATCGCCTCACGGATATCTTCTTCCGATAGAAGAGGACCCATTTCGGAGGCGCGCGACGCGCCGAGCGAACTGCTGGCGGAGCGAACCACCATGTCGACCACAGCATCGTACTCCAGCTGGCGTCGCGCGGTGATCCTGAGCTGTTCCCGTCGCGATCGGTCCACGGATCGGGGTTGTTGCCCTTTGTCTTCCACTTTCCCTCGATTACCTCCATCACGAATCATTTCTGTCAAAACTGAAGTCCTTTTCAGATCGCCGACCCGGATGAGGCCGCCTCTCGCCAGCGTTCCTCGCCACGTATCCAATCAAGATCGTATCGCGCCCGAGCTACGCTCACTCCAACGCATCCGGACGGTAAAGCCTCATCTCCAATATGGTACTCGTTCTCCCGGCGTCGTCCAAGAGGTAACCGGAAACATCGCGTACCCGAGACCTTCCATCGCTCGAACCACTTTCGCCCCTCGGGAGAAAGTACCTCGCCTCCCGGCACAGGTCCACTTCGCCAAAACTGCGGCCGCTCGAAACCTCCAGTACCCCAATTGGCGATCACAATTCCCCCCTAAACTCGCGGCATCCCATCGCCTCCCGGGCAATTCCGTACCATTTTCTAGGTTATGGGATTTGGTCGCGATCGGAGAAGATACCGCGGGCGATGGATGAAAACTGGGGATAGTGATAGCGTCCGCGGCTACCTACGATATCTGCATCCCGAGGGCAAAAAGCGTGAGGAGGACATACCCGCCCGAAGGCGGATGACTAGGATCTCATACTGGGGTTACCCACTCATCGCGAGAGGGTTTGGGGTCGGAAACTCCTAGGAACCCCTCATCGACCCTCGCCCTGTTCATCGCGCTTCATGGGTATCACCGGGTGGCTTTCGCGGTTTCCCTTACGGTATTCGTCTTCCAGCATCTGCACCACCCTGTCGTATCTCTCCTGGATCTCCAGATATTCCTCGGCCAGGGTGAGGGCAGTCAAAACGGCGATCCGCGTGACGTCCATCCTCGGAGACGCCTCCGCGATCTCTTTCATCCGGTAGTCGACTTCGGTAGCCACCTTTCGGAGCTGGGCGGCGCTCTTTTCGCCCTTCAAAATGTAGCTCCTATGGTATATATCCACTTTGACCTCGGCCATTGCGTGCGACGGGTGCTCGGAGCTATTCGGGTTCTCCGTCCCGTCTCGTCACCTCCCTCTAGAGGTTACCTGATGAATGATTCGACTACAGTTTGTCCCGTTCCTCCAGGATTCGACCTACTTCTTCCCAGCGCTCGTAGAGCTCGGCGAGTCTATTCTCGATTTCGTGATAACGCTGCACTTCCTCGCCTCCTCGCCCACCCTGATATGAATCCGGCTCGCCGAGGGTTGAGGCGATTCCCAAACGTTCTTCTTCCAGGCTTTCGATCTCCTCTTCGAGCCGGCGCAGATCTTCGGGCCTCAAGGCAGGGCCGCTTCTCTTTCGCGCCTCCCCCTGCCGGGAGGATACCTTCTTTGCCCGTCGGTCTCGATCGCCGCCTTCGGCCCGTGCTCGGGCTCTGTCGGCGGCGGCCATCCGGCGGCGGTATTCGGTATAGCCCCCCGAATAAGCTTCCAGCCTTCCATCGCGTAAGACCCACAGATCGGTGGCGACCCGATCCACGAAGTAGCGATCGTGGGTCACGAATATCGCCGTACCGTCGAATTCGTCCAGGGCTTCTTCCAGCCCCTCCCTGGCGGCAAGGTCCAAATGGTTCGTCGGCTCGTCCAAGACCAGCAACGTGGCCTCGGACAATTCGACCCGTGCGAGATGCAGCCGGGTCCGTTCACCGCCGCTTAGAGTCCCGAGTGGATCGAAGACGTCCTCGCCCGTGAAACCGAACTTTGCCAGATGCGAGCGGACCTCGCTTATGGGCATGCCGGGGAAACTGCGCCGTATTTCGTCAACGACGCTCATCCCTTCGTCCGGAAAGGCCAGGTCCTGGGGGAAATACGCCGTGGTCACTCCCACACCGTATCTGATCTTTCCTCCATCCGGCTCGGTCTCACCCACCAGGGTGCGCAACAGCGTCGTCTTTCCGGCTCCATTGGGACCGAGCAGCGCGATCTTCTGCTGACGATAGAGATCCAGATCCAGGTCTTCTACCAGCACCTTCGCCCCACGACTTATGTGAAGTCTCCTGGCTCGCAGTACCTCTCGCCCGCTGCGTGGTGCGCGCAGGGTTAGCCCTATACCTCCCGGAGGTTCCGGCGGCGGATCCACGCGATCCATGCGTTCGATCTTCTTCTCGCGATCTTTCGCTTCCCGGGCCCTCTGACCGGCCCCGTAACGCCGTATGAAATCTCGCAGTCTCTCGATTTCCTCGATCTGTCGCCGGTATTCGGACATCTGCCTTTCGCGCCGTTGTTCTCGCTCCGCTGCGTAACTCGAGTAGTTGCCGCGGTAAAGCTCGACGCCGCCTCCCAGAATCTCCAAAATGGAGGTGGCCACGCGATCCAAGAAGTAGCGATCGTGAGAAACCACGACTACGGTGCCGGCATAACTCCCGAGAAACTCCTCCAACCACTCGCTCGAACTCAAATCCAGATGGTTGGTCGGTTCGTCGAGCAAGAGTATGTCGGGCTCTTTAAGCAGCGCCCGGGCCAGAGCCAACCGCACTCCCTCTCCGCCCGAGAACGTGCCGACGGGTCGTTCGAAGGTGTCTTCGGTAAATCCCAATCCTCCCAGTATCTCCCGCGCACGGGCCTCGATACCGTAGCCACCGGCATCCTCAAAACGGGTCATGAGGCGACCGTATCTTTCCAGCAGGTGCCTGCGCCTCATCTCGTCGTCGCATTCGGATATCGAGGCTTCGAGTTCGCGCAGCCGATCCTCGAGCCTGCGAAGGTCCTCGAAGGCCTCCATGACCGCCGACAGCACCGTCGCCTCGGGATCGAAGTCCGCCTCCTGAGTCATCATCGCCCGGGAGATACCGTCTCCGACGGTTGCCACCGAGCCTTCGTCCGGAATCATTCTGCCGGCCATTATTCTCAGGAGTGTCGATTTACCGGCTCCGTTGGGACCCACGACGCCGAGACGATCGCCCCGGGCCACGTCGAAGGATACTCCCGAAAACACTGCTACTCCTTCGAAATACTTTGCGAGATTCCGAACGCGAAGCTGTATCAATACTGAACCCCCAAAGATAACTTCAAGAGCGCAGCTCCGCACCGAGATCTTCCTGCAGACCCCAAATCACCGACTCCTGGCGCCGCTCCACTTCGGCATCGGTCAGGGTGCGATCCGTGGCGCGATAGATCAGGTGGTAGGCCATGCTCTTGGAATTCTCGGGAATCGGGTCTCCCCGATATATGTCGAACAGCCTCACCTCTTCGAGCAGATCTCCCGCCCATCGGCGCACGCTATCCAATACCTGCAGGTGGGTCACATCTTCACTGACCACCACGGCGATGTCGCGATGGGAGGAGGGGAACGCCGGCATCGGACTCACTTTCGCCCCGCTTCGCGCGTTCTCCGCCAGGACCTCGAAGTCCAACTCCCCTATTACCACGGGGGCATCCAGGTCTGCCCGCCGCAACACATCCGGGTGCAGCTCTCCGAAATCACCGGCGATGCTGCCGCCAACGAGCAGACGGGCGCCTCGTCCCGGGCAGAGGTAATGGGCGTCCGACGGTACGAACTCGCAATCATCTACACCGAGTACGCGAAGCAAGCCTTCGACCACACCTTTAACGTAATAGAAATCCATCTCTGGAGCCTCTCGGTGACCCCAGTGTTCTCCGCGTACTCTCCCCTCCGCCGCGATGCACATTCGGAGCGGCTCTTCCGGAAGCGTCTTCGGCGGGAGTTCCCGCGGGATGTAGACCCGGGCGATCTCGAAGACCCTCTTTCCCTCGAAAGTACCGTGGCTCGCTGCGAGCGTTTGCAGTGCGTCCGCGAGGAGCGTCGAACGCAGATGCGACTGATCTTCGCGCATCGGGTTGGAGATGGGGACAAGATGCCGGTACGGATGACCCTCGGGCGAGCCAAGAATCTCCAGGTACTTCGTCGGCATCCACGAACGTGTAACTATCTCGTAGAATCCGGCTCCGACCATGTATTCCACGGCGGCATCTTCGGCAAAGCTGCGTCTATCCGGGACGTAACCGTGGATTTCCGTCAGGGGTAGACTGGATCTGATTCGATTATAACCGTGCATGCGCGCGATCTCTTCACTGAGGTCTACCGGCAGGGAGACGTCGGCGCGCCAGCTGGGAACTACGACCCGGGTGCCGGATGGATCCATCCCGAAACCCAGCCTCCGCAAGTAGCCCCGCATTTGCGGTGCATTGATCTGGGTACCGAGAAGCCGGTTGATCCATTCTGAGTCCAGCTGCAGGTCCGTCGGTCGTATCGGTTCGGGATAGTGGTCGTTTAGCGGCCCGCACTCCGTCTCCTTCGCGATCGAAGTGAGGATTTCCACCGTACGGGCGGCGGCCCGAACCGTCGCCTCCGGATCCGCGCCTTTTTCGAAACGCAGCGAGGCGTCGGTTTGAAGGGCCAGCCGCCTCGAGCTCTTCAGGACGGTCGTGGCCCGGAAGTGCGCCGATTCGAGGAATACGCGCTCCGTGTCTTGTGTAATCTCGGAGTTCTCTCCGCCCATGATTCCGGCCAGCCCGATGGCCTTTCCGGCGTCGGATATGACCAGATCCTCGGAGTCGAGTTGGCGGTCGTGGCCGTCGATGGTCTTTAGGCGTTCGCCGGGCCGGGCCCGTCTTATCACGACCGTATCTCCCTCGAGTCGGTCCAGATCGAAAGCGTGCAGGGGTTGTCCCGTCTCCAGCATCACGTAATTCGTCACGTCGACCACGTTATTGATCGGCCTTATTCCCGACGCGAGCAGATCTCGCTGGATCCACCATGGAGAGGGACCTACCCGCACGTTCTCCAGGACTATCGCGGTGTAGCGAGGGCAGAGGTCCGTATCCCGGACGTCGATGTCGGCGAGGGTCCCGCTTCCGTTCGGGGCCATGTAGCCCGGAGGAATCTCGAGACCGCAGTCCTCCACGGCGTCGACCTCCCGGCCTATGCCGACGACGCTTTGGCAATGGGTGGCGTAATTCGGAGTGAGATCGAGATCGAAAGTCCAGTCGTCGAGCCCGAGCACCTCGAAGGCATCACTTCCGGGGCGTGCCGAATCCACCTCGAGGAGGTATTCAGAGGGACCCCCGGGGATCCCGATTTCCGCCGCCGAACAGAGAATGCCCGAGGACACTACGTCGCCGAACTCTCTCCTTTCGACCCTCTCCCCGTTCGGCATCGTGATGCCCGCAGCTGCGTAGGGAACGAAGATGCCCTCACGGACGTTGGGAGCGCGGCTGACGACGGTGCGCTTTCCATCGCCGACATCTATTTCGCACACACCCAGACCGTCGGAACGGTGAACCACATCGAGAATCTTCGCCATGACCAAACCGGAGGGGACATCCCGACCCAAATACGTCATCTCCTCGACGTTCAGCCCCTGGAAAGTAATCATCTCGGCCAGTTCTTCGGGGGATTTTTCCGTCGGCGCCAGGCGCCTGAGCCAATTGTAGGAAAACTTCATCGCAGACCACCACCGAACTGTTCCAAAAAGCGCAGGTCGTTTCGATATAGCGAGCGCAAATCGTCTATACCGTATTTGATCATAGTCAAACGCTCAATTCCCATGCCGAAGGCAAAACCGGAAACCTGCTCGGGATCATAACCACCGTTGGCGAGCACCCTGGGGTGAACCATCCCCGCGCCCAGTATCTCGAGGAATCCCTGGCCACCACAAGTCGGGCATCCCGCACCCCAGCAGCTGGTGCAAGTGACGTCCACCTCCGCGGAGGGTTCCGTGAAGGGGAAGTAGCTGGGTCGGAAACGCACCTGCACTTCATCGCCGAAGAGACGTCTCGCGAACTCGGTCAGGGTACCCCGCAAATGCCCCATGGTTATGCCCCGGTCGACCAATAACGCCTCACACTGGTGAAATACGGGCGAATGGCTGGGGTCCTCGGTGTCGCGACGATACGTTCGTCCCGGTCCCACTATACGAATGGGTAGTTGCGGAGCGTGTTCCAGCATGTAGCGAAGTTGGATGGGCGATGTCTGGCTTCGCAGCACCAGATCTTCTCCGACGTAATAGGAGTCCTGCATGTCGCGGGCCGGATGATCCTCCGGTATGTTGAGACCCGTGAAATTGAACCACTCCTGTTCCACTTCCGGACCGTCGGCCACCGCGTAACCCATGGCGACGAAAATATTCAGAACCTCGTCGAGAACCAACCTGAGCGGATGCCTCGCTCCCCGGTCGATGGGCACGCCCGGGGCGGTAACATCCACGGCGGGCCCGAAGTCTCCGGACGTCACCCGCTCTTTCGCCTCCTCGAGGGCATTCTGGATGGTCTCCTTCGCCGCGTTGGCCGCCTTACCCGCTTCCGCCCTATCCTCCGGAGGCAGATCACCGATGCCGCGTAGTACGGCGGTGAGAGAGCCCTCGCGACCGAGGTATTCTATCCTGATCTTCTCCAGTTCCTCCTCATCGGATGCCCCTTCGATATCGGAGAGGGCACGCTGCAATAATTGATCGACATTCCCCCGAAACTCCACACAACCCCTCCTCGTCCGTGACACAAAAAGAGCCCTCGCCCCAGGGGCGAGAGCACACTCGCGGTACCACCCTGATTCGTCGCACTTCGGCGACCTCAATCCTCAGCGATTTGCGGTAACGGCGCAACCGGCGGTATCTAATCCCTCGCGGTTTCGATCCGCGACTCCCGGGTGAATTTCCTCCGGAGAACCGGGGAAGATTTCAGCCACTTCTTCCCTCTCTGGGTGCGGAATATCTCCGGACTACTGTGCCCGTTCATCGTCGACTATTGTGGGCAAGAGGTTTGCTTCCGGGCTCGGCGCAAAAGGACACGATACATGAGGTATGCCTCTACCCATCCCGTAGCCTCGAATATGCGCCAGTATGTTTGCGAAGCGAGCACCGGGTCACGCCCTCTCTTATGTCCGGGATTATAGCACCCCCAACCCGGCCGGTCAAATATTGGGCACGGGATCGATCGGAGTCGGTGCAGGGGTGAGGCAGGGAATGGGCCCGTTTTCGGGAATTAATCTGTCGAGAGAATGGAGCGTGATCACGATTGACTCCCATGGAGCGCGCAGGTATCGGTAACCGCTTTCTGGCCGCCCTGGTCGACGGACTCATCGCGGGTCTACCTTCGGCCATACCCCTCATCGGTCCCATCTTCGGGACGCTATACACGCTGACGAAGGACGCGGCCGTGTACGAGCTCACCGGAAGACCCGATTTTCGCAATCGAAGCATCGGCAAGAAACTGTTGGGGTTGGAGGTCCAACCCTCGCGCCTACACCCGTACGTGACGTGGGAGGTTTCCATACGTCGCAATATCCCTCTGGCCATCGGAAACATAATAATGATCATACCGCTTTTGGGATGGGTCATAGGTCCCGTCATCGGTCTCGTGATGGCGATCGTGGAGATCACTATGGTGTTGGTATCCGAAGACGGTCGGCGTATCGGGGACCGCCTGGCGGACACCGTGGTGGTCAATTCTCCGCTCGACGTATCTCGAGACTGATGCCCCCGCAAGACGGCGGGGATTCTCCTCAGGGACGGCGCAGAGGACTGAACTCGTAGAGGAAGATGGCGGCTGCAGAAGCGACGTTTAGAGACTCGGCTCCGGGTACCATGGGTATTCTCAATACCTCGTCGGCCGCCGTCATCAGTTCGGAGCTGACGCCCGCGGCCTCTTCCCCGACGAGGAGTGCTATCCGGGAGTCCGGAGTATATTCCCATATCTCCCGTTCGGCCTCGGGCGACGAAGCGATCACCGCGTATCCACGACGGCGCAGCTCTTCCATCATCGCATTTCCCGAGATGCCCTGTGCGCCAGGTATAGAGAATACCATTCCGGCCGACGCCCGGATCACCCGCGGTGAAAAGGCGTCCACGGTACCGGGTGTCGTCATATAACCGGCGGCCCCAAGGGCGCGAGCCGTGCGGGTCAAAACCCCGAGATTGCCCGGATCGGATATTCGATCTCCGATCACCAGGAGGGAGTTTCCGGATTCTTCCTGGCGTTTCGCCGCATCCAGCACGTCACCGTAAGTCCGATCGGGGATCCTGACCGCGGCCACAAAACCCTGCGGCGTGGCGACGGACGATACCGATCCTATGACCTCCGATGTGGCGGGGAGTATGAGGGCCCCGGCGGTGTAGGCGCGCGCCATGAGTGTGGACGTATGGGGATCCTCGAGGAACGATTCCTCGGCGAGAATGAACGCGAAAGTGACACCCGCATCGAGGGCGGTCTCCAGAACTCGGACGCCCTCGATCAGGGTAAGTCCTTCGCGTTCGCGGTGTTTCTTATTCGCCAGTTTCCGGGACAAAACCGCGTGTTGATTTCGCGTACTCGTGATCAACTCGTCGGAATTCCCGAAGGATGATTGGTCTCGCTCAGAGATGGCTGCGAGCCTCCTCGACCAGCGTGCCGAAGCTTTCGGTATCGTTTATGGCCATATCGGCCAGCATCTTGCGATTTAACTGGACTCCGGCGTTTTTCAAACCCGCCATGAAACGGCTGTAGGACAGGCCGTGATTTCTGGCCGCTGCGTTAATTCTGGTGATCCAGAGACGACGGAAATTGCGCTTGCGCTGCTTCCTGTCGCGGTATGAGTAGGAAAGTGCCTTCAGCACCCTCTCATTGGCGGGCTTAAACAGTCGTCCCCCGGCACCGCGGTACCCGCGGGCGAGTTTCATTACTTTCTTGTGGCGGGAGCGTTTACTACTTCCACCCTTTACTCTTGGCATGACAATTCTACCTCCCAAACACGTCGAACATTCCGCTGGGGGAACGTCGATCGTTATCCGAGCATCTTCTCCAGGCGGCCCTTATCGGACTTCGAAACCTCGGTCCACTGACGGCCTTTACGCATCTTGGATCGACCCTTGTGGGTCCTGTAATGACTGTACCAGGCCCTGCGCCGCATGAACTTGCCGTTGGCGGTCCGCTTGAAACGTTTGGCAGCACCTTTATGGGTCTTCATCTTAGGCATCGTTATCCTCAACCTCTCCAGTATCTCGCCTGGGGGCCAACACCATGACCATATTGTGTCCTTCCAGGACGGGGGCGCGTTCCACGATCGAAATATCGTGGACTTCCTGGGCCAGCTTCTTCAAAAGATCGTGACCCAAAGAGGAATGCACAATTTCTCTGCCCCGGAACATGATGGTGACTTTGACCTTGTCGCCGTCCTCGAGGAATCTTATGGCGTTTCGCTTCTTTACGTTGAAGTCGTGCTCCTCGATTTTCGGGCGCATCTTCACTTCTTTTACCTGAGTAACCTTCTGTCGCTTGCGGGCCTCTCTTCTACTCTTCGCCTGTTCGTACTTGTACTTACCGTAATCCATGATCCGGCATACCGGGGGATCGGCCGACGGTGCGACTTCCACCAGATCGAGGTCTTCCCGGTAGGCGGCATCTATCGCGTCCGCAGTATCAACTACGCCGACCTGATTCCCGTCCTTGTCAATGAGACGTATGCTCCTTGCGCGAATCTTCTCGTTCACGCGAAGCTCCTGACTTATAACTCCTCACCTCCTGAAAGGATATGAAACGAATGGGGCGGATGCCCATCGCATCCGCCCCCATGAAGATCAATACCGACCACCGCCTCGCGGGGTCGAGTTGGATCCTATCGGGCCTAAAAGCAACGCAACGGCGCGCCGGTAGGCGAGGAGCGGATGCTCCTTCTTTATTATTTAGCCATTGTTGAGTATAGCACCCCTCATTCGCATCGGTAAAGCGAATCTCCCGGCCCCGGTGAAGGGCGAGGCGTCGCGACGAGCCCCCACCACCGCGGGGCGCGCCGAGCCTCGCTCCTTCGGGGAAGGCGGGGCTAGATGGCCTTTTCCTCGATCTCGCGCAGCACTTCAGTCCTAAACTCGCGGTAATCCATCGTACCGCGTTCTCCTTCACCGCGGCTGCGAACGGACACCGTCTCGGCCTCCACCTCTCTGTCGCCGACGACCAGCATATGCGGGACTTTCTCCACCTCGGCATTACGTATCTTGAAGCCGACCTTCTCGTTACGTTCGTCCACTTCGACCCGGATACCGTGGGCGGCGTAATCCCGCTCTATTTCCCGGGCGTACTCGATGTGGTCGTCCGTTATGGGTATGATTACCGCCTGGACCGGAGCCAGCCACGTGGGGAAAGCCCCCCCGTAATGCTCGATCAGGCCTCCGAAGAAACGTTCCATGGATCCGAGAACCGTCCTGTGGATCATCACCGGGCGATGTACCGTCCCATCTTCGCCGGCGTATTCCAGATCGAACCTCTCCGGGAGATTGAAGTCCAACTGTATCGTGGGACCCTGCCACGCCCTCCCGAGCGCATCCATCATCTTGATATCTATGGCGGGCCCGTAGAACTTGGCCTCCCCCACGTCGGTCTCGTAGTCCAGGCCCATGCGTTCCAGGGCGTGGGCCAGCTTCGCCTCCGCCTCTTCCCAGGTCTCCGGCGTTCCGATGTACTTCTCCGGCTCCAGGTCATCGTGGACCGAGAGTACGATCTGGTAATCCGTGTAACCGAAAACGCTCAGCATGTACTGGGCCAGTCGCACGACCCCCATGACTTCATCTTCCACCTGATCCGGGCGGCAGAAGATGTGCGCGTCGTCCTGGGTGAACCCGCGGACCCTGAGGAGTCCGTGGAGGACACCGGATCGCTCGTAGCGATATACTGTGCCCAACTCCGCCCACCGGAGGGGTAGATCGCGGTAGCTCCTGGTGGTGTTCTTGTACATCAAAATGTGGAATGGGCAGTTCATGGGCTTCAGGACGTACTCGATTCCGTCGACCTCCATGGTGCTGAACATACTGTCTTTGAAGGTGGACATGTGGCCACTGGTGGCCCAAAGATCCTTTTTCGCTATGTGGGGGCTGTAGACCAGTTCGTATCCCCGGTCGCGGTGCGCCGAACGCCAAAAGTCCTCTATCTCCTGGCGCACCACGGATCCCCGCGGGTGCCAATAAATCAAACCCGGGCCACCTTCTTCGTGGATACTGTAAAGGTCGAGCTCCCGCCCTACCCGACGATGATCCCGCAGCTTCGCCTGCTCCAGGCGCTCGAGATATCGCTCGAGTTCCTTTTCGTCGTCGAAGGCGGTACCGTATATGCGCTGCAGCTGGGGCCGGTTTTCGTCGCCGCGCCAATAAGCTCCCGCCACGCTCAGTAGTTTGAAAGCGCGAAGCCTCCCGGTACTGGGCAGATGGGGACCGCGGCAGAGATCGACGAATCCGTCCTGTTTGTAGGCAGTTATACCCTGATCCTCCATATCTCTGATGAGCTCCCGCTTGTACTCTTCGTCGAGCTCTTCGAAGAGATCGATCGCTTCATCTTGATCCAGGTCTACCCGCTCGAAGGGAATATCTTCTTCCACTATCTCGCGCATGACCTCTTCGATTCTCTCGAGATCTTCCGGGGTCAGCGATTCGTCGATGTCGAAATCGTAATAGAATCCGTCCTCGATCGCCGGGCCGATGCCCAAACGCGCGTCGGGATAGAGTCGTTTGACCGCCTGTGCCATCACGTGCGCCGCACTGTGGCGGTAAATATCTCGTCCTTCGGGATCGTCAAAGGTCAGGATTTGGATGTGCCCCCCGTGATCCAGGGGTTCATTTAGTCCGATGACGTCTCCGTCGAATTTCGCACCTACGGCATCTCGAGCCAACCCCGGACCTATACTGCGAGCCAACTCCTCTACCGTGGTACCGGCGGGCACCTTCTTGACCGATCCGTCGGGAAGTATGATGTTGATTTCCACTCGAATTGCCTCCTTTCTCACACAAAAAACCCCGCCCCAGAAGGACGAGGTCAATTCGCGGTTCCACCTTCTTTGGTTCCCGTTTGGTGGGAACCCCCTCGAAGCCCCGTAACGGCGGGCCGCCGGCGGACTCTTCGCCAGCCCTCAGAAGTGGTACCTCGCGGTCCCGGCCGGGAAACTTTCAGCGAGTCATTTCCCTCTCTTTTGACCGTAATCCCCGAAAGGCGTGTCTTCCTCATCGGGTTACCCTTATAACTTTGGTCAATTAATTATAACCTCGAGCCGCAATGGTGTCAAAGAAAGGAACTTGGGCAAAGCGGGCAGGAACTGGAACACCGGGCCAAACGCAGGTTGGATCCGCCGACACGCGTCACGCATCCCCAACGGGGCGAAAGCGAGGTCATGCCCGATGCTCGAGAAGGCGCTGATGCACAACATCTTCCGTCGCGCCCGAAACCGGACCTTCGTAGTAACCTATCCCGATGGAGAAAAGCGCCGATATCGCGGCGATGGAGACGAAGATGGACGGTCGCGGTTCCACCTAATCTTCAAAACACCTCTCGGCCTGAGAAATCTTCGCACCTCTCCCATGCTGACCCTGGGAGAGGGGTACATGGACGAAAGACTGGACGTCGACGGAAATCTCTGCGACGTGTTGGACATGGGCATAGACATCATGGAAGATATCCGGTCCCAGGCCGCCGGCAGAAAGGAGATCCTCGCGCGTTTTCTGCGGAGACAAAAGGACGCCGACGCCGGGACTCGAAGCGAGGGTGTACGACACCACTACGACATCGGAAACGAGTTCTTCAGTATGTGGCTGGATCCCACCATGACCTACTCGTGTGCCTATTTCCGCTCGCCCGAGGATTCCCTCGAGCTGGCCCAAGAGCAAAAGATCGACCACATCCTGCGAAAGCTCTCCTTCGAAGAGTGCCAAAACCTGTTGGACATCGGTAGTGGCTGGGCACACCTGATAATGAGGGCGGCGCGAAATCACGGAGTTCGGGCAACCGGTGTCACCTTGAGTGAAGAACAGCTTCGCGAGGCCCGCCGACGAATACGCGGTGCGGGTTTGTCCGACACGGTTACGGTAGAGCTGGCAGACTTTCGCGAGTTGGTCAACGGAGAGGACAAATACGATCGAATCGTCAGTGTGGGAATGTTCGAACACGTGGGCAAGGAGCACATTTCGGAGTATTTCGAATCCGTGCGACATCTCTTGAAGCCGGGCGGCCTTTCCCTTCTGCACACGCTTACCCATCCCACCGAGGGTCCCTCCAATCCCTGGCTCGAAAAGTACATCTTCCCCTGGGGCTATATCCCTTCGGTGCGGGAGACCCTCCGGCATCTTCCGGAGTTCGGTTTTCACCTCCTGGATGTGGAAAGTCTTCGAAGACATTACGCACTGACGACCGAGCGGTGGGCGGACAATTTCGAGGACGTCCACAGGGAAGTTCGCAGGATGTACGGGGAACGCTTTGTGAGGATGTGGCGGCTATTCCTAAGCGGCTGCGCCGTTTCTTTTTGGCGAACCGGGCTGGACGTACACCAGATTCTTTTCTCCCGGGGGTTGAACAACGACCTCCCTTTGACCAGAGATTACATGTACCCAGAAGATGGCGTTTGAGGCTATGCGGCCAGGGGGTTGCGAACCTTGCGGGGATTTTGCCATCCTCCCCCTCTATTCTTCGTCGATACCCGGCAGCTCACGGCCGAACAAATCCGCGTAGATGTCTTCGGCGAACCCTCCCGACTGCGGAGGTCCCTCCGAGATTTCGAAAGAGCGCGTCCCGCCTTCTCGGGGTACCGCCCTGAGAAACAGGACGCCGTCATCACCGGCCCGGTGGAGCCTATGCGCCAGATGGAGGAGGTGTGTCACGAACAGGACGGTGATATTAGCCTGGCGTAATCCCTCCAGGACCTCTCCGGCGATGGCACTGCCTTCACGCTCGTTGGTCGCGGCAAAGGATTCATTCAAGAGGACCATGGAATCGGGCCGCAAGCGGTCAAGCATGGCGTCCACCCTCGCGAGTTCCTCGTCGAGTTTGCCCCTTCGCATGGATACGTCCTCCTCGCGGCGGAAGTGAGTGAAGAGTCTCGGCCTCAGGCTGGAGGAAAAGCACGATGCCGTAACGAACATACCCGCCTGCATCATCAGTTGCGCCAAACCGACGCTGCGCAAAAACGTCGTCTTGCCGCCCTGATTGGCCCCGGTGATCAAGATCAAATCCCGCCCGTCGGCGCGCAAATCATTTGCCACGACGGGGCTTGCCGTGGTCAAGACCAAAGCGGGATCGTAGAGGCTCTTTGCGTCCAGGATGGCATCTTCCCGCCGACGGACATCCGGGAATGAAACTTCGTATCCGGCCCGCTCGAGTGATTCCGCGAGATTGATGCAACCCACGTAGAAGGCCAGCTGGACGCGCAACGTATCCAGGAAGGCCAGAAGATGCTCGGAGGCGCGGGCCAAAGTGTTGGCGACGGGACTCATCGCACGCCGTTGAAAGTAAACCAGCGCTTCGTTGCTCGCCTGGTCCCGTGCATCCACGCGGAAATGATGCACGGAACCGCGGGGGCCGAAGAGGTGCCCGCGAATCCGGCGAAGCAGCGATTCCCAAACCCCCCTCCTGCGCCGTCTTCTCTCTCGCAAAACGTATTCGCTGTCGCGGCTTCCCAGACCCAAATTCACACTGATCAGCGCCCCGCTTTGACGGGCCAGCCTCTCAGTCAGATCCCTCATCTCCCGGATCCGCTCGCCATCGAAACGCTCTTTTAGGACCGTCACCACATCGCGGAGGCCCCCGGATTCCACGGATGAAGCACCGTCCGCAGTCTCTCTCATTCGTTCCATGACCTCCAGGAGGCGGCTCATCAATGTGGCGGAACCCGATAGGATGGAGGAGGCCGTGGACATGCGCAACAGTCCGAGGGGGTGTCTTCGAGACAACCGTGCCCCCCGTTCCGCCAGGGAGTACAAATCTCGAATAAGCTCGGGATTCCTCAGGCAATCCCGCAACACTCGCTGCCGATAGATTGCCGGCTCTCTCTTTGTCTCAAAGCCCAAGAGAAGAGATCTCGATACCTCGCGTACCGTAAAATCACCATCGGCCATAGCATCGAGGACTAGGTCGAGCTCCAGGTCACGTTCGACGCCGAGGAGATGTTCGGGGGGATCGAAGCGGGGATCTTCGGAGCACTCCGGGTGGAGCAACCGTGGCATCCTCATCGTATTCGCTCCTCGATCTGTTCTCTGGTCAGCCCATACTTTTGCGCCAGCGACCTGGCGTAGGCCATCCCGTCGGGACGACGCCGACGGACCCTGTAGGTCCTAATCGAGGGATCCCGGGGATCCACCTCGGGCACCATACTCACCACAGTTTCGTCAACCTGCGACAGTTCCTCGAGGAAGGTAACCCACACTCCCAGCGCACGCTTTTCGATTATCTGGCGCAGGATCCCGCGACTCAGACTCAGTTCGTCCGCGGGCGTCGCCGAGGTAAATATCTCGTTCATTATGAGAAGACTCTTAGAGGTCATGTGCTCGAGAATGTCGCGAATTCTCAGGAGATCATCTTCCATCTTACCCCGCAGCCTCCTGAGATCTTCCTCCCGCTCGAAGTGGGTGAATATCGCGTCGCAGAGTTGGAGCCTGGCGGATCTGGCCGGCACGGGACACCCGATGGCGGCGAAAAAGTGGATCTGCCCGACGGCCCGCGCAAAGGTAGTCTTACCGCCCTGGTTGGCCCCCGTGATCATGAGGATGCGTTCTCCGCCCCCGAGATGAAAACTGTTGGTTACCACTTTCTCGTCCCCGGTGCCTCGGGCCCCGGCCAGGGCCAGATCGAACATATCGCGGGCCATGAATTCGTCCCCGTGCACGACCACCTCGGGAATACAGAATTTGAGTTGCTCGTCGGCGATGGCGGACATCTCATCGATGTAGGAGATGTAAAACTGAAGATCCCGATCAAATTCCACCACGGCGGGCTCGAGGAAATCTCGATGGCGGTCGCAAAACTGCCTTAGCTCGCCGAAGGTTTCCGGGTAAAACTGAGCGACCGACTCGGCAATTCTTTCGTCGAGCCAGCTGGTGGGAGATTGACGGGCATGTATGGAAACGTAATCGCGCGATGCCTCCCGGCTCATATCTCCGAAGGCGGCACCGACTCGCGTTCGGTAATCACACTCGCCTCGAAAGGGACTAATTCGCACCGTTCGCCCGCGAATATCGAGACAGTATTCAACTCGCTCGAGCGGCTCGGCCAACTCCTCGACCTTCGCCTTCATCGCGGCGAAATGTTCCGATTCGACGTAGTGGGTCAGTTGTATCAGCAGCTCGCGCAGTGCCCCGGACTCCAGGGGGGCCTCCCGAAGCGATCGGAATATGCCGGTAACCGCATGGCAATACTCCGCCACCGCCGAGAAAAACCAGCCTCGAGCGTAAAACTGCGAAGGAGATCTCGCCGCGAGGTGAAGATAACGATGAAATCGCTCGATCTTTTCGTGGAACTCTCTCGCGCAGCGAACCAAGTCTTGTCTTTGCAGGTCGCGAAATACTTCCTGGCGGTAGCGTACCTCACGTATCGTATGGAGGGGGTGCAGATAAATGGAAAGGAGGTAATCCCGATCCCGACCCTTCACTATGGACTCGAGTACGGGGCCGAGGTTCAAATCGATGACGGTATCCCGGGATACTCTCCCTTCGCCCTCTTCGGGTGGTCCCGAGGACGGGGCGTAGAGAATGCTTTGGTACTCCATGGAATCCCTCCCGCGTAGCCGGTATCGAATCCGGCGATACTCCTCAGTCCGTGGGTAGTTGGGCACGAAGATGGGATGTCGTTCATCGGGCCGAAACTTGCTCTTCGCTTTGGTGTATATTAGTCTTCTTCGAGGACTCCGTCCGAGCGTCGCAAGAACTCCTGAATCGTCACATCATACTGCTCGTCCCGCTCGGTGCGGAGGTCGCGATTCATGAGATCCTCCAGGGCATCCCTGGGGTCTTTATCCTCGTAGAGTATGGCGTAAAGTTCCCCGACTATGGGCATCTCCACGCCGCAGTCGGCCGCCAAATCCCGGGCCGCCCACGTGGCTCTCATACCTTCCACCGTAGTCCTGCTGGAGCGGATGGCCTGCGGGGATCGGCCGCGCCCCAGGGCCAATCCGGCCCTACGATTGCGGCTCAGATCGCTGGTGCAGGTCAAAACCAGATCCCCCAAACCCGATAATCCGGCGAAGGTCAGGGGATGAGCGCCCAAATGTACTCCGAGCCGGGTCAGCTCGGCCAGGCCCCGCGTAATGAGGGTGGCCTGCGCGTTCACTCCCAATCCCAGGCTGTGTATTATCCCGACGGCTATCGCATAAACGTTCTTGAGGGCCCCGCCCAATTCGACCCCGGTCAGATCGTCACTGGTGTATACCCTGAGCTCTCGACCGCTGGCCAGCTGCTGCACCTCCCGCGCCACCGCCTCGTCGGCCGAGGCGACCACCGTTCCGGCGGGCAAACCGGCCACTACCTCGACGGCAAAATTCGGCCCCGAGAGGGCTGCCAGTTCGGGAGCGTCCCCCAGGTCGAGTATCTCGCCCAAGACTTCGGTCATACGCATTCCCGTGGCCGGCTCGAGGCCCTTGGTGGCGGAAACCAGGGGCACACCACGAGGGTAGTGCTCCTTTAGGAGTTCGGCGGTATCGCGCATTCCGTGGGACGCCGGAACCACGATGATGGCATGGGCGTGCTCGACGACCTCGTCGAGATCCGCCGAGGGGAAAACTCTCCTCGGGAGCTCGTAATCTTTGAGGTAGTCGGGATTGTGCCGCGTCTCTGTCATGGCGCGCATCTGTTCTTCGCGCCTGCCCCAAATCCGGACCTCGGCTCCAGTCCGGGCGATGACGCAGGCCAGGGCCGTGCCCCAGCTCCCCGCCCCTACCACGGCGATCCGGGATCTAGGTGTCACTATCCTCACTCCCATCGAGATCTTCGCGTTGTCCGAGTTTTCGTTCTCCGCCCCTCAGCAGGCGAACGATGTTGCCCCTGTGCCGCAAGACTATCCATACCAGGGCGAGGATGGTGGCCTGGGCGTTCGGCGGAGGATAAGGTGCCACGAAGTTTGCCCACCCGGCTCCTGCGGCGACACCCAACAGGACGCCGAGGGACATATACCTTGTAAACAGCCAAAACAGTGCCGCGATGCCCAGGCCGACCGCGAGGGCTCCGGGGGTCAGATATAGGAAAACTCCCGCCGTCGTCGCCGCGCCCTTTCCGCCCGCAAAACGCAAGAAGACGGACCAGTTATGACCGGCTATGGCGGCCAATCCGGACAGCGCGACGATCTCACCCGGCACGCCCAGGTAGGTGGCGAGCGCGCACGCCAGATACCCCTTCCCGACATCAATCAGCAAGACCAGTATCGCCCACTTGGTACCGAAGAGGCGAAGCACATTCGTCGTACCGATATTCCCGCTCCCGTGATCGCGTACATCGGTGCCGTGGAGCCTCCCGATCAGGTATCCGACGGGTACGGAACCGAGTACATAGGCCATGGCCAAAACCAATATGGACAAAACCATCATTCCCTCACATGTATCGAATTAATTCGGCATGACACTACTTCTCCGAGAGGTGCCGCCTGGCCTTCTTCCACCTCACTCCGACAATCGGAAGAGCAAGCGGATGGGAGTACCGCGCAGCCCCAGGGTAGATCTCAAGGACCGGTCCAGGTATCTGCGATAGCCCTGCGTGACCAGATCGGGCTCGTTGCAGAATAATAGGAAAGTCGGCGGGCCATCGGCCACCTGAGTCGCATAATAGATCTTGAGGTTCCTGCCACCCTTACCGGGGGATCTGTGTCGTTCAACCACCTCGCGCACCGCCCGGTTCAAATCGCTGGTGCGGAAACGGGCCCGGTAATTCTCGTAGGCATCGAGCACCAGGGGAGGAATATTCATTATCCTTCTCCCTTCGGTCGCCGACGTAGAAAGCGTCAGGGCATAGTCGATGAAATAGAGCCTGTCTTGAAGTATGGCCTGACACGCCTCCCAGACACCGGTCTCTCCCGGCACGGTATCCCATTTGTTCACCACCACGATGGCAGCCTTGCCCTGCTCGCGGGTATAGCTCGCCACTCGCTGATCCTGTTCGGTAACCATCTCTTCGGCATCCAATACCAAAACTACGATGTCTGCGTCCCTCACCGCACGCAGCGCGCTAGACACGCTGTATTTTTCCACCCGATCGTCTATCCGCGCTCGACGCCGGATGCCGGCGGTATCGACGAAGGTAAAGCGATGACCTTCCCAGGTCCACTCAACCTCCACTGCATCCCGGGTGGTACCGGGATCCGTATGCACCATCACCCGGTGATCTCCCAGCAAAGCATTGGTAATGGACGATTTACCCACGTTGGGTCGCCCCACGATGGCCACCCGTATCGCGGAATCTTCTTCTTCCTCCGGCGTTTCATCCCCTTCGGGTAACGCCGCGACGACGGCATCGAGCAGATCGCCGGTATTGCGGCCGTGTTCCGCCGATATGGGAATCGGCTCTCCCATACCCAGAGAGTAGAATTCGTGAATTCCGAGTTGTACCCTCGAAGCATCGACCTTGTTTACGGCCAGGATCACCGGAAGACCGAAGGGGCGGAGCATGTCGGCGATTTGTTCATCCATGCCCGTGAGCCCGTCCCGACCGTCGACCATCATGATCACCGCATCCGCGGAACCCAGGGCGACTCGCACCTGTCTGCGGATCTCCTCGACGAGCGAACCCGAGGCGCGCGGATCCGAGACGTCCTCCCAACCGCCCGTGTCGATCGCGACGAAGGAACGGTTGAGCCAGTCTACCTCACCGTATATTCTGTCTCGGGTAACCCCCGGAGTGGGATCGGTTATGGCACGTCGGCCGCCCACCAGGCGGTTGAAAAGGGTCGACTTCCCGACGTTTGGCCTTCCCACTATCGCTACTACTTTTTTCACTGCAATCCCCCATTTCTCCAGGAACACGCGGGTCCCACGGGAGGCTGACTCCTCTAATAGGGCAGGACATCCGCCGCCATACGGACGCGATGGTGAACGAACCGTAGTGGCAGGAGTTTCCGACGAACTGAGGGGCGGGATTTACCCGCCCCTCAGTCAAATCTCCAGCGAGAGACACGGCGGACTCACGCGACGGTGTGTCCGCGGAAAGGGAGCGCCCATCGACGATCGACCACCTACCTCCGACGTCGGCCCCACACATCAGACCGAAGGCCCAAACATGCACGGCATCGGAAAAATATCCGCTAGACGATCGGATTCCGTATTAGTCGACTGTTACTCCTTTTCTTCGTCCTCATCCTCGGATTCTTCGCCGTTCTCGCCATTTTCGCCATTCTCTTCATTCTCTTCGTCACGCAGCCGGTCTCGAGTCTCCGTGAGGAGATCTCCGAAGACGTCGCCGAGCGTGAGGTTGCCGGTCCGGCGCGTCGTCTTGCGCGGAGTCGGCTCTACCTCGCGGCGCGCTTCCTTGAGACTGAGGCTTATGCGGCGCTCGTCCGGCTGTACCCGCAATACCTTCACCTGCACGTCCTCGCCCTCGGATACGACTTCGCTGGGCTCTGTGACGTGGTAGTCGGCCAGTTCAGAAATGTGAACCAAACCTTCGACGCCGGGCTCCAGCTGGACGAAAGCCCCGAAGGGCGCGATGCGCATGATGCGGCCCTTTACGATCTGCCCGGAAGAATACTTGTCCTCGATGGTCTCCCATGGATCGGGGAGAAGCTGCTTCAGACCGAGGGAGATCTTCTCTTCCTCGCGATCCACCTTGAGGACCTTGACCTCGATCTCCTCGCCGACGCCGAGTACATCCGAAGGATGGTCCACTCGGCCCCAGGACATCTGCGATACGTGCAAAAGCCCGTCGACGCCGCCGAGATCGACGAAGGCGCCGAAATCGGTGATACCCTTGACTACGCCCTCGCGAACCTGACCCTCTTCGAGTTCGGCCCAGGTTTGTTCGCGTTGTTTCGCGTGCTCCTTTTCGAGGACTGCCTTGCGGGATACGATGATGCGATTCTTGTTTCGGTCTAGCTCCACGACCTTGGCCCGCACCTCTTCGCCCACGTACTGGGATAGATCACTGACGAAGCCCCGGTCGACGTGGGATGCGGGCATGAAACCGCGCAGACCCAATACGTCCAGGACGAGGCCACCTTTGACCTCTTCGACCACCGGTGCCTCGATGGTGGCGTTTTCTTCGTGCAGCTCGTAGAGGTGATCCCAGGCAATTTCATCGAGCGCCCGGCGATACGACGCGAGTACCGCGCCGTCCCGTCCGTCGACGCTGAGAATGTAAACCGGAATTTCCTGTCCGACGTCGAAAACGTCCTCCGGCTTCTCACCGGACTTGAGGCGAAGCTCCGAAAGAGGAATAACTCCGTCGGACTTGTAGCGCACGTCCACCAGGACATTCTCATCGTTGACCTGAACGATGGTGCCCTCGAGAACGTCACCCGGCTGGAGAGGATCGAAATCCAACGCCTCGGCATCCTCCATCGTGAGGATCTCGTCGGCGTCCTCCTCCGTCTCCTCTTCTGCGGATTCGGCCGCTACAGTGTCATCCACTTCTTCCTCTTCTGCCTCGGCACTTTCGGCTTCGACCTCGGGAGTGTCTTCGGCGGCCTCGGGATTCTCCTCCCCGGTCTCGGGAGTCTCCTCCTCGGAGGCCTCGGCGGAGGAAGTTTCATCCGTCATCTCGTCGGAGGCGACGGGGGACTCTTCGGCTTCTTCTCCCGTAGCCTCTTCGGCGACGACCTCTTCGTCCGTCTTTAGCTCTTCCGTCGATTCCTCTGTGCACTCTTCTTCGACTTCATTGCAGTCTTCGCGAATCTCTTTTTCGTCAGAAAACACGTAAAGATTTCCTCTCCTTCGTCGGTCCCTAAGGTTGAATAGCCTACGCTGATTCCCCTGCCCCTAAGGAAACTTCGACCTGATAATTCTATGGGGCGACGCCCCAAGCCTCAGCACCCGCTCCTCCCCTCGCGCGACTGGCGATACCCAGTCAATATATACGATAGCAGACCATATCACATATGGCCAGTTATCTACCCGCAACACCCCGAAAGACACCCGGCAACCTCTTCCAGGCTTTCCAGTGGGGTGGAAGTGCCGCCGATCACCGCCAGGCTTTCGTAATCCTCGAGCTCCTCCATGGGGAGACCTTTGGCTCTTTCCACGCTGTACACCGGGGTTCCTGCTTTCTTTACAACTTGTGCCAGCGCTGCCGTATTGGAGCTGTTGGATCCGCCGACGACTACCACGGCCTCCACTTCCGCGGCGAGCCTGGCGACAGTTTGACGGCGATCGGCCACTACGGGACAGAGCGTGTCGTGAACCTTGAGATTATCCGTCACCTGGCGAAGTGCTTCGATGACTTCGTCCACGGAGGAGGGGTCGAAAGTCGTCTGAAAAACCGCCGCGCGCCGGGGTAGGTGCGGGAGTTTCAGTGCCTCGCCCACATTGGATACGACCTCGGTTCCCGGTCCGGCATGGCCGACCACTCCCTCAACCTCGGGGTGACTGGCGCTACCTACTACGACCACCGGCCAACCGGCATCCGCCGCGTCCGAGGCCGCCTTCTGCGCCCGCCTGACCCGGGGACAGGTGGCATCGATAACCTCGGCGGCCACAGCTTCCAATCGATTCATTACGTCGGGCGCGACGCCATGGCTTCTGACTATCACTGTCTCTTCGGGCATCAAATCTTCCGGTGAGTCGATGATTCTCACTCCGGCCCGACGGAGATCCTCCATAACCTTGGGGTTGTGCGCCAGCTCACCCAGTGCGGCCACGGATCCCTCAGCCCGCAGGACGGCGTCCACGGCCCTCTTTACTCCGAAACAAAATCCTCCCCCGGGCATCACCACGACCCGGCGACCTTCAGGTTTCGTCATCGCTCAAATCTCCAATCCTTCTCGCGAGCTCCTCGGTGAGTCTGTCGATTTCTCGATTCCTCTCCGACCGATCTCCCTCGATCCGACGAGGAACGATCGGTTCTCCTATCACCATTCGCAGCCGGGAAGTGAACCCGTAGCGTCCGGATATCCCCATTGGAACCAGGGGAGCTCCCGCGACCTGGGCGAGATAGGCGGCGCCACGCAGGAAAGTGCTCTCCGCCTCTCCTCGGCGCCTGGTACCCTCGGGGAACATACCCACCAACCCTCCCGCCTCGAGGATGCTGAGGGCTTTGCGCACCGCGCGCCGGTCTCCCCCTCCCCGTTTGACGGGAAAGGCCAAAAGACTGGCGAGGAACGTGCCAAATACCGGGATGTCGAACAATTCCTTTTTTGCCATGAAGTGGACTAGACGAGGGCTTATCACTGTCAGGAAGGGGGGATCCCACCAGCTTATGTGATTTGAGCACAATACTGCCGGTCCGCGAGAGGGGATGTTATCTTTTCCGAAGGTGCGCACGCGGAAAAAGATACAGAAGATGATTCGGAGTATCCACGCTACGATCCAGTAGGGTAGCCTGCTCAATCGTCGGCTCCACCTTCCCGTGATAGGGATTCAACCATGAAACGAATCGACGCGACTACGTCTCTTCTTTCCATCTGGGTGCTATCGATGATGGTAGCGTCCTCCGCCCGTCGCAGCGGAGATTCGGAGCGCGTCGAATCTATGCGGTCTCGATTTATGACGCTTTGTGCCGCCTCATCCCAGCCGACCGAAGAACCATTGCGACGCTTCTGAATCAATCGCCGGACTATTCTCACGGGAGTGGAAGCCGTCAGGAATACTTTGAGCGGGGCGTCCACGAGAACGCAAGTACCGATGTCGCGACCATCCATCACCACTCCCCCGGATAGGGCTAGCTCTCTTTGCTTCTCTACGAGGGCATGCCGTACCTCCCGGGCGGAGGCCACGACGGATACCCAGCGTTCCACTGCGGGCTCGCGCAGGTCGGCCGTCCTGTCACGTCCCTCCAAGAATATCCTCGTCTCGTTGTCCCGGCTACGATATTCGATATCCAGCGTGCGGGCGATCTCTTCGAGGGCTTCTTCGTCTTCCCAGTCCGAAGGAGAAAAAACGCGCTCGACGGCCATGAGGGTTACGGCGCGATACATACCTCCCGAATCGATGTGGCGATAATTGAGGCATGCCGCGACGTCGCGCGCCACCGTGGTCTTACCCGCGCCGGCGGGTCCGTCTATGGCGATATTGGGAAGAGTAGTGGATGGGTTGGTTGTCAAAAGGGGCACCTCCCGATGTGTCTCCCCGGCAGACCGAAAAGCGTCCCACCGGGCTTCGAGCACCCCCGGGGAGCTGTCTATTCACCACCAGCTGAGTATACAATCCCCCATCCCGGGGGACAAGGCGCTACGCGCCCTTCTCCCGCAGTTTAGTGGCCCAATTGGAAATCTGCATCGCAAGGAATATGTTGCGCAAAACGCCCTCTAATTGTCATCGCGCCGGGACTCCCGGTAGAAGCCAGACCCCCGGAGCACGAAAACCATCGCATCTCAACCAGCGGATCTCTCCCGCGATCCACTACTTGGGCATAGAAGACAACACCGGCGCGGCGGCGACACCCCGTCTTTCGCGTTCTGCCCGGGCAAAGTGTCCGAGGCGAGCCGGCCGGCATGGTGTATGCGGGTTAACTCACCTCATCCGGAAGCGCTGTCGGCTCTCATCTCGCCTCTCCCCTTCGGTCTTTGCGAGGGATTGATGAGTATTTGTGGGTCTCCGGTGACGGGATGTCGCACGACGGCCACGGGAAGGTCGTAAACCTCACTCAACGAAACGCCGTTAAACACTTCTTCCGGCCTTCCTTTGGCCCAAATCCGTCCCTCTTTCAAAATGACGACGATGTCGCAGTACAGTGAGGCCATGTTGAGATCGTGGAGAATGGTCAAAACGGCCATCCCCTCTTCCGACGCCATCCTGCCGGCGCGTTCCATGAGTTCCCTCCCCTGGCCGGGGTCCAGATGGGAGGTGGGCTCGTCGAGCAAGAGGATGGAGGGATCCTGGGCCAGTGCCCGCGCGAAGAGCGCTCGCCGCTGTTCTCCACCGCTGAGATCCAGATAAGACCTCTCGGCGAGACGTGCCATGCCGGTTATTCGCAGGGCGTGATCCACCACCGACCGGTCCTCCGCACTTTCGCCGGCCCAGGGAGATTGGTGGGGCAGTCTCCCCATGGAGATCACTTCTCGCACCGTGAAGTCAAATATCACCGGCGAGGACTGCGGCACCACCGCCACCGAACGCGCCAAATCGCGGCGCGACCAGGATTTTAGACCACGTCCGCGGATACTTACCGTCCCTCGGTAGAGCGGCAGAATCCCGGTAATGGCTCTGAGAAGCGTGGTCTTCCCGGCGCCGTTGGGGCCCACGACTCCGACCACGGTGCCCGTCCGAATCGTCAAATCTATCCCGTCCAAGACGGTAGTCCCACGGTAACCGGTGGTCACGTCCCGCAATCTCACCGCCACATCTTTTTCGCTCACGGTTTCACCGTCCTTCCCCGCCGAAGCAAGTACAAAAAGAAGGGGCCACCCAGCATCGACGTAATTATTCCCACGGGCATCTCCGCCGGGGAAACCACCGTCCTCGCCACCAGATCCGCGGCGATGAGGAAGGGAATTCCCGCCAGAGCCGAGGCCGGAACGAGGATTCGGTGATCGGGCCCCACCACCAGGCGTACGATGTGCGGTACGATCAATCCCACAAACCCTATAGTTCCCGCCACCGAAACCGCGGCGGCGGCCAGCATGGAGGCCGACAGCAGGGAGCGCAACCGGAGTCGCGCCACGTCCACGCCGAGATGGCTAGCGGTTTCGTCACCGAAGAGCATGGCGTTCAGCTGTTTGGCGTAAACCAGTAAAGGAATCATCCCGATCACGAAAAACGGCAGGATGTTGCGCAGTTGCGACCAACTGGCACCGTCGAATCCCCCCATAGTCCAATAGACGACCGCTCGCATTTCTCGACCGCTTAGAAATATCAACAGGGCGACCACACCCGACAGGGCGGCGCTCACCGCCACACCCACCAAAAGCAACGTGGTCACGGGAGCGCGCCCGTCCGTCCGGGCTATCAGATATACCATCATTACCGTGAGAGTCGCGCCACAAAAGGCCGCCACCGGGATCAGATTGCCCCCGAGATTCCACTGGGCGCCGAACACAATGATGGCTGCGGCACCGACCGCCGCTCCCGAAGAGACCCCAATTATGTAGGGGTCCGCCATGGGGTTTTGGAACAGTCCCTGGTAGGTGGCCCCCGACGCTGCCAGAGCGGCACCGGTGAGTCCGGCCAATATGACGCGCGGCAGGCGCAGGTCCACTATGATGGTGTGCTGGCTCGATCTTGCGATCCCCTCGCTCACCAAACCCAGGGATTCGAAAAGCAGGCCCCTGCCCGTCTGCCAGAGAATTCGGGCGATATCCTTCAGGGGTATCGCCACCGCTCCCCCGTACAACCCGACGGCCAACGCGACTGCCGCCAGGAGTACGAGGGAGGCAAAGATGGAGTGGCTCCGGCTAAATCGCATCGCCCCCTCCCATCCTATTCGAACAGTTCCGGATAAAGGATCCCGGCGATCTCTTCGAGACCTTCGAGTATCCGAGGACTGGGGTGCGTTACGATTTCGACATCCACCATGTGATAACGCCCCTCCCTAACGGCTTTAACATCTTCCCAGCCGGGCCGGGAACCGCTCTCGAATTCATCGATGGAATCGGCAAAGGTCGTGATGATGACTTCCGGATCTCTATCCACCAGGGTCTCCAGACTGAATTCGACCCAGTCTCCCTGAACATCTTCGGAAATCAGGCACCCCCCGGCCGTCCGAACCAAGAATCCTATGAAGGAATCCGGGCCGGTGGTCATCAACGGATCTCTCCATACCTCGAAGAAAACGGTGGGGCGCTCTTCTTCCGGTACGGTGGCCACCGTTTCCTCCACGGTGGCCACGGTGGAACGCATACTTTCCACCACTTCATCGGCCCTATCCGGCGCGTCCATTACGTCCCCCACCAATGAAAGATTCTCGTATATGTCCTCGAAACTGGTCGGCTGCAACACGATGGCGGGTATGCCGAGCTCCTCGAGGCGAGATACGAACTCATCCGTCCCGCCAATGCTCAAGACCAGGTCCGGCTCCAAATCGAGGATGGTCTCGTAGTTCGGATTCTCCACTCCACCTATCCTGGGTATGTCTTCGAGATCCGGCGCCGGCCAGTCACTCCAATCGTCCACGGCGACCAGGGTGTCGCCGGCACCCAAAGAGAACAGTATTTCCGTATTGCTGGGGGCAAAGGAAACCACGCGCTGCGGTTTTTCGGGAATGACCACGCGACGATCGGCGTCGTCGGTGACTTCCAACGGATACTCCGTTTCGGTCACCGTGGTTTCCTCTTCGACGGGACTCTCTTCCTCCGGGGAGACTTCGGGTTCCGCCTCGTCGGAACACCCCGTCAGGGCGATGAGCAGAAACATCACAAACAAAACGAGAACCCATCTGCGCCTCATCATCTGATATCACCATATCCTCTCATGGCATATATCGAGGGCAGCCTGGGTTCCCGAACAAAAAACCCATCTCGAGGAGATGGGTTTGGATCGGGAATCGGATGAACCCGTCGCTCCTCTCCTCGGAAGATACGACGAATCCCGGCGGGCAGGTCTCCTGGCTTCCATCCTCGGGGATGGTCACAGTGGCGGGACCGCGTCAGACTTGTGCCTCCTGGGGCACTCACTGAACTTCCCTATTCTCCGCCGACTAAGAAACGTCGACGGCACCCGCAGGGCTACCCTGAATTGTGGCTCGATTATAGAACAACGAGCCGCCATACACAATCGCGATGTTTTTGGCTGCCGGTATGGGGCGTCCCCGGGCCCTCGAAGGAGATGAGGGAGGCCTCACCAATTCCTTGACACTCGATGCGCACGGGGCTAAAATTGTGACGAATCCGAACTTTGGTGGGCATAATGTCGCCCGGAGAAGGAGGGAATCGCCATCAAACCCGTAATTGATCAAGATATGTGCATAGGAGACGGAATCTGCGAGACCATTTGCCCGGAGGTTTTCGAACTCAGGGACGATGGACTGGCCTACGTGATCGACGAGGATCCGTCCGAGGATCTGCGTCCTTCCATCGAAGAAGCCATCGAAGCCTGCCCGACCCAGTGTATTAGTCTCGAGGAGTAGTTTTAGGGCAACATACTAAGCAGCGCATCATCTGAGATTTGCAGAACGGGGGCGTCCAATTTGGACGCCCCCGTTCTCCATTGGTTGGTGCAGCTGATCTCACACTAGAGAACTCGCCTCAGGCGAGTCGTTTCAGATATTCCCGGGATGCGGCCGCGCTTGGCTATGGCGCGATCCCCGATTTCCTTGATATCCATGGTCATATCGATGGCGGGCGCCGAGGAAATGTAACTTCCGACCCCGAATCCGTCCGCACCGGCCTCGGACAGCTCGCGGATCCTCTCCGGATCGAGTCCCCCCGAGGCAAAAATCTTCACTTCACCGTAGCCGGCCAAATCCAGGCGGGCACGGACCTCCCGCACCAATTCTGGCGTCACCCTTCCGCGCTCCGACGGGGTATCGAGGCGAACGGCGTCGAGCCGGCCTCCCAGTGCGTCGGCCACCCGCAGGGATTCCTCCGCCTCATCCTTGAAGGTGTCCACCAAGATGGTGCGCGAATCACCTTCGGGCATTACCGCGTCGTAAGCGTGGGCAATCTTTACGGTATCCCCGGCGATCAAGATGGCGGCGTGGGGAACCGTACCCGTGGGCATAACTCCGGCGAGTCTCGCGGCGAGGATGCAGCTGCAACCGTCCATCCCACCTACCAGGGCCGCCATCTCCATCACCGGCGCCACGGATGGGTGCACGTGTCGGGCCCCGAAGCAGACCGCGAGCTTATCCCCGGCGGCCTCTTTTACCTCCCGGGCGCGGGTGGCCCAGCCACTGGCCGAGGCGAGGACACCGAGTAACGGAGTCTCGGTGATCCCGAAGTCTCCGTAGGATCCCTTCACCCTGAGCACGACTTCTTTGGGACTGAATTCATCCCCCTGATTCAAAGCCCAGGCCTCTTCGACTCGCCCCTCGAGCAGTCGGACTACCTCGTCGATCCCGCAAAAAAGCCCCGGGCGGTTGGCGAATATCTCGACGGTCACCCGAGTATCCTCCAACCCGAGGTGACGCAACATCTCCAGGCTTTTCACGAAGTATATGTCGGTCGTGTAGCCGGCTAAAATCTCGTCGTGTTCCGCCGAATTGAAGGGACGCGCCGGATCCTCTTTGAGATCGAATACGGCTTCCAAAGAAGTAATCTCTTCGGCAGGTTTGCGGCCTCCATCGTGATCCCTTGACGAGCTCTTCTCGTTATCCATAAATCGGTCCCGCCTTCCGCACCAATTTTCGAGTCAATCGGTCCCAATGTAGCGTTCGATCTCACGCAATTCCCACGCCTTGAGGTGCCGCCATCGACCGGCGGGCAGATCGCCCAGGTTTACCGGTCCGAAACCAATTCGCCGCAGCGTCAGCACGGGATGGCCCACGGTGGCGAACAATCTCCTTATCTCCCGATATCGCCCCTCGCGTAGAGTCACTTTCCAACACGTTTCCTTTTCGTCGTCCGCTCGCCCGAAGGCCTCAATCTCAATTTTGGCCACGCCGTCCGCCAGCGGGATGCCACTCCGCAGATCGCTCAATACGCGGTCATCGGGCCGCCCTAGCAGGCAAACCCAATACGTTCTCGGCACGCTGGTCCCGGGGTGCTCGAGACGCGCGGACCACGGCCCGTCGTCGGTCATCAACAATAGACCGGAGGTATTCAAATCCAGGCGTCCTACGGGAAACAATCTCGGTTCCCCGGGGACGAGGTCCATCACCGTGGGTCTACCCCGAGGATCGTCGGTCGTGGTGACGTAACCGGAGGGTTTGTGCAGCGCGATATGGATCCTTTCTCGCGGCGGTGTTATGATACGCCCGTCTACCTCGACGGTTTCATCGCCACCGAGGCGATATCCGGGGCTGAAGACCGGGCGTCCATCTATGCGTACGCGCCCGGCCTCCACCAAACTGCGGGCTTTTCGCCGCGAGGTTACTCCGGCGTCAGATATGTAGGCATCCAGTCTCAAACGATGACCTCCGAAAGACCTATTCGAATTCCACTATCATCTCTATCTCGACGGGCGCTCCCTTGGGTAGTGCGGCCACACCCACTGCGGCGCGGGCGTGCGCTCCTTTGTCGCCGAACACCTCTCCCAACAACTCGGAAGTTCCGTTGACAACCGCCGGATGATCGGTAAAATCGGCGGTTGAGGCGACATAACCGGTCACTTTGACGATTCGCCGCACCCGCGACAGATCTCCGAGATGACTCTTGATGACACCGAGGCAATTGAGACAGCTGAGGCGCGCGGCCCCGTAACCTTCTTCCAGAGTCAGTTCCGCACCCAGACGTCCGACGTGTTCCAATTCTCCTGCGACGGTCGGGAGTTGTCCCGAGGTGTAGAGATAGTTACCCGTCACGACACCCGGAACGTAGGCCGCCAGAGGTGCCGGCACTTCGGGAATGCTGTAACCCAGATTTTCCAGTTTTTCTTCGGGAGACATAATCACATAGCCCCTTTCCCAATGCATCGGTCCAATTCGTATCGCACCTTCGACTCAATTCTAACACCTTCATGCGTTCGGGAGCGATACTGGGCTCGGGTCGGGGAATAACGGGGAGCTACCCGGGATACGCCCCGGGTTAGGGGATGGTGGGAATCCTGACTCGCGGAGGCCGGGGGCCCGGGACGCACCGATCCCCCGCGAGTCTAAGCTCAGATTACAGCTTGGATTCGATCTGGGCGAGAAGTTGTTCTTTCGAAGCGAAACCCACCAGACGTGCCACGGGTTCGCCATCTTTAAACAGGATCAAAGTGGGGATGCTCATTACACCCATGGAGGCGGCAATCCTTTGATTCTCGTCTACGTCGAGTTTCGCCACGCGCAGATCGCCGTCTTTCTCCTCCGCGATTTGTTCTACGACCGGCGCTATCATCTTACACGGAGCGCACCAATCGGCCCAAAAATCCACCAGTACTGGAGTATCTGACTCGATTACTTCCGTTTGAAAAGTGTCATCGGATACCTCGAAAATATCGGCACCCATCGATCATCATCTCCTCTCGTAATGCGTCCGAGAATACTTACGCCCGGACGGGTCCTTCATGCAACAAAATCTCGGCTCGACCCTCTTCGTATTCGTATGCCTATTGCCACCGCCGAGATCAGGCAAAACCATCTAACATGATACATAAGCCGTCAACTACCTCGCCGGCGACCCGCTACCCTGCTCACGGGACTGTCCGTTCGAGGCCGACACGGTATGTCTACCTCGAACGAAAGGCACTCAAACTTCGGATAGCTAGAAACTGATATCGGATCAGCTGCAGCCGCCAAAGTCAGTCGTATCGTCCGGTCCTTCGCTCTCCGCCTTCGCCGAGAGATCCTGCAAAGAAGGTAGTTGGCCGAGATCGGTCAGGCCGAACTGGTGCAAAAAGTGCTCCGTTGTGACGTACAATTTGGGTCTTCCCGGTACATCTTTGCGTCCCGATGACTGAATCAGCCCGGCGAACTCCAGTCGTCTGAGCAGATGCGAACTTCGCACCCCCCGCAAAGCGTCCACTTCGGGACGGGTTATGGGCTGTTGGTAGGCCACGAGGGCGAGCACCTCCAGGGCAGCCGGCGAGAGGGATTCGTCCTCGGGCTCCAGGAGTTTTTGGATCACGTCGGAAAACTCTTCCTTCGTCCGAATTTGAACTTCCCCGGCGGGGCGGAATACTCTGACGCCACTTTCCGGTGCCGCGTAACGCGACTCCAGCAGCTCGAGCAGTGCCACCACCCTGTTTTCGTCCACATCCAAAAGATCCGCGAGGGTCTCCGATGAAAGCGGTCCTGGCGCCGCGAAGAGGCAGGCCTCCAGGGCGGCCACGAGGTATTCGTCACTACGATTCACCATCGGTCTCCCCTTCGAGTTCGGACGCATAGACCTGGATGTCGCCGAACCGATCTCTTTGCGCCACCGTCACTTCGCCACTTCGGATCATCTCCAAAAGGGCGATGAAAGTACCCACGAATAGGCTCCGGCCCCCACCCCGCGGGAAGAGATCGGCGAAATTTACCCTTCCCTTCGATATCTCGAGAATTCCGCGGATCCTCCGAACGCATTCGGCTATCGTGACCTTCTCGCGGGAAATTGTTTCGCCCTCGGGTTCGACTTCCCGCGCCAGCAGGCGCTCCAGCGCTCCCACCAGGTCTTCGAGATCTGCTCCCTCGATGTCGGCCAGCGCTCTTTCCCATTCGACTATTTCCGGCGGGATGCGGGGGTGACTCCGTCGCATCTCCTCGGCGCGGCGATCCAGCTCCTGGGCAACCTCGCGGTATCGGCTGAACTCTACCAGGTGGCGGAACAATTCTTCGGAACGCTCTTCCTCTTCGATCTCGAAGGAATCCTGCGGGGAGTCGTCGGAAACCAGGGCGGCACTCTTCTTGTCCGCCAGTTCCGCGAGCAGGCGCAACAACTCCGCCTCGTCATCCAGGAGGGCATCGTCTTCGCGGGAGCAAATCTCCTCCGCCTCGCGGACCCAGGGCAAAATCTCCAGGTCGGCAATTTGATCGCGGTAGACATCCCGGTCGCGACGCCGCTGCGCTTCCAAATCATCGAGTCGCGCCCTAACCGTATCCACCAGGTTTCTCAGTCTGTCGGGTTCGGACAAAGATGCACCTCCACCAGGCTAGATGACCGCCAGGGAAACCAGCGAGATTATGAATGTCTGAAGTGCATTGGCCACCGGGAGAAGAAGGCGCGGTATGATGCGCAACATCAGAAGGAGTATCAAAATCAGCCAGCCGTATTGATCCATCAGATTCATGGCGTTCCAAAGGCCCGAACCGTAGGGGGCCAGGGAGCGCAGTATGTTGGAGCCGTCCAGAGGTGGTACGGGAATTAGGTTGAACAGACCGAGCCACAAATTGTACATCAGGAAGTAATACAGGATGGCCGTCAGGGTGGGTAATCCGAGGGAAAACTGAAGCATCAGGTATGCGGCCAACACGGCGCCCAAGAAGTTGCTCGCCGGTCCGGCGAGGCTGGTCAACAACACTCCGCGACGTCTGTCGCGAAAATAGAGAGGATTAATCGGAACCGGTTTAGCCCAGCCGAAACGGAAGATAACCAGCATGAGGGTTCCTATCGGGTCCAGGTGGGCCAAAGGATTTAAGGTCAATCTTCCGGCGGCCTTGGCGGTGGGATCTCCGAGACGATACGCGACGTACCCATGGGAAACCTCGTGTATGGTCAAAGCCACCAGGAGACCGGGTAAGCTGAGTAACAGACTTTGAAGGTTCAGTGGGCAACCTCCTCCGAATCAAAAAGCAATTTCCCGGCGAAATCGTCCAAACAAAAGAGATGACCGCCGTCCGGCCCCGCGGGCCATCAAGAGAAATACTAACACCGCGGGATGAAGGGTTCAACTGTGGGTGGTCCGGATATCTATGCCCTGGGATGGCTGCGGGAGTATACTTCCGTCAGGTGCCGACCGGTAAGATGAGTGTAGATCTGGGTCGTGGAAATGTCCGCGTGGCCCAAAAGCTCCTGGACCGCCCGCAGGTCTGCCCCGTTTTCCAGGAGATGGGTGGCGAAAGAGTGCCGCAACACGTGCGGCGTGATGCCTTTGTGGAGACCGGCTTCCCGGGCTCGCTTCTTGACCACGCCCCACACTCCCTGTCGCGTCAACCTACCGCCGCGATGATTCAAAAAGAGTGCCGATTCCCGCGAACTCCTGACCAGCTTCGGACGCCCTTGCCGCGCGTAGGACTGTAGCGCCTCTACGGCGAGATAACCCAAGGGCACGATGCGTTCCTTGTTACCCTTGCCCACGCACCATATCTCGCGCCGGGTTGGATCCACGCTCTGCACCTCGAGCCCGACCAGCTCCGAAACCCGCAGGCCACTGGCATAGAGCAGCTCCAAAATGGCGCGATCGCGCAGTTGCAGAGGATCGCCACCGGACGGTATTCCAACCAGCGACTCCACCTCATCGATGGTCAACACCTGGGGCAGTTGGTGACCGGACGCGGGTATGTCGACGTCTCTCGCGGGGTTTTGGGAACAGTAGCCTTCCGCCACCGCGTACTTAAAGAATCCGCGAAGGGCGGCCAACCGCCGCGCCACGGTCGAGGAGGCGAGTCCCACACTACCCATGTGGATCACATACGCCGCCACTTCCGAACGAGTCACCTCGGGCATGATCTCCCCCGGCTCTCCATCGCACCCGACTACCTCTCGAAGGTAGTCCAAAAAGGCCTGCAGATCCCGACGATAGGCCAACAGGGTATTGCGGGCCAGACCGCGCTCTACACCGATGTAGTCAATGTACTCGGTCACGGGATCCATCGATGACACAACCCTCCTCCGAGATGACCGGTGGTCGCGGGCCGCCCCGTGATGGCTAAACGGGAGGCGACGAATGACGGGTTCCCCGTGGTGGGGGAACCCGTCGATTATGGGACTGTCGGGATTCTCTCCCTAAAGCACTTCCTCGATGGGAGTATACGGCAGATCGTGGGCCCGTGCCACAGCCTCATAGACTACCTGTCCGTCGAGAACATTCACTCCGGGTACGAGCGTGGCGTCTTCCTCTACCGCCTTTTTCCAACCCTTGGTGGCGATCGCCCTGGCGTAGGGCAGGGTGACGTTGGTCAGGCCGATGGTGGAAGTTCTGGGGACCGCTCCCGGCATGTTTGCCACGGAATAATGTAGGACATCGTGAACCACATACGTGGGATTGGCGTGCGTGGTAACTCGGTCGATGGTCTCCACTGACCCTCCCTGATCGATGGCCACATCTACGATCACGGAACCGGCGGGCATGCCCTTCACCATCTCTTCGGTGACTATCCGCGGAGCCCGCGCCCCGGGTACGAGGACGGCCCCGACCAGGAGATTCGCGTCCGAAAGTTCCGTAGCCAAAGTGTAGGGGTTGTTCATCCGGGTTTCCAGACGTCCCAGGAATATGTCGTCGAGATAGCGGAGCCTGTGGGCATCGATGTCGAGGACTACGACCCGCGCTCCCATACCGATAGCCATCTTGGCTGCGTTGGTGCCGACTACCCCACCGCCGACTATGACGACCTTGGCGGGATTGACGCCCGGAATTCCTCCCAGCAGGACACCTCCACCGCCGTTATGTTTTTCGAGCATCTGACTTCCCACCTGCGTCGCCATGCGCCCCGCTACCTCACTCATGGGCGTAAGAAGCGGCAGGCTCCCGTCGGGCTCTTCAACGGTTTCGTAGGCTATAGAAACTACATTCTTCTCCATCAGGGCTTTGGTCAAAGCCTCGTCAGCCGCGAGGTGCAGGTAGGTGAAAAGAATCTGGCCCGGGCGCAACATCTCGTACTCCGACTCCAGGGGTTCTTTCACCTTGACGACCATCTCGGCGCTTCCAAACACTTCCGCGGCGGTGGGCATAATCTCTGCTCCCGCCTCCCGGTAGCTGGCGTCGGAGAAACCGCTGCCCTCTCCCGCTCCCGCCTGAACCAGGACCGTATGCCCATCCCCGACCAGAGTAGAAGCACCGGCAGGGGTCATGGAAACCCTGTGTTCGTTACTTTTAATCTCCTGAGGAACTCCGATTTTCATAATCAGATCGACTCCCTTCTTCTCAATCTAGCTAAAGGTGACGTAAAGCGATACCAGACTACTCAATAGTACCAGCTGAGTCCACGGGGAAAAAGGAAATTCCCCGGGCACGAGATCTCATGATGAGAAGCCTCCATGCCAGTTTACTCGCCCGTGGATCGTCGCCTGTGGGATAGGTCCTCTCCGTCGCCGGATCACTGGAGGAAAGCGGATGCGACGAGGGTTTTCGCATCGCCACTTCGAACCATCGCCTCCGGTAGACACCATTTCCACGCGAGGTCTTCTCCCTCATCCGCGGGAGGGGAGTGCTCCGAGTATTCGGGATTGCGAACCCTATAGAGAAAGACTCTTTCATCACTGTAACCCGGCGAAGTGTAAAAGACCGTTACCAACTCAGCTTCGGAGGCCAGATGTCCCGTCTCCTCGGCCAGTTCGCGAAGCGCGCACTCTTCGGGTAGCTCTGCAGGCTCCACCCTCCCGGCCGGAATCTCCCACATTTCCGCCGAGACCGCCGGTCTCGGCTGGCGCACGAGAAGCACCTCTCCCGTCCGGTCGCGGATCGCCATCACCGCCGCCACGTCCCCCATACGCACTACCTCGTAATGGCGCCCCACTTCTTCCAGGACCTCTACCCGCACCAGCTTTCCTCTAAAGGCTCCATGGGCACACATAGAAGATTTCTCTCTCCTTTTCCGACCCTATAGATCGGAAACTACGGGCCCTCGATAGGGCGTCGAGCGCGCGTCACCCGGCCCCAAGGGTCGGGGCAGTGCCGGGCGCTGGCTCATACTGCCGGATTCCCGTCTCTCATTGAATCTAGCTTTCCGTTGTCGCCCGAAGTCCTGGCGGTAGGTCGAAAAATGCCGGCCAGGACGGCGTTCACGACGGCCGGACCGCGATCGCCGTCGGCGACGACACCGGAGCCGGAAACCGGGGAAATCTCGCCGCCACGGCTCAAAC
>JAWODQ010000121.1:0-8833 GCA_046483165.1 Bacillota bacterium | reverse complement strand
TCTCCACCAGTTGTACGGCGTGCTCCAAACCTCGCTTTCCCATCTCGTCGGAGTACTCGTAGACTCCTTCGTCGCGCAGCTTGACGGGGTCGGCATCGCGGAAGGTCTCGTGAAGGTAGGCCCGGATACCGCTGTCGATCGCCGCCTCCCCGACTTTCATCATGTGTGCGCCGCTGTCGACGGCGGTGGTGGCTCCGGACTTGAGCATCTCGATATAGGCGAGCATCGAGGCCGCGTAACAATCCTCTTCGGTCATGACATCCATTATGCTTCCCATGATGCCCCAGATGGCATCCCAGTTGCTCACATCTTCGGCCCGTCCGCGACAGGCGAGAAGCATGGAATGGCAATGAATATTCAAAAAGCCCGGGAAGAGCACCTTGCCCCGCGCGTCGATTACGCGGTCGGCCTTTCCTCCATACCTGTTTACAAGCTCCGCGGAATCTCCGATATCGGCGATCTCTTCTCCCTCGACGTAAAGTCCGGCGTTTCGTAGAATCTCCCTATCCGGGTTCATGGTAACTATCGTCGCATTCTCGAAAAGTACACCCATGATCGCACCTTCCCTCCCACTTTTCCCGGGTTTACTCTTCGCCAAGGGTACGACTGCTGTAGATGGTGATCGGGCCTCCCCGGATGGACCGGGGAGGCCCGATCGCTGACGATTCTCAGAAGCTCTTTACCGTAAAGGCCACCTTCATGGTAGCCCGGTATTCGGTCAAATCTCCATCTTGCACCCTGGCCGTCACCGCCGTGACCTCGACCCCCGTGATGTTTTCGATCGTTTCTGAGGCTCTCTTTACACCCTGTTTTACCGCGTCTTCCCATCCCTTTTCCGAAGTTCCTATGATTTCTACGACTTTAACCACCGACACACCTCATCCCTCCTCGGATAAAACAACGTACGATTACGTCAATTGTCTGCGATGCAATGGTCGAAGATCGACCTGCTCCCGTGTCCTCCAACAAAAACGCGGCTGCCCGCTTCCGGGGCGTCGGCGACGTATCGCGAAGAGAAACCCCACAATCCGTCAGTCCACACTTCCACCGAAAGCGACTTCTACCATTATTATTCTGGCTGCGGCGCGTCCATACCTCCAAGAATGTCCGAAATGGGGTGGGTTTTGCGTACTTACTCTCGAAATCCGCTCCATTGCCGAATTGAATTCGCGAATATCAGTTGTCCGGGGCGTGTGGCCCCGGACAACGCTTGCGCACGGGCGATCTTCACATCCGCCTGAATACGTGCCGCTGGATTATTCTGAACCAATTCCCCACGGTGAGACGACGAGCCAGAGACCTACCCCTATGAGGGCCGCGATCCACAGGTAGTTCAACATCTGCAGGAAGGCTAAAGAGACCCCGATCGATTCTTCCAGGGCCAACAATACTCCCAAAAGAGTTAGCCCGGCGGCGGGATAAAGCGGCCAGTTCCTCTCTCCGTGATCGGCCTGGCGAAAGGCGCGAGTATGAACGAGGGCGACACCGAGGAAAGCGGTGGCGAGGAGGGCAAAGAAGTAGCCCGGATTTGGGGAGTTGGCCGTCAGCGTCTCCTCGAGAACCGCAAAGCTCCCGACGGCCAGAAGTACCAGGCCGGGAATTAGGAATCCGACGTTTCCGTAGGAACGCCTGCCGCCCACGGCAGCATATACGCCGCAGAAACCACCACCGAGAATTAAAAGGAACGCCGCCCCGGGCAGATAACCGAGCATGGAAAGAAGTAGCGCGACACCGGCAACCAGCAACAAAATTCCGATAATCCTACGTGACCTCGACATCTCAATTCCCCCTAAGAACGTCTTTTCTTCAAGATTAGCGGGAATCCCGATGGATCACGACTGTCCCGGGTCACGCTTTGGGCTCGCGCGGGCATGACCGTAGTCACGAATCTCGCGGCGCGAGGCCGTGCCGGATGGCCCAGAGCACGGCCTGGGTTCGGTCTCTTACATCGAGCTTGGAATAGATTGTGCTGATGTGGTTCTTCACGGTACCCTCGCTTAGAACCAATTCAGCGGCAATCTCCCGGTTGTCGAGGCCAGATGCTACGAGTCTTAAGATCTCGGCCTCCCGGGGAGTTAGGAATTGCAAAACACTTACCGATTCTTCATCGTTTCCGTCCTCCGCCATTTCCGGGATCGAGGCGAGGAGTCTGGCGGCGATTTTCGGCTGAAACAGGACATCTCCCCGCATAGTGGCCCGCACCGTCTCGAGGAGTTTCTCCGAGGGGAGGTCTTTCAGAAGATAGGTGCGAGCGCCGGCGCGAAGGGCCCGGACGATCAACTCCTCGTCATCGAAGGTGGTCAGGGCGATGATCCGAACCCTCGGGTACTCATCGAGAATGCGTCGCGTGGCCTCGATCCCGTCGAGTCGGGGCATACGGATATCCATCAGTATGATGTCGACGGGGTTTTGGCGGCAGGCATCCAGTGCCTCGAGTCCGTCGGATACCGTACCCACTACCTCAATATCTTCTTCGAGTTCCAGGATGGTGGCCAACCCCTCACGCATGAGCCTTTGATCGTCGGCGACGAGAATCCGTATGGTCATCTCAGTCGATCCCCACCCTCACTCGAACGCGAAAACCCTCGCCGGGGCGGGAGATAAATTGCACATCTCCCCCGATCTCTTCAACTCGCTCTCGCATACCGCGAAGGCCGTAGCCCTCCACCCAATCCTCGACGCCTCGGCCGTCGTCGAAAATGTCGAGTTGTAGCTCAGAGTCATCACCGGTGAGGTTTATCCAAATCCGGCGGGCCTGTCCGTGGCGAAGGGCATTGGTAATGGCCTCCTGCACCACGCGATACAATGGAAGCTCCAATCGTTCGGGGACCCTCGCGTGGTCCACGTCGAGATTAATCTCGGGGCCATCTTCTCCCATGTCGCGGATCAAGCCCCTCACGGCCGCCTGGAATCCCCCGGTCTCGAGTATACGCGGAGTTCGAGCGCGGAGGGAGCGTCGAACCTCCTCCAGGCCGGATCTGGCACTCGCCTGAATGCGTGCGATCTCCGCGCGGGCCCGTTGGGTATCCACGTCGATCAGCCGCCCCGCCGCCTCGAGCCCCACGATGATGCCGGTGAGACTATGACCCAGGGTGTCGTGGACATCGCGAGCCATGCGGTTTCGTTCCTCCAGGACCGCCAGATCTTCCCGTCGCCGGCTGTTTTCCATCAGCCTCTCGTAGGCCTTTTCCAACTCGGCGCGCGATTTCTCGAGATCGGCCAGGGCAACCTCGGCGCGAGTACGTTCTTCCCGTTGCATTCTCGCCAGGAGACTGACCCCGTAGGCGAAAAGGAAGAACATGGCGTTTACGAGTAGGGTGGTCAATCGATCCGAATCGAGGGTTCCCCTGGATCTAGCCGACAGAATACCAAAGAAGAGAAAGCCGGATACCGCCGCACCGAAGATACGATTGGCCAGTCTGCGGGATTGCATGAGGCCGCTTTCGGCGATCATGATTACCAGCGGAATCGCGCCGATGCCGGTACCGTCCAACCAAAGGAAGAGGTAGATGATGGCGATCTGAAGCCAGATCAGGCCCTCGGCGAGGCGGGGTCTCGCATCCTCCACGTAATAGTTGCGCACGGAGTCGACCACCACCGCCGCCAAGAGCGCGAGTACCGGGGACGCCAGGGCGAACTCCCAGGTGTTGAGGGTAACCCAGAGCACCGCAGCGTACCCGCCGTACTTCGCCACGTTGAGCAAAATCATCGCACCGGGGTCCATGTCCTTTTCGCGCAAAATCTATCCCTCGATCCTCCACCTACAAAATCGGCACGAGCGCATTGCGAATTCTCACCACATCGGCAACTACCTCCAATAATGATATTATCCGCCGCGATTATCTTCCCTGCGCCGGATGATCATTTTCTCTAAGGGCGGAGATATTCCAGTATCCGGTATGGCGACAATCTCCAATGTTGATTACCCCTATATGCCAGTATTTCAATTCATGTACGAGTTTATCTGCACTAAACGGGGACAGTACATCATCATTTCTATGTGGAGGTGATTGTTGATGAAAAGAAGCCTGTCAGTAATTGCCCTATCGATCCTTCTCGTCACGTTGTTCTCGAGCGTGGCCACCGCCCTTCCCGTCGAATTCCACCCGCCCGTTTCCAGACTCGACTTGCCGACGGAAGCCGCCACCGGCCTGCACACCGCATCTCACAATTTGCCCAAGGACAGCATTGCCTCTCACGTATTCTTCTTCATGCTCTCACCTCACTGAAAATAGTTCACAGGGAATATCGGCCACCCCACATGGGGTGGCCGATGTTTTCTGCATTATCTTTCCGTCGCGGACGAACTCCTGAAACAATCCTCCGCCGGAACTCATGGCTCAGATCGAGTCCCGAAGATCGACTGAATAGCCGGTGTTCTCTCGGAAGCGAACTGCTTTCCGGTAATTCCCGATCTTCCGATCGGCAATCCGAGGCACTTAACGGAGGGATTCCCGTACCGGATCAGAGACCGTCTCAAGAATCCTCGATTAGAAGTATTCCTACCGCCTGCGAGTGGTCAGATACGCTCCACCGATTACGCTCAGCAACCCCCAAAATGCCAATGTCGCCCCGGGTCCACCGGTCTCCGGTAGAGATTCCGTGGTATCCTCTTCGGGTTCGGCGGTGCCCTCGTCAGCCTCCGGAACGCTCTCCTCTTCCTGCTCGTCGGCGGCCGCCGGAACCAGTACGGCATCGACCGCGTGGATTATGCCGTTCGAGCATTCCACGTCGGTCACCACTACCTGGCTGTCATCTACGAATACGTCGCCATCTTCGATGGTCACGGTCAATTCCGCTCCCGAGAGAGTGGCGACCTTTTCCCCATCGAGACCGAGGACGTCGGCCGCGGGCACGGATCCGGAGACCACGTGATATAGCAATATATCACTTAGGGCATCGGGATCGGCCAAAAGATCCTCAAGTAGACCCTCCGGCAGGGCGGCGAAGGCTTCATCGGTGGGAGCGAATACGGTGAACGGACCGGCACCCTGAAGGGCTTCATCCAAACCGGTCTCCGCGAGAGCGGTTACGAGGGTGTCGAAATCGTCATTCATTATGGCTGTCTCCACGATATCGAACTCCGGAATCAACACAGTGTCTATGATGTGAATCACGCCGTTGGTGCATTCGACGTCCGCGGCCGTTACCTCGGCGTCGTTGACGAATACTCCACCATCCGCACTGATCGCGATCGACTCACCGGAAAGGGTGGTTACACTTTCACCGTCCAGGGCGATGGCATCGGCGGCCATCACCTCTGCCTCGACGACGTGGTACAAGAGGACGTTTGCGAGGATCTCGGGGTTCTCCAGCAGTTTCTCCAGGGTACCCTCGGGTAACGCCGCGAAGGCTTCATCGGTGGGGGCGAAGACGGTGAACGGGCCATCGGCCCTCAGGGCGTCGGCCAAATCCGTAACTGTGAGCGCCGTCACCAGAGTCTCGAAGTCACCCGCCGCTATTGCCGTATCAACTATGTCAGCTTCTTCTTCCGCCAGGACGCCGGTACTCAAGACCAGGGTAAGCATCAACGCGAGAATCACTGCCACAACTCTTTTCAACAATCACACCTCCATCGGATTTGTTGC
Organism: Bacillota bacterium; assembly: GCA_046483165.1. GTDB lineage: Bacteria > Bacillota > Sulfobacillia > SLMV01 > SLMV01 > CSSED11-154. The sequence goes on along the minus strand of JAWODQ010000121.1, from coordinate 3,245 downwards.
CGATTGATGGCGGGTTTTTGCGCCTCATATCCAATGAGATCCTCGCGCTATGGATGTGCTAATGCAGGGCAGCTCATTCGAACGAAAACGCCCCCGCCCACCCTCAAGCAACCTTTATGCAATGTGATAATGCCCCATAGATAGTAATTGAAACTCTTCGAAGAGATATTCCTTTAAGTCATTAGCGTGATTGCATCATGAAGACCTTCCGCGGAGGAAATTTGACGTGATCACCCGACGATTATCGATTTGCCGGCGGGAGAGATGGCCCCCAGATCCCGTTCGATGGCTTATGCCGTCCCGTTCTCGCCAGTCTCCGGGCAAGAATCACCGCGAATATACCTCCGCCGTCGCCGACATCGGCGACCACATCCCATATCCGAGATTCACCACCTCCATTAACCCTCGGAATCTAAAGGCCGGGTTAATCGCTCTCAGGTTCATCGGCGATGGCCTGTCAAAAAGCACATAATCCCTTTTCCTAGGTATTGGGGTGAACCTCGCCGAAGATATTCGACATGAGAGGACAGTTCCCAATCGATAATGCTTCCGAATGAACCGAGGAGGGCCCATATCTCGCCGGCGGGACAGGATTCTCTCGGTGGGAAGGCGAATCCGGATCGAGCCGCAGGCGGTGGGGTAAATCTGCTTTCGATGGCATGTCCCCCACCTCTGGGCCGAGGGCACGAGTGTCCGACCTCGATCTCTAGCCGGGGACACCTCACATCCAACACGGACTTTTGCAGTATGGTCTGGAGGCAGGGAAAATGAAGCGATTCACCCTATGGTTTCTCGTAGCGTTTCTCCCAATAGTTGCGATCGTCATATGGGCGACATCTCCCGAAAACTCGGCGCAGGGTTTTGCATCCATTTCCTCGCTTTTGCGACTCGCCGCAATGATCGGACTGTCGATACTGCTTGCACAATACGTTCTGACATCCAGGGCCAAGATCATCGAAGGAAGCATCGGGCAGGACAGTCTCTTCGGCTATCATCGCTGGGTCGGAAGGGCGGCTCTGTCATTTCTGTTCCTGCACTTCCTACTGCTCGGGTACCGAGACCTCGCCTCCGGCGCGGGACTCACCCTGACACCGGGCCGTATCACCGGATTTGCCATTCTGACCCTGCTTACGCTAACCGCCGTGTCCGCTTCTTTCCACGAGAAACTGGAGTTGAAATACGAGTGGTGGAAGGGGCCACACCTGACCAATTATCTCGCATTCCCCCTGGTATTCCTTCACCTGGCAAATGTCGCCGCTCCCGGAAGCAACGTCGCCTACCTGTACTTTCCTCTCCTCGCCATCTTTGCCGTCTTGGTAGCTCATCGGTTCGTGGGCCTCTATCGGGTGCGACGAAACCGATATCGCGTGAGCGCGGTGATTTCCGAAGCGGAAGGTATCTGGACGCTGCGATTCGATGGGCCCGAGATGGATTACAAAGCCGGTCAGTTCATGCACCTGCAACTCCTCAGGGACGGCAATCTGTCTTCCTCGCATCCCTTCACCATCTCCTCCTCGCCGACGGATCCCTACCTCTCGGTGACACCCAAAGAAGATGGGGATTTCACTGCCACCGTCGGCGATACCGAGGAGGGTGATGTGGCCTACATCGACGCCCCGTACGGTGTCTTCAGTTACCTAAACCACGAGCCCGCCGATCGGCTCGTCTTCCTCGCCGGTGGAATAGGAATGACTCCGTTCATGAGCATGCTGCGTTACATGCGAGAGCGCGAACCCGATAGAGATGTAGTGCTGCTTTGGGGTAACCGATCCGAGGAAGTGACGCCATTCCTGGAGGAACTGGAAGATATCGCGGGGGACATGGTCCATTTCGGATACCACGTCATCATGTCGGCGCAGTCCGACTGGCCCGGGGAGCGGGGACGTATAGACCGGGAGATGATCGAACGATACGTCGGCGAACTCGATCTCGGTCACTTCTACGTGTGTGGTCCGCCACCCATGCTTCGATCCATGCTGGATCACCTCCGTGAGCTCGGAATACCGGGAGAGCGAATTCACTACGAGCTGTTCGAGCTTTAGGAGATGTTTTGAAGAGCATCATCTTCCGGGGATTACTCATTTCCCCGGCGGCCTAACGCTCCCCCATCACTCGCCAGCCGAAGGGGCGCCGATGGTGGCGTGTACGATGCCGCTCTCTCGATCGTCGGAAGCCACGTCCAAAAAGCCCCGAAGTTCCTCGAGATCGCGATATCCGTGACTCGATTTCGAGATATCTCCTCCGGCAATTATGGAGCTCTGGCCGAAAAAGCCCACATCCAGAATCTGCCCGGTGAGCATGGGATTGACCGCGACGTCGAAGCGCTCTTGTCGTACAACGGCCGACCAGGAACTCTCCAGCCACTCCTCCTGCTGCCAGCGCTCCCACGGACCCGGGTTGGCACTGGGCTGCACCAGGATGTCCGCATCCTCCAACTGATCCAGCACGCCCGAATCGAAGGCATCGAGGCATATCGCGATCCCGATCTCACCCAACGGCGTGGCCACGGTCCCGAGCTCATCGCGCGAGGCGGCCGAGAGATCGAGACCCTCGGGCCCCTCCAAATCGATGAGATTGACCTTTCTCTGAATCCCCAGGACTTCGCCACCCGGACCGAATAGGGCGCTGACGTTGTAGACGGACCGGGCATCCGACCCGCCCTTCCAATCTCCGGCGCCGGGGACATCGTCGGGTACGAAGCGGCGCAAGGTGGCGTCGCTGAGGGCCGTCGAACCGGCGACGAGGTAGACGTCGTATCGGTCCGCCACCTCGGAGAATATCTCGAAATAGGCCTCGCCCATCCGGTCGCCGAAGGCCATGAATACCGCCCGCGGCCAGCTCACCCCGTACCTGAACTTGTGGTAGCCGACGGAAATCAGGTTTGAGCGTATCACCCGCTCCATTCCGTCGGCGAGACCATTCGCCTCGGCCAGGACATCTCCCTGGCCGAACAAAACCGTGAGCATTCCGACATCTTCGGGGAAAGCGACCAGGGTATCCTCTCCGAGGGAGACTTCCGCATCGGCCCTTTCCATCTCCGCGAAGATCTTCTCGCGGAAGGCTTCCCGGGAACTGTAGGTTTCCCGGTTCACCTCCGACTGCACCGCCACGAACTTTACCTTTTCGGGACGAGCGACCTCGGATGGCTCGAGAGTCTTTATCGGTGACTCGCCGGATCCCGACGAGATTATGAAAACCAGGCCCACAGCAATCGCGATGACTACGATAACTGCCAGGTGGCGAAA
>JAWODQ010000085.1:0-7620 GCA_046483165.1 Bacillota bacterium | reverse complement strand
CGTCAATGGCGCAGTGTTACGAACAAAAAGTGGCGCTGCTCAACTAGGTTGGATATTTACGGTGCTTGCATTGGTCGTTGGCGGATGTGGCGATGCAGGCGGTCCGACGGCAACCGTCGAGGGGGCGGTATCGGTCGACGGTGAACCCCTCGACCGAGGATTGATCAGCTTCACGCCCATGGAGGCCGGTTCAGGTACCGCAACGACCGCGGAAGTGAGAAATGGCCATACCCCGATCTGCCCAAGGGTTACCAGATAAGTCAGTACGCCGTTCCCCTGGCCGTGGGCGGGGAGTTGGTGGTGGACCGAGCCGACGGCGAAGAAAGCCGCATCAGAATTACCCGCGTGCACCTGGAAGAAGATGCGGGTAAATCTACCCATTCGCCGGAGACCGGGAGGACCCAATTGGATTTCAACCGATGCGGAATCCCGCTGGCGGAGATAGTGACCGAACCGGACATTACCTCCCCCGTCGAGGCCCGGGAGTTCCTCGAAGAGCTTCGTTCCGTATTGCGAGCGATAGGTGTCTCCGAGGTGAGGATGGAAGAGGGAGAGCTGCGCTGCGACGTCAACTTCAGTTTGCGTCGCGAGGGGGACGCGGAAGGCCCCGATCGCACGGAGATCAGCGAAGTCAAGAACTTAAATTCCTTCCGGTCCGTGCAGCGGGCCTTGGAATTCGAAGAACTCAGGCACCGCGAAGCCCTGAATGCCGGGGATACGCTTTCCCACGAGACGCGACATTGGGATGAACATCGCGGGGTAACTTACTCGGCGCGATCGAAAGAAGAAGCACAGGACTACCGCTACTTCCCAGAGCCGGACCTGCCCCCGCTGGTGATCGATCCGGAACTTTCGGATTACCTGGCGGCACAGATTCCCGAACTTCCTCGCGCACGTCGCAAGAGATTCCGAGAAGAGTACGAATTGAACGCCTACGATGCCGGGGTTTTGGTTTCGCAGCCGGATTTGGCCGATTTTTTTGAGCGCACCGTCGCCATCGGAGCTCCGGCCAAAGAGACGGCGAACTGGATTTTGGGAGACATTTCGGCGTATCTCAACGCCGAAGGGGTGGCCATCGAGCAGGTGCCCGTCGAACCGGGGTATCTCGAGGATCTACTCTCGCTCATAGATGAAGGCGAGATCAGTGGCAAGATGGCAAAAGAGGTTTGGGAAGAGACGATGAAAGAAGGTACGAGACCTTCCGAGGTAGTCGAAAAGAGAGGGCTGCGCCAGATCAGCGATGAGTCCACCCTGGAGACTATCGTAGCCGAGGTGATTCGAGAGAATCCTGAGGCCGCGCAAGATTATCGCTCGGGCAAGGACAAGGCCCTGGGATATTTGGTCGGGCAGGTTATGAAGAAGACCCGGGGTCAGGCCAACCCGGCCGTGGCGAACGAGCAGCTGCGAGATATCTTGCGCGACGGAGGTGACCCGGAATGAAGATTCTCGTGGTCAGCGATACCCACCTGCCATCCCGTGCCGACCGCCTGCCGGCGGACTTGGTGGAGGCCGCGGAAGACTCGCCGGACATGGTGCTGCACGCGGGGGATTACACGGCTTCGGACACGCTGGAATGTTTTCAGATAATGCCGCACTTCGTCGGGGTGGTCGGAAACATGGATCCCCAGGCGGTGGCGGAAAACCTTCCGCGAGAACGAGAACTGGAGATCGCCGGGTTTAACATCGGTATTCTCCACGGTGACGGTCCCGGCCGCGGGCCCGACATGTTCCAAAACCTTCGCGGTTGGTTTACGGATGTGGATATTGTCATCTCGGGACACAGTCACTCGCCCCACCTCAAGGTCATCGACGGTGTCTATATGTTCAACCCCGGCTCCGCCACCGACCCGCGTGACGGTTCCTTCCCTTCTTTCGGCTGGATCGAGCTGGACAGGGGTCGAAAACCGCGATTCTCCGTGGTGGGCATGGGAGGAGAGGGCGGATGAATTCCCGATACGAGGCGGTACTCTTCGATCTCGACGGAACCCTGATAGGTCTCGATGTGGGGGAGTTTATCGGAGTGTATTTCGGCGCCATCGCAGAATTTGCCGAGCAACGCGATATCGATCCCGATCATTTCCTCGAAAGATTACGGGGAGCGACCGCCGCGATGGTCGCCGATGACGATCCGGAGAGCACCAATCGGGAGACATTTGAAAGACACTTCTTCGACGGCAGTGACGAAGAGGGTCGCCGCCGAGAGAAGGCGATATTCGATGAGTTCTATCGGCGGATTTTCCCGCAACTGGCCTACCTGTGCCAGGAGATTCCCGGGGCCGATGCCGTTTTACAAAGTTTGTCGCGGTCCGGTGCGCGATTGGTCCTGGCCACGAATCCACTATTCCCGCGAGTCGCAATAGACACCCGTTTGCGCTGGGGTCGGATCGGATTCGACCGTTTCGAGTTTGTGACCAGCTACGAGAATTCCCGATTCTGCAAGCCGAAGATCCAGTATTATCGAGAGGTGCTGGCGAAGCTCGGCGTGTCTCCGGGTGCCTCTCTGATGGTTGGAAACGATCCGCTTGAGGATGGGGTCGCGGTGAGAATGGGAATGGAGTTTTACCTGGTTAATGATTATCGGGTGAAAAGAGGGGGAGACGTCCCCGAACCCACCTACGAAGGTGGGATAGAGGACGTCGAAGGGCTCGTGCTCGGTCACTAAGAAGTAAAGTTGGCGTCCCCGCTCAGTATCTCCGACAGCCGGGTCGCTTCGATGTTGCCCCCGGAGACTACGGCCACCACCGGAGCGGGCCAAAGCGGTGGCTCGGCGATCGATTTCGACGTCAAAGCCGCCGAGGTGAGCGCCCCCGCACCCTCTGAGACCACCTTCTCGACCAAAAGTAGGTGCCTTATTGCGTCGGCGATCTCCCCCTCCGCGACCGCCAATGCATCGCCGATGCGCGGGATCAAATGGCGGACGATCTTCGCGGGAATGCCCCCGGCGGTACCCTCCGAGAGTGTGGGCCCGTGCTCCACATCCACCGGATGGCCCGCCCGAAATGACTGTACCAGGGGATCTGACGCCCGCGGCTGTACTCCGATTACCTCCGTTTTCGGCGACAATATTTCCAGTGCAGTACAAATCCCGGTGATCAAGCCGCCACCACCGACCGGCACCAGGATCGTACCGATTTGGCCGATTTGATCCAGGATTTCCGGAACGATCGTGGCCGCACCGGCCACGACTGCGCGATCCTCGAATCCGCTAACGTACGGCCTGCCGGAGGTGGAGGCCAGTTCCCTCGCGTGGGCTTCGGCGTCATCATAAATCTCTCCGACCACCAGGACCTCGGCCCCGAGAGCACGGGCCTTTTCGATCTTGGTACTCGGCGTGCAGCCGGGTACGACCACGGTTACTTCGACACCCATGCGGGACCCCAACATGGCCAGGGCCGCCCCGTGATTCCCGCTGGATGAGGTAATGATCGCGTCGGGTGCGTCCGGGCCCACGAGCCGGTTCAGCGCTCCCCTCATCTTGAAAGATCCGCCGGGTTGGGCGGTTTCGACTTTCAAATAGACATCGCGGTCCAGGAGGCCGCCGAAATACTCCGAATACGCGATGGGAGTGGGTGCCAGTTCTCCGGAGATCAGACGGCTGGCTGACCAGAGCTCTCGGGCGTTCGGTATTAGCTGGGGACTGTCCAAGGGTTTTCCCTCCCGACTACAAACTCAGACGAAAGTTGTCCGTGGCTCTAAAGGTCTCTGGCGAGATCCGTTCCGCCACATCACCCATGATCTCGCCGGGCGTTCCGGCCGGAGCTGCCGCGACGAACCCCGCGAATTCCGTATTCTGCAATACTCGCGTCATAGTCTCTACGGCCAGAGCGGGATAATTGCACTCGAGGCTGAGATGTGCCAGCAGGATCGAGCGGGTGTTCGCGGTCACCAGCGAGCTCATCGCTTCAGCCGCCTGATCATTCGATAGATGGCCCCGGGGTCCCATTACACGCTCTACCAGGGAAAGGGGTCGGGGAGCTCGCAATTCCATGTCCCGATCGTAATTGCTCTCAATTATGTAATGGTGGGCGCCTCGCAGGAAATCGATCATCTCCGGCGTAAACTCCCCGAGATCTGTCGCGATACCCAAAGAGGAAGACCCCGTCTTGATACTCAGTGCGATCGGATCCCGGGCGTCGTGGAGCTTGCTTTCGGCGCGTATCTGCAGATCGCCTATCTCGGTCGGCGTATCGCGACGGATCAGGCGGTGCGTCAGCTCATCAGGAGGCTTTGAGATGCCCTCCCAGGTTCCCTCTGTCGCGTAAACGTGGATTCCGTAACGCAGGTGGAAGGGGTTCTTTATGTTCAAACCCCGGCTATGATCCCCGTGCTCGTGCGTGATCAGGATGGCCGAAATGGATTCGGGGTCACATTGGAACTCCCGTAGAAATCCCTCGAGCCTTCGCAACGGCACTCCATAATCGACGAGGATTCGAGTGGAGCCGGAGGCTACGAGATAGCAATTACCGTATTTGCTGGAGCTGGATAAGGAGCGGTACGCGATACCATCTACCAAATCGGGAAAACTCAAGCCCATCTTCCCTTCCGACATTGACTGAGTTTAGGCTACCACTTGCCCTCGGTGGGGGCAACTCAGCCGGTGGCGGTCTCGCTGTTGAAAGGGATAATCATTTGAATTATGCTGTACAGGTGTATCGAGAGGAGTGTCCCGTGGGGTACGTTACTTTGATCGGTTTGGCCGCCGGGCTTTTGGGTACCGGTTTGGGCTCCCTGCTCGGGGGCCTATTCGGCCGGAGTGCTGTCAAGTCGCTGGGGTTTCTGCTCAACATGGCCGGCGGAGTCATGCTGGTTGTGGTGTTTTTGGATCTCATTCCCGAGGCCCTGGAAAACGGGGGGCTTTGGGCCGGAATGGCCGGCCTGACTGCCGGTATGCTGCTGATGCTGCTGATCGAAGGGCGACTCCCGCACTTACATCCCCAGGAATACGTCGCGGTGGCTCCCTACGTCAGAATGGGCGTCCTACTCGCCCTGGGCATCGGTCTTCACAATCTCCCCGAAGGTATAGCCGTCGGCGCTGGATTCGCTTCCAGAGGTCAGCTGGGGCGCAACGTGGCCCTGGTGATAGGAATTCACAACATTCCGGAAGGTATGGCTATGGCTTTCCCCATGATCGCCGGAGGTCTCACATTGGGTAAAGTGGTTTGGTCTGGACTGCTGGCGGGTGCTCCCGTGGGGAGAGGTGCCGCCCTCGGTTATATGTTCGGGAATGTATCCGCGGGAGCTCTGGCCTTTGCCCTCGCACTGGCCGCCGGCGCCATGCTCTACATAACCTGCGCCGAAATGATTCCCGCCGCCAGGAATGCTTCCAACGACGGGTCTCACGTCTATGGCTTACTGGTCGGGGTGGCGGGAGGCCTTCTTCTCACCCTCTTACCTCACTAGATTTTCCCGTCGCGTTTTGGTTCGTGCTCCGGATGAGGGTTCACGTGGATGAAGACCCCCCCGATGTGGGGGTTCGCCCTTTCCAGCCGGTCGCGAAGCCGCGTCGCCAGATCGTGTGCGGTGCCCACCGTGCGGGTAGATTCGACACTTATCTCCACATCCATGATCAACTGGCCGCCGTAGCGCCGGATCCTTACGTCGTCGACGTGGATTATTCCAGATATGTCGGTGGCTATCTCTCGGACCCTTTCCATCTCGTCTGTGAAGTCCCGAGGCTGTCCGTCCATCAGGGCGTGCACGGCGCTCCTAAGGATGGTGGTTCCCGTCCACGCCAGCATGACGGCGACTACCAGGGCGGCCAGGGGATCGAGGATGGGAAAACCGACGTTGGCCCCTCCGATACCTATGAGGGCCGCCACCGAGGACATGGCGTCGGAGCGATGATGCCAGGCGTCTGCTATCAACAGATCGCTGCCCAGGCGGCGCCCCTCCGCGACCGCGTATCGATACATGAGTTCCTTGGTGATTACGGAGACCGCGGCAACGCCGAGGGCCGTGACGCCGGGAGCCGGACGCGCCGGCGCCATTATGGTCGCCACGCCATCGCGGGCGATGAAATAGGCTGTCAGCAATAGGATGCCGGCCAGAAGGGCGGTCATTAATTGTTCGGCGCGTCCGTGGCCGTAGGGATGGTCGGAATCCGCCGGTCGGCTGGAGATGGAAAAACCTACGAGAACCGGGATGGTGGAGAGAATATCGCCGGCGGAATGTGCCGCGTCGGCCATCAGAGCGGAACTACCCGAGAGCACAGCAAAGACGCCCTTGAGGACGACGAGGGCCAGGTTGATCACCATACTCACCTTCGCGACCCGAATCCCGCCTCCGTTGCGAGTTTCCAAGATATCCCGCCTCCTTTGCATTCCACCGACACCAGAAGTATATTCGAGTTGGGTCGCGAGGTGGAAGGGACCCGACGTCCTGACCGGAAAAAGTGATAGAGATACCCGATGGAATGGAGGGTGGTCTATTGAAGATCGCCTTTTTTAACGACACCTATCATCCTTACGTGAGTGGAGTCATCGTTTCCATGGAGCGTTTCGCCGAATCGCTCAGGGAACATGACCACGATGTCCTATTGGTCGTTCCCGGCCGTCTCACCGATTCGAAACGCACCAAAGAACCCGGGGTTTACGAACTATTTTCCATACCCGTTCCGGGTTTCGATGGTATGCGGATCGGAACGCCGATAATGACCGATGGGCACCTCAGCATATCGGATACCATCGATACCAACGTGGACATAGTGCACGCCCATTCCCCCTTCATAGTGGGTAAAATGGGTGCGCGTTTGGCGGAAAAGCGAGACCTACCGCTGGTTTTCACCTGCCACAGCATTTACCCGAATTATTCGGATTACGTTCCACTCATATCGGAGCTGGCGGAGGACGTGATCCGCGAGTACGTCATCGATTTCTGTTCCCGTTGCGACCTGATTCTGGCTCCCTCGGAGTACGCTCGTTCCGTATTGTGGGAGTGGGGAGTATCAAAGGAAGTGGAGGTTCTCCCGTCGGGGATTGAAGCCGAGGACCTGGATCGTGCTCGTCGGGAAGTGGCGGTGTCGAAGGGAGAAGTTCGCCGGAGGTTGGAACGCGAGGCTATGGTGCCGCCCAAATCCCGGGTGTTGCTTTTCGTGGGACGGTTGGACCATCGGAAGAACATAGACTTTCTCTTCGAGGTGCTCGGAGTCCTACCCGAGGAAGAGCGAGTCCATCTCGTCATGGTCGGGGAGGGACCCGCCCACACCCGTCTGGCGGACGAGGCGAGAACGCGGCGGATCGCGGATAGGGTCCATTTCACCGGGAAGCTTCCTTTCGATCGCGTCGCGCAATGGTATGCGGCGGCAGATGCCTTTTGCTTCCCCTCTACGGCCGAGACCCAGGGTCTCGTGTTGGTCGAGGCCATGGCGGCCGGGCTCCCGGTCGTCGCGCTCAAATCACCGACCAGCCTGGAGGTCGTCGACGACGGAGTGAACGGGCTACTCAGCGACGAAGATCCGGGCGAGTTCGCTTCCAAGGTATTGGCCATCCTCCGGGATATCGAGTTGGCTTCCCGATTGCGGCGAGAAGGTCTGAGGCGGGCCGAGGGTTTTTCGAATCGTACGCTGACCCGAAAGCTCATCGGACATTACGAGAGATTGATAGAGCGGAACCAGGTGCGTCG
>JAWODQ010000134.1:0-5755 GCA_046483165.1 Bacillota bacterium | reverse complement strand
ATCTGAATCCCCGTTCTCGGAGTCGATCGACCGATCCGGGGTATACCTTCGCTCGCAGACCATTCACACTACGCTCTCATTGTACAGGCCGCGTCGTGGTCGGAACAGCCGCGGTGCCCTACCCGTAACATTTGAGCTTTCCGAACGGAGGTAAATGGATGGCGGAGACTATCCGGGCAACCGGTGGTGCCGCCACACGATCGACCACTTCGACCAGCGCACCCGTCGCGTCAATCGATGCAGGAGGAAGAAGATCAATAATCCCGGCGTGGGAGCCCTCGGTATGGGCACGAGAAGGTCCGTAGCCGGTGGCATCGGGCAAGCTCCGACGTGCGCGCGGGTCCAAAAAGGGAACGGCGACCGAGCCGATTCCCACCGGGAGAGGGGCTTGCGCCCGATCAGGGGTGACTCTCGCAACTTCACGGCGCTACTTAACATATTGATGCAACAAAAAGCGGGGACGCCTCCGGGGAGGCTCCCCGCGTCGAGATCGGATGACTTTGGGAACCTAGAGACCTAAATCGTCACTGATTTCCTGCATCGACTCCAGGGCCAGTCCGACGAACTCCTCTAGATCCACATCCAATTCTTCGATGGTCTCTATGTTTTCGCGACGAGCTCCGCGGGCGAAGGATGTCTCTGCAAAGCGGTTCATCACGAAGTCCACATCGAGCGAATCCAGCTTCTTATCCGGGTGTATCAGGGTGGCGGCGACGATCAGGCCCGTCAACGGGTCCGTCGCGTAGAGCGCCTTGGCCATCTTGGTCTCCCGCGGAAAACCGTGGCGGTCATTGTGGGCACGGACCGCTTCCACTATCTCGGAATCCAGGCCGGCTTCCTCCAGCATATCGGCACCCCTGCGACTGTGCAGGTCCGGGTCGTCGGAGGTCTCATCGTAATCGATGTCGTGAAGGAGTCCCGCCAGCGCCCATCTTTCTCGGTCCTCACCCAGACGCTCGGCAAGCTTGGCCATGACCGCTTCCACGGCGTACGTATGTTTGAGCAGATTGGGTGTCTTCAGGTGCTCCTTAACCAGCTTCAGGGCTTCTTCTCGAGTCACCACGATACCCCTTCCCGGAGGTCCCACACCGCCTATATCAAAATCGCTATTACGACCGACAGGGCCATGAAGCCCACGGCCAAATATGTGGTCATCTTTTCGAAGAATTCGTCCATCCCTTTGCGCCGGCCAAATAAGGATTCGCCGGCCCCGGCGATGGCCCCGGAAATTCCAGCGCTCTTCCCCGACTGCAAAAGTACAGTGATGATAAGGCCGATGGCCACCAACAAATGTATCACCATGAGAACCGTATCCATACGGAATCTCACCCCCGAAATCCGAGTTATTTTAGCACGAAGCTTTCGGAGCCGGCAAACCGAGCCCGGTCCCCGAGCATTTCTTCGATCCTCAGGAGTTGATTATACTTCTCCACACGCTCCCCGCGACAGGGGGCACCCGTCTTTATCTGTCCCGCGCCCGAAGACACCGCGAGATCCGATATGAAGGTGTCGGCCGTCTCCCCGGAGCGATGGGAAATACAGGCCCCAAAACCCAGACGTTCCGCGACGGCAAGCGTCTCGAGGGTCTCCGACACCGTCCCTATCTGGTTCGGTTTGATCAGGACGGCCGTCGCGATCCCGGCCTCCGCACCTCGCCGCACCGTCTCGGCATCGGTGACGAACACATCATCGCCCACCAGCTGCACCGATGACCCGAGCCGGCCGGTCAAGTGCGCCCAGCCCTCCCAATCGTCTTCGGCCATACCATCCTCTATGGAGATCAGTGGAAAACTCCGACACCACTCCCAATAGACCTCTACGAGGTCCTCGCCATCCATGTGCCGGCCGCGCAGCCGATAGCCTCCGGTATCCCAAAGTTCGGTGGCCGCCACGTCCAGAGCCAGGTAGATGTCTTCGCCGGGCCGATATCCGGCCCTCTCTATCCCTCGCATGAGGAGATCCAGGGCCTCTTCGTCGCCCTCCAAATCGGGGGCGAAGCCCCCCTCGTCCCCCACGCCTCCGCCGAGCCCGAGTCCCTCGAGCAAATCCCCGAGCGCGTGATAGACCTCACTGCCCCAGCGGAGGGCCTCACGAAAGGTTGGTGCACCGGCGGGCACTATCATGAATTCCTGTACTTCGACGTTGTTGGCGGCGTGCTGACCACCGTTTAACACGTTCATCATGGGCGCGGGGAGGAGATGGGCCGATTCTCCGCCCAGATAGCGAAAAAGCGGAACGCCCGCGGAGGCCGCCGCCGCCCTGACGCAGGCCTGGGAGACGCCCAAGATGGCGTTGGCTCCGAGGCGATCCTTGTTGGCGGTGCCATCGAGGTTTATCAGGCGAGTATCCACGGCTTTTGAGTCGGTCGCATCGGTTCCCACGAGGGCCTCTCGAATCTCCCCGTTCACCGCGGCGACGGCATCGCACACGCCTTTGCCCCGATACCTCTCGGGATCGCCATCTCGCAGCTCTCGAGCTTCCCTCGAACCGGTACTGGCACCAGACGGAACCGCCGCCCTCCCCGTCGCACCGGAAACAAGCGTGACGTCCACTTCCACCGTAGGATTCCCCCGGGAATCCAGTATTTCTCGCCCCACAATCGAGCCTATTTCACTTCCTGCAGCCATCGAGTAAATCTCCCCTCCACAGTTGGCATCCTCCATGGGGATCGGCCAGTAATGTCCGTCCGCTCATCTCGCGCGGCACTTCGAGTCCCAGTAGTTCCAGGATGGTAGGGGCTGCGTCCGAAAGACCGCCGCCGCGGCGTAGTAACCGAGAACCATCCCGCACGAATTCTTCTCCCACCAGCCAGCAGGGAACCTCGTTTGTGGTATGGGCCGTGTGGGCACCGGCGTCGTTTACCATCTTCTCGACGTTACCGTGATCCGAGAGTATGAGGGCGACACCTTTCGTCTCGCGCAAAGCGGCGAGCACCCGGCCCATGCCTTCGTCGACCGCTTCCACCGCGCGAACGGCCGCGGCAAAATCGCCAGTATGTCCCACCATATCCGGGTTGGCATAATTGGCCACGACGAGATGGTATTTCCCGGAGACGATTCCCTCGACGAGTCTGTCCGTAACCTCGTCCGCGCTCATCTCGGGCTGGTGATCGTAGGTGGCCACTTTCGGAGAGGGAACCATCACCCTGTCCTCCCCGCGGTAGGGTTGTTCGCGGCCGCCGTTGAGAAAATAGGTTACGTGGGCGTATTTTTCCGTCTCGGCCAACCGGAGTTGCCTCAGGCCCGCCCGGCTCACCACCTCACCCAAAGTGTTTGGCATATCCTGCAGTTCGAAGGCGGCGGGACAACGAAACTCGGGGTCATATCTGGTCATGGTCACCAGACGGGCACCCGTTCGAAGTGGCGAGGCATCCACCGGTCCGAATTCGGGATGCAAGAGCGCACCGACGAGTTGTCGCATGCGGTCGGCGCGATAATTGAAAGTCACGAACGCATCATGGGGCTCGATGCCCGAATACCCACCCAACACCGTGGGGAGGACGAATTCGTCACTCTCACCGGCCGCTCTCCAGGCCTCTATGGCCTCAAGGACTCCCCCGACGCGGCGCCCCTCGCCGCGCAGTATCGCGGCGAGGGCCAAGTTTAGCCTATCCCAGCGCCGATCTCGATCCATAGCGTAATACCGCCCGGACACGGTCGCCAGCCGATGGCCGGGAGAGCGTCGCAGTTCCTTCTCCAAGAGGTGCAAGTATCGGGGTGCCGTTCCCGGCGAGACGTCGCGACCATCCAAAAAGGCGTGCACGGCCACTTCGGCCACGGCACGGCGACGGGCCATGGTGAGCAGGGCGGACAGGTGTTTCAGATCGCTGTGAACCCGTCCGTCGGATACCAATCCCATGATGTGCAGCGTCGCACCCGAAATCCGCGTTTGGTCCATCAGGCGCGACAGCGCTGGATTGTCGAAGAAACTACCGTCCTCGATGGCCCGATCTATCCGCAACCCATGCTGGCAAACTATCCGACCGGCTCCGAGGTGGAGATGACCGACGTTGGAGTTTCCCATCTGCCCGGGGGCGAGACCGACGGCGTCGCCGGAAGCGTCGAGTCGGGTGCCGATGTAGTGGGCGTCGATTTCGCAAAGGTGGGGCGTAGACGCCGCGAGGAGGGCGTTGCCCTCGGTGGCGGGAGACAAACCCATTCCATCGATTATCAGCAAAAGGACCGGGCCCGAGGTCGGGCCCGGCACCTCACCTTCCGGCATCACTCATCCCGCTCTTTCAGGAGGCCACGTATCGCATCGACTATCCCGAGGAAGGATTCGGCGGAGGTACTGGCGCCCCCCACCAGTACGCCGTCCACCGAGGGTAGCGCGACGAAATCGGCGGCGTTTTCGGCATTCACACTTCCGCCGTAAACCAATCTTATGTTTTCGGCGGCCCAGGGATCGAAGATATGTCCGAGTTCTTCTCGAATCTTGTAGGTCGTCTCCGCGACTATCTCCGGGGAGGCGGGTTCGCCCGAACCGATGGCCCAAACGGGCTCGTAGGCGAGAAGCAGTCGCCTACCCCAGGGATAATCATTCCCGTATACCCCGGGAAGGCCATCGAGGGCCCGGTGAAGCTGCCGTTCGATGGTATTCCAGCCACCGTCCTCACCGGCCCTGGAGTCTTCCCCGATACAGAGTATGGCGACGAGATTCGAGGCCAGGGCCGCTCGCAGTTTTTTGGCGACCCGCTCATTGTCGTCTCCCAGGTAGCGGCGACATTCCGAATGCCCCACGAGGGTGCATCGCGCACCGGAGTCGCTCAGCATGGCACCGGATACGCCCGAGGTGAAAGACCCCTCGGTCTCCCAGTGGCAATCCTGGCCACCCACGGTAACGCGCGAATCCCTTATCTCCCTCCCGACACCCTCGAGCTGGGTGTAGGAGGGGAATATGGCCACATCCACTTCGTCTCCGCGCACTCCCTCGGCCACGGCGCTCGCGAGTACACGGGCACGCGTTCCGGGAACACTCATCTTCCAGTTGCCCCCAACCCAGGGGCGGCGGCGCCGAGTTCCGGTCCTCTCCAGCAGGCTGAGTGCCGGCAAGGAATCGCCGGCCAGGTACTGGAGGGCCGCCCCACCTCCCGTGGATACGTGATCGAGGCGGTCGATCAGTTTCAAACGCGACAACATCTCTACGGATTCGCCGCCCCCGGCCACGGTACGAGCGCCACTTTGCGCCGCGATGGCGCGCGCGATGCCCTCGGTACCGCGCGAGAAAGCCGGCACTTCCATAACTCCCATGGGCCCGTTCCAAAAGATCGTCTTGGCCGTCGCAAGGGGGGTCGAATAGCGCGCGACCGTCCGAGGACCTATGTCCACTATGCTCCAACCGCGGGGTACGGAACTCGCCTCGACGGTTCTGGTGGTCGCGGAGGGAGATATCGTATTGGCGACCATCACGTCGAGCGGCATCATAAGATCCACCTTCTTACGGCTGGCTTCGGCTATGAGGGCTCTCACCTCGCGCACCATCTCCGGCTCCACCAGGCTGTTACCGACATCGTAACCCATGGTTAGAAGGAAGGTGTTGGCCAGGCCTCCGCCCACTATGAGGACGTCGACCCGATCGAGGAGGCGGCGACACACCGACAGTTTGTCGGATATCTTGGCCCCACCGATCACGGCGACGTAGGGAGATTCTGGTCCGTCCCGGAGTTCGCTAAGAGCGGCGATTTCTCGGTGCATCAACAATCCGGCCATCGCCGGCAGTTCCCGGGCGAGGCCATGGGTCGAGGCGTGGGCCCGGT
>JAWODQ010000009.1:0-6718 GCA_046483165.1 Bacillota bacterium | reverse complement strand
GGAAGCGGTCCGTGCCCACAATGACCGGCACGGTTTCCCGCGGGAGACCAAGATGGCCAAGGCGCTTTACGCCACGGACCCGTTGACGGGCCTGATCGTCGCCGCCACCCTGATACACCCGGATAAGAAGCTGGATTCGCTCGATGTGGACTTCGTGATGAACCGCTTTGCAGAGACATCCTTCGCCCGCGGAGCTCGTCGCGAAAACATAGAGACCATCGAAGAATTGGATGTAGATCTAGAGGAGTTCGTCGGGTTGGCCCTGGAGTCGATGCAGGAAATCAGTGACGATTTAGGTCTCTAGGTTCCCAAACTCATCCGATCACGACGCGGGGAGCCTCCCCCAGAGGCGTCCCCGCTTTTTGCTGGATCAACATGTGAAGTAGCGCCGTGAAGTTGCGCGAGTCACCCCTGATCGGGCGAAACCCCTCTCCCGGTGGGAAGTCCGGGCCGGCCGCCGTTCCCTTTTTGGACCCTCGCGCACGTAGGATCTTCCCCGATGCCACCGGCTACGGACCTTCTCGTGCCCATACTGAGGGCTCCCACGCCGGCATTATTGATCTTCTTCCTCCTGCATCGATTGACGGGACGGGTCGCCCTGCTCGAAGTGGTCGATCGTGTGGCGGCGCCACCGGTTGCCCGGATAGTCTCCGCCATCCATTTACCTCCGTTCGGAAAGCTCAAATGTTACGGGTAGGGCACCGCGGCTGTTCCGACCACGACGCGGCCTGTACAATGAGAGCGTAGTGTGAATGGTCTGCGAGCGAAGGTATACCCCGGATCGGTCGATCGACTCCGAGAACGGGGATTCAGATTAGTCACCGTCAACGGGTTGATGGTGACTGCTTTTCTGACCGAAGGAGAGGCCCCCGATGGGAACCACATGCCTCGAAGTTAGGCGCGCCAGGATGTCGGATGCGACGGCGATGGGCCGCATATTCCGCGACTCCTTTGCGGATACTGTGAAGGATCTTCTGCCCGGCGGCGCCCCGGACGGGGTATTCGAGGACATAATGACCTTCCTGATCCGGGCGGACCCCGACGCCTGTCTCGTGGCGGAGTCGGGGGGATCGGTCATCGGATACTGCATCGCCCCGGCCAATATGTTCCGGATATGGATCCGGGCTCCCCTGAGCCTGCGGATGCTGCGCTTGGCCTGGTCGGCACTGCTGGGAGACCTGGGATTGGGCCCGAGAAGGCTCCTGACGCTACTGGGCGATAAGGCCACCTTTTTCTCCAGTTTCGGCGTCGCCCGTTTTCGCGGGGCAGCCCAGATCCTTTCGGTGGCCGTCGATCCCGCCGCGCGAGGTCGCGGTGTCGGTTCTTCCCTCGTCGAAGCCGCCCTCGAGAGGCTTCGGGCTGACGGTGTCCACTTCGTGAAACTCGAGGTGCGCCCGGATAACGACGCGGCCCGGCGAATGTACGAAAAGAGGGGGTTCGTCCGCCAGGGGCGCACAGAAGACAGCCACGGTCGCTGGCTGGTCATGCTGAAAGATCTGCGAGAAGATGATGAAGAGGATATGGAGAACTCGATGCGGGGTGATGTGTAATGGCCAACGAGAAAGATAGTGGACCTCCCGCGATAGCGAGAAACAGGAAGGCTTTCCGGGATTTTCACATAGAAGAGCGTCTGGAAGCGGGCATAAAGCTGACCGGCACCGAGATAAAGGCCGTGCGCGAGGGGAGAGTGAACCTCGCCGACTCCTTCGCGACCGCGGAGGGGGGAGAGGTATTCCTCCACAACATGCATATCGGGCCGTACAGTCACGGGACCATATACAATCACGAGGCGCGGAGGAGCCGGAAACTGCTCCTTCACAAAAGAGAAATCGACTACCTGTATGGCAAGACGCAAGAACAGGGCTACACATTGGTACCGCTGAAGCTCTATTTGAAGCGGGGTTGGGTCAAGGTTGATCTGGCCATCGCCAAAGGCAAGCGCGAGTTCGACAAGCGCGAAACTGTGAAGAAACGAGACGCGGAACGAAAGATGCGCCAGGCCATGAGAAGGCGCAGATGACCGAGAGTTATCGTGACTATCGATCCTCCGCGGGGCGGGCAAAATTGACAATTTGGCCGATCCGGCTTACAATTAGTTATGCGAGCGAGCGTAGTCCCTCCAACTCACGTGGGGGTGAGCAGGGTCGCTTCGGGCACCACTGGTGTAGGCAGCAGGTCGAGTTCGCCGCATCCTCGTAAAACGCGGCTCACTATCAAGTGCCAACAATGACTACGCTCTGGCTGCTGCGTAACACGTAACAGCCACGTCCACCCGTCCTCGGTCCGTCGGGGCGGTGCTGGGCGACACTCAGATGGACTGGTTCGGGGGAGTGCCCGCGTACCTCGAACGAGATTAAGCGGGATAACCCGATAGGGACTCCGCCCGTGGAGGCCCGCTCGGGTGAATCAAAAGTACGGGCTAAGCCTGTAGCGGTCTACGCTTGCGGGCTCGGACACTCGGGGTGCGACTCCCCGACACCTCCACCAATAATTAGGGGAAGCATCGCCGCGCGATCACCTCGGGCGGCCTTTTTTTGCCATTAGAGGCATCGATCGGGAGCTTCTGCATCGAACATATGTTTGATATACTTGAGTCGGAGGTCGGTCTAGTTGTCCCATCGCGCGCAGTCGGGTCACCTCAGGGAGGAACGCCCCCTATCCCTATCCGTAATACATCTGGATATGGACGCGTTCTATGCCTCCGTCGAACAGCGCGATGATCCGAGCCTGAGGGGGAAAGCATTAGTCGTTGGGGGTAGCCCCGACGGCCGCGGCGTGGTTTCGACGTGTTCTTATGAGGCACGGCGTTTCGGCATACACTCTGCCATGCCCTCCAGTCGCGCTAAGGACCTCTGTCCCTCCGCCATATTCCTACCTTCGGATTTTGCCAAGTATCGCGCCGTAGCCCGCCAAATCCGGGAAATCATGGCCCGCGATGGTTCCCGAGTGGAATCCCTGGGTTTGGACGAAGCCTTCATATTTCCCGCGGAAGGCGAAGATCCCGTCGAGGTTGCCCGCCGCATAAAGAGTGATATCCTCGCCGAAACTCGACTGACGTGCTCGGTCGGGGTTTCTTACGCCCGACCCCTGGCGAAATTGGCGTCGGAGTGGCGGAAACCGGACGGATTCACCGTCATGGATCGGGATATAGTGCGACGGATTCTCCCCGATCTCCCGCTGGGCAAATTGTGGGGAGTAGGTCCACGTACCGTCGATCTGCTGGCCCGTCACGGGATAGTGACCTGCGCGGACTTTTGGAAAACGTCCCGAAAGAAGCTCCTGCGATTGCTGGGGCCGGGTCGCACGTGGGACCTGGCACTTCTAACTTCGGGCCGCCCGCTGGTGCGGCAGCGGGATCGATCCCGGGCCAAATCGGTGAGCCGGGAGACTACCCTTACGAGGAATGTTCGCGATCCTGCGGAGCTGGACGAATTGCTCACCGAGATGGTGGAACACGTGGCCGACCGCCTCGACCGGGACGGGATCGTCGGAGGTACCGTAACGGTGAAGATAAGATATGCCAGTTTTCGCACATTGACCCGGTCCCGGGCGCTGCCGCATCCCTCTTCCGAAGTCGCGGATATTCTGCCGATAGCGCATTCCCTGATGGCCCGGCTCGTGGATGGCAGCACGCCGGTGCGCCTGTTGGGTGCTGGAGTGAGCGACCTGCTTTATCCGGACGATGTGGAACAGGAGAGACTCGCCTTGATGACGGACGGCGGCGCGGCCGAATTCGTCACCTGAAATACTCTTCTCAAGACCACGCATCTTCGCTCCCCAGATGAGCGTGAAATTCTCCCGCTTTTTGCCGACATTTCAAGGTATCAGGGCTCGAATGCCGAATATAGTCCATCTACGGTGCATTGTATGCAGGTGATATTCCAAAAGTATTCGCCTTCATTCTTCCCGAGAATCGGGGAACGGATCGACGAAAGGGTGGTATGTCGTGTGGGATTTGATAATTAGAGATGGTGTTCTAGTCACTTCGACCGGTAGGTTCCGGGGTAGTCTCCTGGTCCAGGATGGGAAGATAGTTTCCTGGAGTACCGACGGGTTCGAGGGCGTGGAAGCGCGCGAAGTGGTGGATGCGAAGGGAAGATTCATACTTCCGGGGATGGTGGACGCCCACGTTCACCTGGACGAACCAGGACCGGCGGTGAACGAAGATTTCACCACGGGAACTCGGGCCGCCGCCGCCGGTGGCGTGACCACGGTGGTACTGATGCCGAACTTCATCCCCTGCGTGAACGACCGCGAGACGCTGCTCGAGCGAAAGGACCAATTCGGAGAGAAGAGTTACGTCGACTACGCCATGCTCGGAGGCGCGGGAGCACAGATGCTTTCGACCATCGTGCCGCAAGCCGAGGCGGGAGCGGTGGGCTACAAGAGCTACATCCGACCCTACAACCCGCAGCGACCCGGCCTGATATGCAAGGACTCCGGGGATGTCTACGTCACGCTGCGCGAGGTAAAAAAATCCGGAGTACGGGTCGGTTTTCACGCGGAGGATTTCCCGGTGATCGAGAAACTCACCGAGGATTTGATCGCCCAGGGTAGGACGGGGTACGCTGACTTCCACGATAGCAGACCGGAGAGCACCGAGATATTGGCGACGCTCACACTGCTGGAAGTTGCCCGCATGACGGGGGCACCGCTTCACCTGGTGCACATGAGTAGCCCGGATGCCATAGAGCTCGCCGCCCAGTGGCGGGAATGGGGAACGGACGTAACCATAGAGACCTGCCCCCACTACCTACTCCTAAGCGATGAGGATACTGCCAGGGTGGGGCCCTACGCCCAGGTCGTGCCGCCGCTTCGGTCACCGGAGTCCGTGGCGAGGCTCTGGGAACTCGTGGAAGACGGCACCGTCGACATCATAGCTACCGACCATGCGCCGGGCCTTCCGGAGCGCCGAGAAAAGGGCCATACCAACATGTTCGAATCCGGAGGCGGCCTCTCAGCTTTGGAGACGGTCATGCCGCTCTTGTTGACGGAAGTTGCACACGGCCGACTGGAACTCGAGCGACTGGTGGAACTGGCCTGCGAGATGCCCGCACGCCTGTTTAAGATGTTCCCGCGCAAGGGTACCCTGCGTCCGGGAGCCGATGCCGACTTCATACTCTTCGATCCCGAGGTCGACTGGACGGTCGACGTGAGCACGTTCGAGACCGCCGACCCCGACGCGGCGAAGATTTTCGACGGTCGCAAGATCCGCGGCCGCCTGGACGAAGTATATGTGCGCGGTCAGAAGGTGGCTGAAGCCGGCAGCTGCGTGGGTGAGGGTGGATATGGCGAGTGGATAACGCCGGTTCACTAGAGCCTTTGTGGGGCAGTCGGGGGGGCGAGATGAAGGGAAGAACCTCGCCCCTCTGTTACGCAGCGCTTACATATGCGACGATGGCGAAGGAAGAAGCCTAAATCGGTGGAATTGAACTCTCAGACCTGCCGTCGATTGCCGGTCTCAATGTGAATCTCAATGGTGAGGAATTGAACTTGAGCAGAAGATTATCCCGGCGGAACACACGAGTTTTGGCGCTTATGTTCGCGGTCATCTGCCTATCTATCGGCTGCCTTGCGTCTCCGGCATCCGCAGATACCGCGGATTTCTCCATCGTGATCGACGGAGTGGAAGTCGATTCCGACGAAAGTCCCCGCATAGAAAATGATCGAATAGTCGTGCCCATCCGGGTGGTATCCGAAAGCCTGGGACGCGAGGTCGAGTGGCTCGCCCATACCCGCCAGATTCTCGTGTTGGGAGATGGAGCGCAATCGGACGAGTTCGTTCTCCTGACCATCGGAGAGAACCTGGCCCTGCTAAACGGGGAAGAGGTGGAGCTGGACGTCGCGCCATTTATCGTTCCGGCCTCCGGTCGGGCGCTCGTTCCGCTCAGGTTTGTGGCCGAGGCCTTCGGCAGTGAGGTCGATTGGGACGCGGAAGATAGGACGGCCATAATAGCCTCTGGAAGGCCCGAAGAAGAACCCGAGGGCGCCGGTGGACCGGGAGAGGGACCCGACGAGGTCTTGGGATACGAGATGACCTCGCACGGCCTCGAACTCGACGTATCGGGCACTTTCGAGTGGATGACGGTGCGCGACAGTCCCGACATTGTCATCCTGCGGCTTACCGGAACCCAATTGGGCGAAGAAGTGCCGCCAATGCAGGCGTTTGATGAGGGCCCCATCGCCAGAGTTTCGCTGAGTTCGGGCGAGGGCACCGACGAAAGCGTGTACCTGTCGGTGAGTCTTCGAGAAGAGTTAACCCGAAGAATCGAGGCTAACGATTCCGGATTGAGCATGGAACTGGCTTACCTGGAGTCGGTGGAGATCGTCACCGATGACGGAGGACCACGGGTGATGCTTCGGACCACTATACCCGTCGATGTCCGGACTTTCACCCTCAAGGAGCCGGCTCGCGCAGTGGTGGATCTTTTTGGTACGGAGTGGGCGGATGCCACGACGAGCGAGGAATTCGAAGACGATATATTGCGGAGTGTGCGTTTCGGGCGTCACAGAGAGAGCGTGGGCGATCTGTTTTCGGGGACCAGGATGGTTCTGGACCTGTGGGAGTATCGGGTACCGGTCATCTCCACTCGCGAGAGAGATGATCACTTCGAAATCGCCGTGGGCGTTCGAACTTCCAGCATAGCCGGCAAGGTGGTTGCCCTGGATCCCGGACACGGTGGTCTGGATCCGGGAGCGCAGGGTGTCCAGGTGCCGG
>JAWODQ010000095.1:0-3019 GCA_046483165.1 Bacillota bacterium | reverse complement strand
AACGAACCGGAAAGCGGCATCCCGAAAAGGACTGCGGCTACCAATTGGGTCGTCGATCTCTCCGAGTGCTCCGGCAGCGAGTTTTCGGTTCGTGTGGGTTGTCCCCGGGCGGGTTGGGTCACGGAAACCGGAGAACTAACGAGTGGCTAAAACAGAGTGCGCAACCCGGGAGGAGAGAGCATATGGGATATGTGGTAGAAGTCGACAGATTGATCGATGGTACTTCTGACGAGGTTCGGGAGAAACACTCGGTAGCGATCGAGGAGGACCGTTTCGCCTGGATGGGCCCCACGGGAGAGGGAATTCCGGAGAAATTCCGCGATTGGCCATCCCTTCCGGCGCAAGGCCTGACGATGATCCCCGGATTGATAGATGGTCACGTCCATCTTTGTAACGATTCGGTACCCGACAGATCTCTCGTCATGCTCAATGACCTCCCCGGCGCGGCTACCCTGCGAGCGCTTCGCAACGCACGACGTACCCTGGACATGGGTTTTACGACCGTCCGCGATTGCGCGGGGATGGGAACTCTCGCCTTGAGAGACGCCTCAAAGCGAGGTGAATACACGACGCCGAGGATTCTGGCTGCCGGTTATGGTATATGCGGGACCGGTGGACATATGGATCGCGACAAGTTCTACAACGCGCGTTTCATCGATAACCCGGGGGTCGCCGATTCGCCGGCCGAAGTACGACGTATCGCGCGCGAGTTGCTGAAGCTCGGAGCCGATTTCATCAAAGTCAACGCCACCCGAGGTTACGGCGGCATCATTCGAGGACACCAGGAGATGCTGACCGAAGAACTGGCAGCCGCCGCGGAGATCGCTCACAACGCCGGACGTCGAGTCGCCAGCCACGCCATGGGTACTGACGGCATTCGCGCCTCATTGGATGCCGGAATAGATTCCATAGAACACGGCTTTTGGCTCACTCCCGAACTGGCGGAACAAATGGCGAGACAGGAAGCATTTCTTCTACCTACGGCGGCTACCCTGTATCGCAACGTCACCCGGGGATTCTATTCCGACGGCATGAGCGAGGAGGATCTCGCACGGATGTACGACCTCGCGGCCAGCGCGCGAGAAGCGATGTTTGCCAGCCTGGAGATGGCGAGGTCCGCGGGAGTGAAAATAGCCCTGGGAAGCGACATGGGAGGCGGCCCCTTCCTGTATCACGGCGAGAACTCCACGGAGATAGAGCAGCTGGTGGAAGGTGGCCTGAGTCCTATGGAGGCAATCAGGGCTTCCACGTCGGTAGTGGCAGAGCTTCTGGACAGGGAAGAAGATCTCGGGCGAATTGCCCCGGATTATCGCGCCGACTTTGTCCTCTTGCGGCAGGATCCCACTCGGGATGTGGCCGTCCTTTCCCGAGAGGAAAACATCGCCGGAGTATTCCTCGGCGGACGTGCGGTCAGAGCGGCCGAGGATGCGCCGAGCGGACCATGGACCGAATCTGTAGAGAATACCGGGTGAATGCATTGTTCTATTCAGCCCGTTACAGAAATGTGCTTATCGCGATTTTAGTCGTGACCCTCGTTGCGGCCATTTTCTTCGGCCGTTTCGCTTTGTTGGCGGTCGACCGATACATGGATATCGCCACTTCTGTGCGGGCGTTGGATTTTGTCATCGCCGAGATAGATTGGAAATCCGACGATCGAAGACTCGACCTGGCGCTGGAAGTCCACAATGGTGGGATGGAAGATGTTCTCGTGGATGAAGCGCGTTTTTCGGTATATATTGAGGGTGAATATGTAACTACAAATCCCGATACGCGTATTGAGGAAGTACTGGATACCGGTCGCTCCGTAGCGATACCGTACTCCTTCATTCTGCGTGAGCATTTTGCTGACATTGTCGATGCAGAGATCGAGGCCGGAGGAAGTACCTGGAACACGAGAGGGGTCGTCTGGATAGAAATCCAGGGACTTGAAATCACGATTCCCCTCAGAGCCCGATGGGAGGCCGAATCATGAGCGAAGAATCATCCCACCTCGCACCCTATTTGCGCGCGGCTATCGTGATCGCCCTGGGGCTCGCTGTGGGTTCCGTCATGATACTGAGTTCCAATTCTTTCTCCACTTTCTCCCCCCTCCCGCTGACTTCACCCCACGTGTACGTATTGGCCACCCTGACGGGAATCTTGATGGCCTACATGTACGAAAATATCACGCATATAGCGTTGTCAGTGTCGGCATCGACGGCGGTAGCCGTCGGTTGCCTTGGCCTCGCTTTAGCTCTGAGCCTGCGCGCCGTGGGGTGGACCGTCTCTTTCGACGGGCTTATGAGAATGATGGGGATGCAACTTCTGACGTATGGATTTGCCATGCTAATCTTACAGGTCGCGGGTGTTTTCCTCGTATTGTTCATCCGCAAGAGGTAGATGCCGTTAAACCGGCTACGGAGGTGTGAAGATCGATGACGTCTCGTAGTGAACTGTACGCTGTAGTCGATCGATTCTTCGATGGAGAGAGAGCGGCGGAACTGGCGGGAAGACTGACGGACTTTTATCGATCACCAGGTTCTTCTGGGTTCCTCGAGGCCACTTCTATGGTGGAGGATGGCTTCAGAGCCCGGGGATTCGAAAACTTGGAAATAACCGAGTATCCCCTGAAGAATTCCTGGGATCCCATAGAAGCTTCGCTGGCCTTGGTGATAGACGATTCAGAGGAGATCCTGGTGGATTACGAAACGGCTCCTCCCTGTCTCGCCTGGTGGTCGGAGTCGACTTCTGCGGAGGGTGAGAAACTGGAAGTAGTCGACGTCGGAACGGGTGAAAGCAAGGAGCATTTCCGCGGAAAAGATGTGGAAGGCAAGGCGGTTTTCGTCCATGGTACTACGCGACGCCCGGGATGGTGGGAAGCCGCACGATTGGCCATCGATCACGGCGCGCGAGGAATAATCACCGATTACATGCTTTATCAGGTACCGGGGGTTCGGGAGGGTTTTCGCCAGAACAGCTGGGAATGTTCTCGTTTGTTGAAAAAGCACCCGATGGCAAACCCCTTAAGGCTGCCCTGATA
>JAWODQ010000044.1:0-12932 GCA_046483165.1 Bacillota bacterium | reverse complement strand
GCGGGACGACTAGGACGAAGACCGGGCGAGGGAGTCGCCGACGACCTCGATCGCGGCGCATCTCCCCAAACCCGAGTAAAGTTGGTTCCCCTTCCTCCTATCCTCCAGGGAAACCCGCACCTCCCCCGTCATGTCTTCCACCACGCGCGGCTGCATCGTGGAGATCTCGGGCGAGAGGAGCGTGGCACCCTCGCCTCGATCGGCCCGGACTCGCAGGCGATGTTCGTCGTTTTCCAAAGTGATCTCGACTTCTCTCGGGGAGATGTTGGCCTCGCGGATGCGAGTGCGTCCGTAGGTGGTGAAGCGATATAACTTCCCATCCAGGAGAAGACCGGCTATAAGGCCGGTAAAACCACTCCCCAGCCAGGGTATCGTGGCGATGGATAGGCTCAAAGATATGCCATACCGCTCGAAGTGGTTGCTCTGCATCCAGATCCACGCGCGGGGAAAACTGCGTCCCCAGTCGCGCTCAGTATATCCGCGACCACCCTCGAAATCTACTTCCCTATCCCCGATCGAGACCCGTCCCGAAAGGACGTGATCGAAGCTCAAAATGCCGTGATAACATTGCATGAACGGGACGAAAGTGTAGGGACCCATCACCCCCGGGGAAAGCGGGGTGACGGGCCAGGGGTAGAGCTCACCCATTGTGATTCTGCCCCGTACTCGGCCCCGGGGCCCGGGCACGTCCAGATGCAAGGAGTCGCAGGAGAATCGATTTTCTCCGACTTTAAGTCGGAAGGGACGCCCCGAGGATACGGCAAAATCCTCCAGGGGATAACGATTGTACCTGGCGGCACCCGCGACGCCGTCCAGAACCTGGATGAAGGCGTGGCTGGCTTTCGGGTCCTCGCCGTGAAACACTCCCGGAATCATGGCCAACACGATGCGCTCGGAGGGGTCCACGACCTTGAAATACCAACCCTCAAACCACCGGCTTGAAATGCCCCACCCGTGGTAGGTCTCCGGAGTCCAAAGGGAAGCGATGCGGCGCCAAAGGACTCTCCCGCTCCCGGGAACAGCCCGCAAATCCTCCCGCTGTTCATCGTTGACGTTCTCCATATTTACACCCCGATCGTCGGCCTCAGGGAATATCCCGTCGCTCTATGAATCACGCTCACCTCGGAAGGGTGCATCGGCGAACACACTCGAGTGAAGCAGGTATGCTACTTCGTAGCGTGCCGCGAGACGATACAACGCATCCAGGGCCCCAGGATATCCCTCGTCCTCCTTCATTCCCAGGTATTCTTCCCTCTCACTAACCGTGGCAAAACCCTTTAAGTACCCCCAGAGGTGATCCAGGGTGTTGCGCATTGCTTCTGGGGTAATGGGAGCGACCATCTCCTCCATTATCCGCAAGAGAATTCCTTCGTCCGCCGTCGGGACGAGGTCCGGGTGTCGTCCCATCTCGGAGGATACCTCCCGGTAACGATGGTAACCGCGGGCCATGATCGAGTATTTGTGATGGGCCCAATACTGCGATATGCGTGTGGGCAGGGGAATGCGGCCCTCGCTCCCCCTGTCGATGAGTTTCTCGCCCACCAGCGCCAGCTGCTCCCCCGGAGAAATCAACCTGGAGGGGAGGCGGATATCACAATCGCTTCTCCCCTGGATTTTAAGTGGAGAAGCGTGGCCGAAACCGCGCAGACTCATTTCCCGCACCGTGATCTCGTGCACTATCGCCAATCGCCCCTCGTGTCTCCGCCATCTCAAAACCTCCGGATGCCGCGAGTAGCCACCTCCACCGGCCCGAAGAACCGACCATATTGCGTGTATCTCGGCATGCTGCCCCAGTAGTCCCCCGCGATCGAGGTAACCGGGATGTATGTCCCAAACCCGCATCATCCCACTCCCTCTCGTTGGGTCCACCATCGCGATCGATTTTCGCTCAGGAACCGGCGAAGATCTTCGGATCGACGGAACGGATCACCGGGATCAGCCTACAGATGAAGTCGGCCACCACCTCGAAGATCTCCTCACCGATTTCTCGCCGCGCCCGCGATGGAGGGATCGAGGTATCGGCCCCGGGACTCAAGTTGGGCTCTGGCATATCCCCGGTCTCCGAGAAGTCATGGGTGCGCAGGCGTACGTGGATCGGGACACCGCAAAACTCCGCCGTATGGGGATCCACCAGCTCGAGATCCTCGGGACCCAAACCCTTGGTCATAGGAGCCTTCGCTATGTCCATGTCCACAAGCGATTCGTCGTAGGCCAGCATGAGTGAGCTCTCGATCCACTCGGCGTGCCCCGCCGGACTGTAATCGGGCCGCAGCCGCGAGATAACATCCCACCAGAGCACGGTCGCGGCAAATACGCCGCGCTCCCGGAGTTCGTAACAAAGTTGGTCGAGGGCAACCATGTTACCGCCGTGGGAATTGACGAACAATACGTGTCTGGCACCGTGGCGGACGTAATGTGAGGTGATCTCTCCCAGATAAGCACCGAGGGTGGCCGAGCTGTTGGTGGAGACGGTTCCGGCAAAATCGGAATGGTATTCTGCGTACCCGAAGGGTATGGTCGGGGCGACTATGCATTCCTCCGAGCGTTCAGATATCATATTCCCCAGTTTATCCGCCACCAGGAAATCGGTGCCCACGGGAAGGTGCGGCCCGTGTTGCTCGACACTCCCGATGGGGACCACCACGACCTTGCCCGAGCCCAACTCCTCCCGCGCCTGCGGCCATCTCAAATGATGTAGTTTCATGGTAGTTTCCTCCCAATCGATCTTCGGTATGATTAGCTGCATCCACGACCTTCTAAGCTTCTTCTCGGGAAACGCGATACCTTCGTCGCGGACCGGGCAGGATGAGGATACCCCGCCATCGAAACGATCCGGGGCGGGATGGGAGATTTGGGCGCCACTCGCGACCACACCTCCCGGCGCCGGCTGAGGGGGAATGCAGATTGTCGGACGTAATGCTGCAATATTTCGTCATGGCCCTCCTTTTGGTCATGCTGATACTTTTCGCCGCCTCGAAGCTGCGTTACGACCTGGTGGCTCTGTTGGGGCTGAGCGCGGTTACCCTGGCCGGAGCGATCGATCCCACGGAGGCCTTCGCCGGATTCGGACATCCCGCCGTAATAACCGTCGCGGCCGTGCTCATCATCAGTCGCGGGCTTCTCAACTCGGGACTCGTCGACAGAATCGTGGGCCTGGTTTCCTGGGTCGGCGATAACGTATTGGCCCAGATCGCCGTGCTAACCATCCTGGTGGCAGTGTGCTCCGCCTTCATCAACAACGTCGGGGCCCTCGCCCTCT
The DNA here is from genome assembly GCA_046483165.1 of Bacillota bacterium. Classification (GTDB taxonomy): domain Bacteria; phylum Bacillota; class Sulfobacillia; order SLMV01; family SLMV01; genus CSSED11-154. The sequence goes on along the minus strand of JAWODQ010000044.1, from coordinate 9,673 downwards.
TCATGCCAATCGCGTTGCGCCTGTCGGCCAGCTCCAAAACCCCCGCCTCGCTTTTGCTCATGCCGCTCGCCTTCGGATCACTGCTCGGCGGTCTCACTACGCTCATCGGAACGCCACCGAACATAATCATCGCCAACTTCCGTGCGGAAACGGGTGCGGAGGCCTTTCGCATGTTCGATTTTGCCCCGGTCGGAGGACTCATAGCCGTGGCAGGCCTTCTATTCATAATCTTTTTGGGATGGCGGCTCGTCCCGATCCGCCGAGGCAGCCAATCCCCGGACGAAATCTTCGACATCGGAGAGTACCTCACCGAGTTGCGCGTACCCGAAGGATCCGAACTCGACGGCGAATCCATGGAAAGCATCGAGAATGAGGACCAGGAAGTCGCGGTGGTCGCGATAATCCGTGATGACCGGCGCTTCCCCACCCCATCGCGCCAGTACTCGCTGCGCGAAGGGGATATTCTCATCGTGCGGGCTGACACCGACGGGCTTACCTACCTCACGGAAGAGATCGGTCTGGAATTGGCGGAGGACAGCCACCCGGACCGGGAATCTCTGGGCTCCGACGATGTGAATCTCATGGAGGTAGTGGTCGCCCCGGGATCTCGCGCGGAGGGCAGGACGGCAAAACAGCTCAATCTCCGCCGGCGCCACGCGGTGAATCTCCTGGGCATCTCCCGGGAGGGCAGTAACCTGGGAGGGCGACTGGGTGGAACCCACCTTCGCCCCGGCGACGTATTGCTTCTGCAGGGAGGCGAAGATGTGCTGGCGGACATAGTATCGGAGTTGGGTTTTCTCCCCCTGGCCGGGCGCGGGCTTCGGCTGGGTGGACAGCGCCATCTCCTCCTTGCGGGAGGAATTTTTGCCGCCGCCCTGGCGGTGGCAGCCCTCGGCATCATCCCCGCCGAGGTCGCCCTGGTCACGGCGGCCCTGATCATGGTTCTCGCTCGCCTGCTTTCCCCCAAGGAAATCTATGAAAGCGTCGACTGGCCGATAATCGTCCTGCTCGGGGCCATGATACCGGTCAGCACCGCACTGGAAAACACCGGAGGGAGTGCGCTGATTGCCGACGGGCTGCTCGGCCTTTCCTCGGGCGCACCGGCGTGGATTACCGTAACCATCATTCTGGTGGGAACCATGTTCCTCTCCGATCTGGTGAATAACGCGGCCGCCACCGTCTTGGTAGCACCGATCGCCCTGCAGGTCGCCACGGGTATCGGGGCCTCACCGGATCCATTTTTGATGGCCGTGGCGATCGGGGCATCGTGCGCTTTTCTCACTCCCATAGGGCACCAATCGAACACTTTGGTGATGGGACCCGGGGGTTATCGCTTCGGCGACTATTGGCGCATGGGCCTGCCGCTGGAGGCCATAATTGCGCTAATTGGCATCCCGGCTCTGCTTTGGATCTGGCCGCCGGGCATCTAGCGATATCGATGGATTCCCCCGACCTCTACACCTTAATTTACTGTTACCTTTCGGAAGACCCTCTCATCCGATATTATCTAGTAAAGGAGGTGCCAACATGACAGAAGATTCTGGCAGTTTCGTGGTCGGCGTATTCGTAGGAGCCCTGCTCGGGGCGGCCACAGGGATTCTCGTCGCGCCGAGAAAGGGCGAGGAGACTCGGGAGCAGCTGGTGCGACGCACCAAGGAGATGCAGCAGGAGTTACAGGCCGAGGCCGACAAGCTGCGGGAAGAATTCACCGGTGAGATGAAGAAACGCGCCGGCGAAGCCCTCAGTTGGAGCAGCGAAATGGTCGGCAAGATGGAAGACAAGGCCAAGAATGTCGAACAGAGGCTTTCGGATATGCAACGACGGCTGGACGAAGCCGAAAGTGATATCGGCTGAGATCCGTCTTCACACCGCCGTTTTGGCGCAACCCAAACCCTAACCTCACTCCCGACCCTCCATTTGACATGCGTATCTTCCCGTCGAGGCCCCGGATCGGGGCTTCGACGTTTCATTTAGTCTCCAAATTCCTATCGTGCGCTTCTTCGTCTGGCGGGGACGATCTGCAGCTTTCGTATCCACACCCTTGGGAGGCATCCGCGATCCCATCGGCGCTCGGGAAATGTCGAACAATGGAGGAATGAAGTGCCGAGTGTCAAAAATGAGAGAGCAACCCGGGAGGTGCTTCGATTTGATTCCCAATCCCCGCGGGCGACGCGGTCCCCAAATAATCCGGTATCTGCCGATACTTTTGGCCATCGTATTCTTTGTCGTCGTCGGAGTAAGGGCCGGATGTCAAAGTGCAAGCGTGCTGCCCGAATACGACGTAGGCTCCGAGGAACTCCCGGCGCCGGAAGCGGCCCCACCCGGGGAAGAGGCGGCGAAAGCCCGGGAGGATACCTCAACGGATAGTGACGGGAATCCTCGAGATACATCGTCCGACAATGAACTGCGAGCGCACTTCATCGACGTCGGCCAGGGAGATGCGATACTCTTGACCGCCGAGTCCGCTAACATCCTCATAGATGGGGGATCTCGCTCGGCGGGAGATGCCCTGGTCGATTATCTGCGAAAACTGGGCATCGAACGTTTGGATCTGGTGGTGGCCTCTCACCCCCACGAAGACCACATAGGCGGATTGCTGGCGGTCTTCGAGCATTTCCCGGTGGATACCGTCCTGGACGCCGGAGTACCGCACACCACGGCGACTTTCGACCGTTACCTGACACGCCTGGAGCGCATGGTCGGCGAAGACGGGACGCAATATCTTACGCCCGAAGGACAAACCCTGAGATTCGGCGACGTAACCGTCGAAGTATTGGGACCTCGATTCGCCTACGATTCCCTAAACGACAATTCCGTGGTATGCCGGGTGGGGTTTCGCCGCACCTCCTTTTTGTTCACCGGAGACATGGAGCGAGAGACAGAATCCGATCTTTTGGGATCGGGTGAGAATGTCGAAGCCGACGTTTTGAAGGTATCCCATCACGGCAGTCGCAGCTCGACTTCCGAAGAGTTTCTCCGAGGAGTTTCTCCCGCGCACGCCGTAATATGCGTCGGAGAAGACAACTCCTATGGGCATCCCGCGGACGAGGTACTCGAACGACTCTCCGAATACGGAGTTCGCGTCCATCGCACCGACTCCTCCGGCACCCTACTCTTTATCTCCGATGGGGAGTCGATACTATCTCCGGACGCGACACGGGGCACCCGAAGCTACGAAGACATCATCGCCCGCTTGAAAGAGTGGATCGGCGCCACAATTCCCACGAGCCTCATAAACCCATCCCGGAGGTGAGAAGTTCCTTGCAAGCCGTCGTAGACCGCATCGAGGATAATATTGCCATCGTGCTAATTGAGCCCGGAGAACAGCGACTGGAGATTCCCCTGGAGAATTTGCCCGAGGGTACCGAAGAAAGTTCCGTTCTCCGCGTCACCTTCGAGCTGGATTCGGTGGAAACCGAAAGAATGCTCGAGGATATGAGGGAACGCATCGAGCGTCTCAAGAAAGGGACCCGGCGACGCCCGAACTGAACCTCACACATTTTCATCCACGACCTTGAGAAACGTAGCGACATCCCCATGGTCACTTTTCATTCTCCTGACAGTGCGTCGCTTTCGGTCGCCGAGCTTGAATCCCGGCTCGTAGGATGGTATAAGAATTAAGCAACAGTTCGTTAATCGAAATATTTTGATGTCCCCGCGTCCCACAGCCGAAGGGTGATTCATGTGCATGAAATCGAGGAAGAACGAAAGCTCGAAGGATCATATGAATATTGGTCTCTAATAAAGCGATTCTACCGGGATTATCTCTACCCCGTAAGGGCGGCCTTTGCCGGATTGCAGGTTATGCACATAACGGCTGCGATACTGACTCTGGTACCGCCACTCATCCTGCGCAGCATCATCGACGACGCCCTGCCGGCCGAGGATTTCCCGCGCATCTTGACCCTGGTATTTTGGGCTCTCGCTACGTACTTCCTATTCGCCCTGGTAAATGGCAATCGATCTTACTGGGGTCACCTGCATGCCCAATTCGTGGTACGCGATATGAGAAATCACCTTTACCGGCAGTATCAAAAGCTCTCCCTGGGCTTCCACGATCACAAAAAGACCGGGGAACTTATGTCTCGCGTGATTGATGATCTGAACAAGAACCAGGAATTCATCCATCACGGCCCCGAGGCTTTGGTCGGCTCGCTGACGCAGCTCGTGGGAACCATCATAATCCTTCTGACTCTCAGCGTACCGTTAACCCTGGTGGCCTTGACCTTCGTACCGCTTCTTGTGGGCTTCGCCTGGTATCTCCTCAAGAAGATGCATATGGCCTTCCGCGAAACCCGCCGCCGCAAGGCCATCATGAACGACCGACTGGAAGATAATCTCGCGGGCATGCCCGTCATCAAGGCCTTCGCCAGTGAAGATTTGGAGGATCGCCGCTTCGCCAAAACCAACGAGGCGCACGTGCAGGCCCGTCGCAGGGCGCTCATGTATATGTCGATTCTCTTCTCGGGTTCCCACTTCCTCAACGCCTTCGGGATTCTCCTGGTGATGAGCTACGGGAGTTATCTCGCGATAAACGGTGGCATGAGCGTGGGTACGATCGTGGCCTTTTACGGTTACCTGCTGCAGTTTAGGGCTCCCCTGTTGAAGCTGGTGCGAACCACGGAAGGTTTGAGCGAATTCTTCGCAGCCATGGAACGCTTCTACAATCACGTCGATCTCAGGCCCAGCATAGTGACCAGTCCGAGGGCCGTGAACCCCAGCCCAATCAAGGGTGAAGTATCCTTCGAGGATGTCCACTTCTCCTACGGGGACGAGACCATCCTCAAGGGACTCAGCTTTCACGTACCGCCCAAGAAGACTGTAGCACTGGTGGGACCGAGCGGAGCCGGTAAAACTACGACCGTCCGCCTCATTCCACGGCTTTACGAGGTGAACGATGGTCGGGTATTGATCGACGGTGTAGACGTCCGCGATCTGGATCTGCACAATCTGCGGAGTTCCATAGCGATGGTTATGCAGGACGATTATCTCTTCTCAGACTCCATCGCGGATAATATCCGTTACGGCCGGCCCGACGCTACCGACGAGGAAATCGTGGAGGCGGCCAAGGCTGCCAACGCCCACGACTTCATCATGCATATGCCCAAAGGATACGAAACCAAGGTAGGCCAGCGCGGACTCCGCCTGTCGGGTGGGCAACGACAGCGAGTTTCCATAGCGCGGGCGTTCCTCAAGGATCCCAAAATTCTCATCCTCGACGAGGCCACCTCCTCGGTGGACTCGGAGACTGAGAAAATGATCCAGGAGGCCATCGATCGGATTACGGCCGGACGGACGACCTTCGTCATCGCCCACCGCCTCTCCACAATCGTCGGTGCGGACCAGATTCTCTTCATCGACGACGGTCGCGTCCTGGAACGGGGCAACCATCAGGAACTGATGGCGCTCGGCGGTCAGTATCGCGAATTCTACGACCTGCAATTCCAGGAAGATGAGGCCATCTAGCCGACCCGAAACGAAAAGCCAGCGACTTGCGGGCCCGGAGTAGACTTCCGGGCCCGCCGTTATTCTCTCCTCAGTACGGGTAATCATATTGGCGCGGACGAAGGGAAAACGCGGGCCGATTCGTCCGGCCGGGGGAGGTAAACCTTGAGAGTGAAGCATGTGGCATCTATAGGCATTCTCGCGGGCGTGGTGTTTTCTGGTGGATGGATTTTCTACTATGCCGGACACCTGCTACCTATCCCCGGGGGGAAGTTTCTGGCCATGACCCCCTATTTGGCCTTCGCCATGTCGCTGATTTTGGACCGAGTTCGCACGCCCTGGACCCTTACCATGGTGGGAGTAGCCATGGGTGCCATCGCCGCCATGTTTACCCCGCTCATGTCCCTGGCGGTGGTGACGTCCGGAATTGCGGCCGACCTGACCGCGCGGGTGGTACCCGGCGATGCGCAAATGCGACTGCACCGACACGTGGCGGCCGCCGCATATCCCTTCTGGGGATTCTGGGCCTTCACCTTAATATCGATGTATCTAACCCGAAATCCCGCCTACGAACTGCTCCGCCCAACGCACCTCCTGGCCATGGCCCTCTTCGTGGCCGTTGTATCCTTCGTAGGAGCCGTACTGGGTTCCCGTTTCGCGTTCCGCATAAGATCCGGGCAAGAATGAGGGATGGGGCGGTTCGTTACCGCCCCATCGCCGATGACAGCATCAGGTGTGATTTATCGGGAACGTATCCTTGGGCACGTTCTCGTACTCCAGCATGCGCAGGTCGGCGAAGCCGATTCCCGGGGCGTTTATGGGATAATCTATGGCACCGACGGTATCCCAGTAGGCGCGGTGGTGCACGCGATCTTTTAGCACTATGATGTCCAGCGAGTCCACGTCTATTCCCACCGAAGTTAACCCGGCACTGTCGTTGGCTCCCCGCATTCTCTCGGAGATGACCAGCTGGCGGTTACCTCCCAGGTCGAGCCGGGCTACGAAACCGTCCCGCACCGTCGAACCTTTGCCCATGGGGCCGACCAACTTGTAAACCGGCCTGCCCATATATTCCACCACGCCCGTCACCTCTACGGGATCGCCCGAGGTGTCATCGTACCAACCTCCCACGTTCAGGGTGACCTCATCACCCTCCGAGGCGTTCTGCTCTAGGTATCGAGCGGCCTCCGGATCCGCAATACCGGGAATGGCCCAGTTTTTCGCGCCCGCGCGAAGCAGCTCGCGCAAGACGTGCGTGGTATCGCCGATGCGATCCGCCCCGTCGGCTATGACCACCGGACGTTCTCCTCGGGAGACCATCTCCATGACCTCCGCCACCGCTTCCGCCGGCTTCGGGAGATCTCGAGCCAGGGCGTGCCGCAGGCTCCAGGCGTAGTCGGCTACGTCCTCGGCGGCCCTCCGCGCCAGCTGCCGATCACCGTCGGCCACCACCCACACCGACATGCCGATGTCGGGGACGTCGGCGTAGGCGTATCCCGGGGCCACAGCGAGATACAAGAGGTTGTCTTCAGATTCCTCCCATTCGCGACAGCGCGCCAGGATGTCCTTCATCGGGTGATATTGAGTAGCCTGGAAGATGCTCGCGGACACGATACCCGGACGACTGCAGGCCACCACCGGCTCCACCTCACCGCGTACCGCAGCGAAGAGGGTACGAGCCGCCGTCTCTCCCGTCTCCTGCGTATCCACGTGCGGGTAGGTCTTGATCACGAAGACCCCATCGACGTACTCCGCCAGGGCCTCATCTTCGTTGGCGTGAAGATCCAACGTCACCATTATCGGTATCCCATCACCCACGGCACGGCGCGCCCGTCGGGCGATCTCCGCCTCCGGTTTGGGCACGCCGGTTACGGCCATGGCACCGTGCAGGGCCAGGAGCACACCGTCCAGGTTTCCGGAGGCCTCCAGGCGTGCAGCTATCTCGTTCGCGTACTTGTCGAAGCACTCCGTCGTAAGCCAGCTTTGAAAGCCGCCGGGCGTCTTGCGGGAGTAAACCAGCGGGACCAATTCCACACCTTCGGCCTCCGCCGCCCGAAGGTAGCCGTTGATATAGTTGGGAATGCCGCGGTTTTTCTCCAGCACGGCGTCCCCGCGCAACGTAGCCGGTTCGAACCGTTTCTCGGTAGTCGGTTCCTGACAGAACGTACAGGTCTCGTCGGCGAATCCCGCCACTGCAACTCTCATCTTTCCTACCTCCCCGATCCCGGTAACTTCATCCGATGAAACATACGCATCGGATTCTCCGATGGTATGCTCCCGGGGAAAACCTTCGGCAACAGACCGCTCCATCCTGCGGGCCGCAATTATGTGTGTCCTCGTTTGGAGGGGTGGGGCTATCACTCGGCGAAGACCTTCTCCCGACACAATCGAGAAAGCGAGCGATAAAATGACTCAACTACAGGATAAGATGAAACGTTTCCGGGAAATGATAGCCGAGATAGATGACCTGCATGCGGTCATCTCGGTGCTGAACTGGGACACGCAGACGCGGATGCCCCGCGGCGGTGCCGAGGCCCGCTCCGATCACATGTCCACCCTTCGCCGTATTGCCCACGAAAAACTGGTCTGTCCCGAGATGGCCGGGCTACTGAATGATCTCGCCGAATACGAAGAGACTCTCCCCTACGAAGATGATGAGGCCAGCATGCTACGGGTCGTCCGGCGCCTGCACGAGAGGGCGGCGAGCATGCCCTCGGATCTCGTGTTCCGCATGTCCCAGGCCGCCGGCGGGGCCAATACCAAGTGGCTCGAAGCCCGCGAGGCGCAAGATTTCACCATCTTCGCCCCCGCCCTGGAAAAGATCGTAGAACTCCGCCTCGAGCAGGCCGCGGTGATGGGTTTCGAGGATAGCCCCATGGACGCTTTCGTATCGATGAAGGAATCCGATATAAGCGTGGCGGAACTGGAGGCGATGTTCTCCGATCTGCGAGAGGCACTACCGCCCCTGGTGGCCCGCGTGGCGGAAGCCGACGATCCCGATCGCCGCGCCGCACTAATGATGGGCGATTTCGATCCCCAAAAACAGATCCAGCTGGGGATGGCGGCCTCGCGCGCGATAGGCTTCGACCCGGACGAGAGGGGCCGTTACGACCTTTCGGTACATCCCTTCTCCATCACCTTCAGCCCCGACGACGTCCGGATAACCACGAGGGTGCATCGAGACTATCTCGGTAGTTGTCTTTTCGCCTGCATCCACGAGTCCGGGCACGGCCTGTACATGCAGGGAGTGCCCAATCGTCTGCGCCAGACCCTCATGGACTCCAGCACCAGCAGACCCGAGCTGGGACGCCCCGTCTCCTTCGGGGTGCACGAATCCCAATCGCGGCTGTGGGAAAACCGAGTCGGACGATCGCTGGAGTTCTGGCGCTACTTCCTTCCCATCGCCCGCGCCTTCTTCCCGCGGCAGTTCGCCGACGCGACACCCGAGGACGTCTATCGCGCGGCCAACGTTGCACGTCCCTCGCTGATAAGGGTCGAGGCGGACGAGCTCACCTACAGCTTGCACGTCATGCTGCGGTTCGAATTGGAAAAGGAAGTGCTCGGAGGGGAGATTCGAGTCGCGGATATGGCCGAAGCGTGGAACGACAAGATGGAAAAGTACCTGGGAATACGGCCACCCCACGATACGGTGGGCGTGCTCCAGGATATGCACTGGACGCGCGATTTCGGCGGAGGCTTCCAGGGTTATGCCATCGGGGACGTGTTCGGCGCCTCGCTTATGGCCAAAGCCGAGGAGGAAGAACCCGGACTGCGCGGCGAGTGGAGCGAGGGTGATTTCTCGACGCTCCGCAACTGGATGCAAAGGAACGTTTACGATCACGGGGCGAAATTCGAACCCCAGGAATTGATGAAGAGGGCCACGGGGAAGGGTATCGATACCGGGCCCTACATCGACTACCTTACCCGCAAGTTCGAAGATCTCTACGACCTTTAGGTAATTCGATCTCGAAAAGGGGAGGACTCCGCTCGGGGTCCTCCCTCTCCATTTCTCCCATGCGCTTTCTTCAATTCTATCGTCGAGACAGGGCGAAAACGCCGAGCAATTCGTAGACCACCGTGGCGGCCGCCAGGGCGGTGATCTGGGCGCCGTCGTAAGGCGGAGACACCTCGACGCAATCCATCCCCACCAGGTTGGAAAGATCGAGGCGGCGAAGATACTCGAGCGTCTCGGCCGTGGACGGACCGCCCACCTCGGGGGTGCCGGTAC
>JAWODQ010000004.1:0-4784 GCA_046483165.1 Bacillota bacterium | reverse complement strand
GTGACGTCCTCGCTGAGGTCGGCGATCAGGTCTTCAATTCGCGCCGTCGAAGCGGGATCCAGGGAACTGGCCGGCTCATCCATCAGGAGCACCTCCGGCTTCACCGCCAGACACCTCGCAATACAGAGGCGCTGTTGCTGTCCCCCCGAAAGGCCCAGGGCCGGTGCCTTCAGCCGATCCCTGACCTCGTCCCAAAGCGCCGCCCCCCGCAGGGCTTCCTCTACTACGCCATCCAGCTCCGCCTTCGATATTCTACCCCTGATCCTGGGCCCGTAGGCGACATTGTCGAAGATCGAGCGCGGAAAGGGGTTGGGCTTTTGAAATACCATGCCGACTTTCTGTCGAAGCTCGACGACATCCCGTTGCCGGTCCAGGATGTTCTCGCCGCCAAATATGATCTCGCCGCCAACCATCGCCGAGGGGACCAGGTCCACCATCCGGTTTATGCAGCGAAGCAACGTAGATTTGCCCGAGCCCGAAGGCCCCATTATGGCGGTAACCCTGTTGCGCCCGATCTCGAGATTTATGTCGAAGAGGACCTGAGTCTCGCCGAAACTGAGATTCAGATCTCTGATCTTAATTATCGGTTCAACCTGAGCCATCCATTATCCTCTCCCCCCGGGCCTCCGGTTTTCGCTGAAGAAGACACCACCGGACCCATGTATCGTAGCGACAATCGCCATCGAGGCGCCCACTGACGTCTGTATCGCCACCGCGTTACGCGAAATCCCGATCATTGAATACCTTCCCGATTTTGAGAATGGAAAGCACGCTACGTATCGGTTCATCCGAATCTGCCCGTTATGTATTCCTCGGTACGCCTGTCGGCGGTGGGGGCGGTGAACATCGCTTCCGTATCCGCATACTCTATTAGCTCGCCGTCCAAAAAGAACGCCGTATCATCGGAGACCCTGGCCGCCTGCTCCATGTTGTGGGTGACGATGACGATCGTCAGCTTGTCCTTCAGCTGCTTCATGAGGTTTTCTATGTGCATCGTCGAGACCGGATCCAGCGCCGAACACGGTTCGTCGAGCAACAACACCTCGGGCCGCAATGCGAGGGCCCGCGCTATGCACAGCCGCTGCTGTTGTCCCCCGGAAAGGCTCGCCCCGCTCACATGCAACCTGTTCTTGACTTCGTCCCACAGCGCCGCCTCTTTAAGGCTTTCCTCGACGACCTCCGCTATCTCGCTTTCTGGCAGGGAACTGTTGAGCCGAAGCCCTATGGCCGTGTTTTCGAAGATCGATCTCGCGGGGAGGGGATTGGGCCTTTGAAAGACCATCGCCACCCTCCGCCGGACATCCACCGGGTCGACACTACTTTTCAGAAGGGATTCTTCTCCGAGGAGCACCTCTCCGGTGAGGCTCGCGCCCGGCACGGTCTCGTGCAAACGATTCAGGCATCTCACGAAGGTGGATTTCCCGCAACCGGAGGGGCCTATGATCGCGGTGATCTTTCCCGCTTCGAAGGTGATGGTGATGTCCTTTATGACCCTGGTATTCCCGTAGGAGGCATCGAGGTTTTTTACCGCCAAGTTTTTCATGTTCATTACCTTCCCACGGTTCCAAAGCGACCGGCCACGAATTTGGCGGCGATATTGGCAACCAGCAACAAAGCCACCAAGACGAAGGCACCCGCCCAGGCGAGGTCCTGCCAGTTTTGGTAAGGGGAGATGGCGTACGTGAAGATGTACACGGGAAGAGACGCGGTGGGCTCCATCAATCCCCCGGGCCAAAAGCGACTGTTGAGCGCGGTGAAAAGGAGGGGAGCCGTCTCGCCGGCGGCCCTCGCGACCGCGAGCATCGTTCCCGTCACTATTCCCCCGGAGGCCGCGGGAAACACCACGCTAACCGTGGTCCTCCACGAGGTCGCACCCAGGGCCAAAGATGCCTCCCGGATGTCGTTGGGGACGGTCAGCAATATCTCCTCCACGGTGCGCGTTATTATGGGGATCATTATTATCGAAAGCGCCACTCCCCCCGCCAGGGCGGAAAAGGTTCCCAGCGTACGAACCAACAGGATGTACACGAAGATGCCGACTACGATACTCGGGACACCGGTCAACACATCGCAGAGGAACCGCACGACGAATGCGAGGCGTCCCCTGCCGAATTCCGAGAGGTGAACGCCGGCCAGAAGTCCCGTGGGCAGGGAAATGGCGGATCCGATCCCGACCATGTACAACGTCCCCAAAAGCGCATTACCGAGACCACCCTCGGGAGATCGCGGGGGAGCGGGAAGATTGGTGAAAAAACCGACGCTCAAGTTCTGCAATCCCCGGGCGGTGACGTAGGCCAATAGCGCGAAAAGGGGCAGCATTACCACGACTGCGAAGAGCACGCACAGACCCAGGGCTATGGTATTCAGGGCCTTTCTTCTCGCCAGCTTATGCATGTGAACCACCCCCGGCTTCCTTTCCGTTAACCGAGAATTTCCAGATCATCCATCGGGCTACCACGTTGAGCAACAGGGTGATAACGAAGAGTATGAGCCCGATCTCTATCAACACCCCCGTGTAAAGCTCGGATACGGCTTCGGCGAATTCGTTGGCGATGAGGCTGGCCATGGTATTTGCCGGCTGAAATAGGGACAAAGAGATACTGTGCTTGTTGCCGATCACCATGGTAACGGCCATCGTCTCTCCTATGGCGCGCCCCAGGGCCAATAGAACAGCCCCCATCAGGCCGGTTCTGCAGTAAGGAAGCACCGCGTGCCATATGGTTTCCCATCTCGTGGCCCCCACGGCGAGCATGGCTTCGCGCTGATCGGTGGGGACATTGTATATCACGTCTCTCGAAATGGAGGTGATGGTGGGCAGGATCATTATGGCCAGGATTATCCCGGCGGCGAGCATTCCCACGCCGTACACCGGGCCCTGGAACAGGGGCAAGAACCCGAGGTAGGTGGCCAAAAAGGGCTGAAAATGGCTCCTGAGAAGAGGTACCAGGACGAACAATCCCCACACGCCGTACACGATGCTGGGGATGGCGGCCAGGAGTTCGATCACGAAGGAGACGGGCACCCTGAGCCAGCGCGGCGATATTTCCGAGATGAATATCGCCGAACCTATACCGAGAGGAACGGCTATCAAAAGTGCGAGGATCGAGGAAACCACGGATCCATAAATGAATGGAAGAGCACCGTATTCGTCCTTTACGGGGTTCCAGGAAGTGCCCCAAAGAAAGCCCAACCCGAACTCCTTTATGGCCGGCCAGGCGGCGACCGTCATGGCGGAAACCATCGCGAAAAACAAAAAGACGATACCCCAGGCGAAGAACCTGGTGAACCCCGAAAAGATGCGATCCGCCTTCCTATTGTCCATCTTAAACCCGAACATGTCAGCACCCCCATTATTCGGCGGAAATTCTCTCCTGCGCGACTTCAGGGCCCCGGGGTCCCGAGCACATCGGGACCCCGAGACCCGTACCGACACCCGGTCAGCCGGGTTGTACTACCTGGAAAAGACCCGTTCTCCGTCGCAGGTAATGGTTTCCAGTTTCTCCGCTATCTCCTCTTTGAGATTTTCGGGGGTGGGAGCATACAGGAGGTCTCTCGCGTACTCGTCACCCTCGCTGATCGCCCACCAGATGTAATCCAGAGCCGCCTCCGCCTTCTCGCAATCTTCCCATTCCCTATAAACCAGCAGGTAGGTGAAGGTGGCGATGGGCCAGGCATCCTCACCCGGGGAATTCGTGATGGAGACCCTCATATCCTCGGGCATGTCGGCCAGAGCCCCCGCCGCCGCCGCGGAGGTGGTGTCCAGGGACGGTTCCACCCAATAGCCATCCCTGTTTTGCAGGATCGCGTAGGGCAGATCGTTTTCGACGGCGTAGGCCAGCTCGACGTAGCCGACGGCGCCTTCGCTTTGACTGACCTGTCCCGCCACACCCTCGTTGCCCTTTGCCCCGAGTCCCACGGGCCACTCGACGGACTTACCCATTCCGACTTCACTGTCCCATTCCTCGCTGACCTTGCTCAGGTAATCGGTGAAGGTGTTGGTGGTTCCGCTTCCGTCCGAGCGGTGTACCACGATTACGTCCTCGTTTGGGAACTCTACGTCTTCGTTGATGTCCGCTAGCCTGCCATCATCCCACTTAGTTATGTTACCCAGGAATATGTCCGCGACCACTTCCGGGGTCAACCTGATCGATTCATCAACTCCCGGGACGTTGTAGGTTATCACTACCGCACCCATCACCGTCGGGATGTGCAAAATCTCGCCCGGGGCACTCTCCAATTCCTCGTCCTTCATGGGCGCGTCACTGCCGGCGAAATCGAAGGTTCCGTCGAGGATGCCCTTGATGCCGCCGCCACTTCCGATCGACTGGTAATCGATTTCGACGTCCGTTTCGATATCCCCGTAGGCGGCCATCCACTCAGAATAGAGGGGATACGGGAAAGAAGCTCCGCCCGTGCTCAAAGATACCGAGTCGCCGCCCTCGCCCTCGCCATCGTTACCGCCACAGCCTGCGACCAGAAAAAGTAGTGCCAGAATCGATACCGCGAGAAATGTTACCGTTCCTCTACGCATTTTCGGTCAGTCCCCCTTAATCTCACCTTGCCCTCTTCGACATCAATTATATGGCCCCGAGATCCGGCGGCGGTTAAGCGAGGATTGAGGCTGCGTTAATCTATTGTTAAAAATCGTGGGTGCCACAATGAAGTGTCATCCCAGAGATCTCCGGTCGTAACCGAGCACGCGAAGTTGGGCCGCGGGGGGCGGTGAATCCCAAAAAACGAAGGATCCCGCCCGCCTCGTTGGCGGACGGGATCGGCAGGGGCGA
>JAWODQ010000128.1:0-3382 GCA_046483165.1 Bacillota bacterium | reverse complement strand
GCCGTGGGGCCCTCGATGATGCACGAATCCAAGGTGGAGGTGCTGGGTAACGGCTTCGAAAACGCCGTGGAGATGCATCGTGCCGGGGTGAAGATGTGCCTGACCAACGACCATCCCGTAATCCACGGGCGCATGCTCCCGACGGCGGCCGGCCTGTTGCAGGCGGCCGGAGTTTCGGCCGAAGCCGCCCTGGACTCCGTTACCCTGGCGGCGGCGCGCCATGCCGGAGTCGAGGATCGCGTGGGTTCTCTGGACGCGGGTAAAGACGCCGACCTCGTGATATGGTCCGGCGATCCCCTCGACGCCAGGACCTTCGCCGATTTGACCATGATCGACGGGGAGATCGTGCATCGAAGGGAGATGCGATAAACCGTGCTGGTGATAACGAACGGTCGAATCTACACGGGAAGTGGCGAAGTATTCGAGCGCGGGTCCGTCTCCGTGGAGAATGGTCGGATAACCGCCGTGGGTCCGGACGTCGAGATCGACTCGACGGCGGAGGTGATCGATGCTGGAGGACGACCGGTAACCCCCGGACTCGTCGAAGCCCACGGGCACGTGGGAGTAGCGGATGAGGGTATCGGCTGGGAGGGTGACGACGTAAACGAACGCACCGATCCCGTCACCTCCAACGTGAGCGCCCTGGACGGGATCAATCCCCGCGACCGCGGCTTTCGGGACTTCTTGCGCGGGGGGATCACCTCGGTGCAGATCGATCCCGGGAGCGCCAACGTCATCGGGGGGTTCACCGTCGCGGCCAAGACTGCACCGGCCGCCTCGGTCGACGAGATGATCATCCGCGATCGGACCGGGATGAAGGCCGCCCTCGGAGAGAATCCCAAGAGGGTTCACGGGCTGGATAACGAGCGCGCGCCGTACACGCGCATGGGTGCGGCAGCGATAATGCGCGAGTGGCTCTTCAGGGCCCGCGAATACGGCAGGAAACGCGAAGAGAATCGGGCCGAAAGGGATTACGATGCGCGCCTCGAGGCGCTGGTGCCGGTCGTTCGCGGGGAAATTCCGTTGCGCGTTCACTGTCACCGCGCGGACGATATGTTGACCGCCATCCGCATCGCGGAGGAGTTCGATCTAGTTTACACCCTGGAGCATGCCACCCACGGCCACAAGTTGCCCGAGTACCTCGCGGACAGGAAGATACGATGTGCGGTGGGACCTTCCATGTCGCGGGAGGCCAAGGTCGAACTGGAGGGTGTCGGTTTCGATACCGCCGTCGCCTTCGAGAGGGCCGGAGTACCCTATTGCCTCATCACCGATCACCCGGTGGTACGGGCGCGTTACCTCCACATGATCGCCGGAATCGCTTCGGCCCACGGCGTCGGAGACGGGGGAGCGCTGGCCGCGGTGACGCTATCCGCGGCGAAACACGTGGGGATCGAAGATCGCGTCGGATCACTGGAGCCGGGAAAGGACGCCGACATAGTCATATGGAACGGGGACCCGCTCGACGGCCGCAGCGAGCCGTCGGCGGTGTTCATCGACGGCAGGAAGGTGCACGGAGATACTTGATCGACGGATCGGGGTCGGGTTCATCCCGGCCCCGCGAGCATTGTCCACGGGGAACGCGACGGGGGTGAAAATATGCGCCGAGTAGATCTGGCCGTCACGGGAGGAACCGTGATCACCATGGATCCCGAACGGCGAATACTGGAAGATGGGGTCGTGCTGATCGACGAGGGAAGCATATCCGGGGTCGGGACCCGGGATGAGGTGAGCGAGTTTCGCGCGGCGAGGAATGTCGATGCCCGGGGTGCGTGGGTGTTGCCCGGATTGATCGACGCGCACGGACATGCCGGGCACTCACTGGTAAAGACGCTGGGAGATCGACCCGACGGGAACTGGCTCGAGGTCGCCGAAGAGGTATATTTCCGCAATTCGACCGAGGATTTCTGGTGGGCCGAGGCCCGCCTCGCCGCCCTGGAGCGGCTGAGATTCGGTGTGACCACGGGATATTCCATGATGGGCAATATCCCCCGGGTAGATGCCCTCTGGCCCACCCTGGCGCACGTTCGCGGTGTGAGGGAGATGGGGATTAGAGACATCCTGGGCGTGGGTCCGGGCCTGCCTCCCTGGCCGAAGACAGTGGCCACCTGGGGCAAGGACGGGCGGAGGGAGCGCGAAACCGACGCGGATGAGGCTCTGGAGGTCACGCGGGAAATATGTCATCGCGCGGCGCGCGGCGCATTCGGCGGTAGAGTTACCGCCCACGTCAGCCCCTCGCGGGTGGGAGATCCCGCCGGTTTGGGGGCCGAAGAGCTGGCGCGACAAACCGAAGGATTCATGGCCATCGCCCGCGACTACGGTCTCATGGTGAACTCGCACGCGTACGAGGGCAATATAGAGTACGCCTACGACAACCTGGAGGGCGTCTTGGGCCCCGGGACCATCCTGGCTCACTGTACTGGTATCACGCCCCGCGAGGTAGAAATCGTCGCCGAGACGGATACCCGCGTCGCCCACTGTCCCAGCGCCAGGGCGGTGATACGAGGTTGGTGCCCGGCGGTAGATCTGGTGGAATCCGGCGCGACGGTCGCTTTGGCCACCGACGGTACCGGCCCGGATCGCACTTTCGACGTCATCAAGGAGATGCGTACGGCCGCCATCATCCATCGCATCCACGAGGGCGACGATGGCGTCATGCCTCCGGGCAAACTCCTCGAGATGGTCACCATCGATGCGGCCAGGGCCCTGGGTTTGCAAAACCGGAGAGGTTCCCTGGAGCCGGGTAAAGATGGCGACGTTACGGTGGTTAACGCTCGATCGGCATATCAGTATCCGGAGGCCATGCCGGTACACCGGCTGGTATACACCACCTCGGGGAGGGACGTAAGCTCGGTGGTGGTCGCCGGGAAAGTCCTGATGGAACGAGGCAAGATCCTCGGGATAGATCAGGACGATATCCTGGAGACCGCCCAGGCCGAATTCGAAGCGATGTTGGATAGGAGCGGATTACGCGACGAACTGAAACCCGACCGGGGCTTTTGGGGACGGGCGCGATTCCCGGGAGAGGAGAGCGATCCCGCGTGAAAGATCTTCTCGGTGCGGCTCCGCGGGCCTTAAGAGAGGCGCTGCGGGACGGAAGTTATCGGGGACCCACGGCGGGTTTGGCCCGCGGGTACGCCCAGGCCAACATGGTGGTAATTCCGCGGAAGCTCCTGGAGAGTTTCCTGGTCTTTTGCGCCCGGAATCCCATACCTTGTCCCGTAATTGACGTCACCGATCCGGGAGATCCCGAGCCGCGGGCATCGGCTCCGGGTGCCGATCTCCGGCGAGACCTCGGACGCTACAATGTCTATCGTGACGGAAAGTTGGACGAGGTAGTATCCGATTTGGATGAGCTTTGGGATGAGGAAATGGTCGGCGT
>JAWODQ010000124.1:0-16461 GCA_046483165.1 Bacillota bacterium | reverse complement strand
CCAGGTGAACGATCAGGGCGGCGCCGGCCATGTCAAAATAGGTGACCCCGGACAAATCCAGGGTCAGGGCGGCGCCGGTCTGACCGGCCAGGCCGTTGCAGGCCCATGTGGACCAGTAGCTGATCGCACTCGCCCCGGAGCAAAGCCGCAGCATCCGGTGACGCGACCGGGAGAGCGATGACCAGGCGGCTCACTCCCGCGGCCCGCAGGGATCTCGCGGCGGCCAGCACCGTATATCCGGTGGCCGCACCGTCGTCCACGACTATGACGGGACAGCCTTCTATTTCGCCGGGGGTACCGTATTTGTCGCGCCGCCTCGCCAGATCCTCCCGGGCCTCGGCGACCGCCCTTTCCACCGACCCCTGGGCCAGCCTCGGATGCGAGGACCAGTCGGGATCCATGAGCGGTTCTATTCCTTCCGCGATGGCCCCGATGGCAAACTCCGGATTCCACGGCGCCCTGATCTTTACGGCGTTCACGGGCGCCAATTGTAGGCCGAGGGATTCGGCCACTTCTGCTGCGACGGTCACACCGCCGCGGGGAATGCCCAAAACTTTGTGCCCGGCGGGATCGAGTTCATCCCGGATCGCCTTCGCCAATACCTTTCCCGCCTCGTTTCTGTCCGCGAACATAAGGCTACCTCCTCAAAAACTTACCGGCAATACCCTGGGTATCACTCCGAACTCGGCGCCCCCCGATCCGATGGGGTCACCATCTGCGTGGACGTTCAGGTCCCGCCCCCCCACTATCGCGACGGAAGACGCCCGGTAGTAGGCAACTTCGGGCTCGCCAATATGTCCTCCTCTGAAGACCGTCGGCAACATACTCAAGACCCGCAGCCGCCCCACGCTGCGCACCATCATTATATCCAGTAATCCGTCTCCGGGATTAGCTTCGGGCAGGAGCATCATCCCGCCGGCGAGATAACGGCCGATGCCGACGGACATGGAGAGGAAGCGATTTCGCAGACAGATATCCGTCCCATGGGACGGCTCCGGGGCCCACTGTGGCTGACGTACCCCTTTTACCGGCCGTATCCCTTCCAGGCGAACCTCCAGATCTCGCCCGCGCAGGGTGACGAAACGTGCCAGGACTCCCAGAACGTACGGCAGGCTCCCACCCAGGATCCGCGGTACACCGTTCGCACTGGCGGCCGCGTCCGCGTCAAAACCCACGCCGCACATGTTGACGAAGTACGTCTTTTCCCCGGACGCGGGCTTGACCCAGCCCACGTCGATCTTCCTCGTCACCCGGCGACCGCCGGTCTGGAGGTCCCAGGCACCCGCGGGATCGGTGCTGAGGCCGAAGGTGCGCGCGAAGTCGTTCCCCCTCCCGAGGGGGACGGTGCCGAATGTCGGACCCACATACCTGCCGTCGACGCAGTGCTGCATGAGCCCGTTAACCACCTCGTGTATGGTGCCGTCTCCCCCGATGGCGAAGGCCATGCTGTAGCCGTCGCCACCGACACGCCGTGCAACATCGATAGCATGCCCCGGATATTCGCTGATATATTCGTCGAGCTCGCCATTTTGCCGGACCGCCTCGCGCAGAGTTCTCCATCCGTCGATGGCGCGTCCCCCGCCCGCGATGGGATTGATTATGGCGGCAATCCTGTGCGGCACCTTCATATGACCTTCGCCTCACTCCGGATGATTTTCGGGGGATTCAGCCCACGAGGCCGGGCACGAGCACCGCGAGCGCCGGTGCTATAGCGATGGCCGGCAGGAAGTTGGCTACCCTGATTTCCGTCATCTCCAGCATGTTGAACCCCAGGGCGACGATGAGTGCACCACCGACCGCGGTGAGATGGGCTATGGCCACGTCGGTGAGCAGCACTGAGAGCGCCGAAGCCGACAGGGCAATTCCTCCCTGGTACAGGAGAACGGCTCCCGCGGACAGTGCCACACCGGGGCCGAGGGTCGAAGCCAGCACCGTCGCGGTGATGCCATCCAGCAGGCTCTTGGCGTATAGAGTAGAGTGTTCGCCAAGAAGCCCTCCCTGGATCGCCCCCAGGATCGCCATGGGCCCCACGCAGAAGATGAGAGTAGCAGTGAGGGCTGCCTCGCCGACATGAGAGCCGCCCTCTCCCCCGCGAAAGCGGGAGGCGAAGGACTGCAGGCGGCCATCGATGTTCGCCATCTCGCCGATGCCCCCACCCACGGCGAGACTTATTATCGTGATCAGCGGGCTGTGATCGGTCATGGCGGAGTCGATGCCTATCACGACGACTGCCAGGGCGACGCCGGCGGTGACCGTAGCCACGATCTTCTCCGGCATTCCTCTCAGGATTAGGGATCCGAGCGCGGCGCCGATCAGTACGGCGACGACGTTGACCAGGGTTCCAGTCATCGCCGGGTGCGCTCCGGAGGGATTGTTCCACGTGGAACGCCCGGTGCACCGCTATTCATCTTCCGCAGCTCCCAACGCTTCCAATAATCGCTCCAATTCTTCCTCGTCCCGGTACTCGATAACGATCCTCCCCCTTTTGCCCCGGGCCTTCAGGCTGACCCGCGCACTCAAGACCGCCGAGAGGCGCCGCTCGAGGTCCTTGATAAACACATCTGCCTCGGGGGAGTGTCGTTGCTCGTCGCCATCGGTACTCGCAGACCGCCCCTGCGCCAGGCGCTCGGCCTCGCGGACGGAGACCTCGGCCTGCGCGATCCGCCGCGCAAAGGTCTCTCGCGCCTCCTCCGGCAAGCCCAAAATGACCTTAGCATGCCCCACGCTGAGTCGACCATCGGCAATCATTTCCCGGACTTCTTCCGGAAGCTGCAGGATCCGCAACATATTGGCTACCTGAGGCCTACTTACACCCACGCGCTCCGCCAATTCCTTTTGCGTCAACCCGAATTCGGATTGAAGCACCCGATAGGCGTGGGCCTCTTCCACGGGGTTGAGATCCTCGCGCTGAAGGTTCTCGATCAGCGCTATCTCCATGACGTCGCGGTCGCTCAACTCCTGAAGCAGGGCGGGAATTTCCTGCAAACCGGCCAATTTTGCCGCGCGCCAGCGGCGCTCACCGGCCACGAGCTCGTATTCCTCGTCCACTCGGCGCACTATCACGGGCTGCACCACCCCGTGCGTCGCTATGGACTCCGCGAGTTCCCGCAATCTCTCTTCGTCGAAATCTCGCCTGGGTTGGTATGGGTTCGGAGAAATGTGACGGATCTCCAGCGACAATACATCGCCGGCCTCTTCGCCGCTTCCGGAAAACAGCGCGTCCAGCCCTCTACCCAGTCGTGGCGCCTTCTTGGGCATTTTCCACCATCTCCTTCGCCAACTCCGAATAGACCTCGGCACCCCGGGAGCTCGCATCGTAGTGAATGATCGGCTTCCCGTGCCCCGGCGCCTCGCTAAGTCGAACGTTTCTCGGAATTACCGTGCGAAAGACTCTATCGCGAAAATAGCGCTTCACCTCGTCGGCGACCTCGATACTGAGGTTAGTTCGTCCATCGAACATCGTGAGCAAAACGCCCTCGATCTGAAGTGAGGGATTTAAATTCTTCTGCACCAAGCGAATCGTGCTGAGTAGCTGTGTCAATCCCTCCAGCGCATAGTATTCGCACTGGATCGGGATCAGCACCGAATCCGCGGCGGTCAAAGCGTTTATCGTCAACAATCCCAGGCTCGGCGGGCAATCGATGAGGGTAAAGTCGAACTCATCGCGCGTACCCTCCAGGGCATCCGCAAGGCGAGTTTCCCTCGATATCAGGGGAACCAGCTCGATTTCGGCACCCGCCAGATCGATGGTCGAGGCGATGATTCGGAGGTTCCGGATGGTAGTAGCCCTTATCGCCCGTCGCGCCGGTATGCCGTCGATGAGGACGTCGTAGATGCTGTCCGTCACCCGGGTCTTGTCGATCCCGACTCCGCTGGTGGCATTTCCCTGCGGATCGGAGTCCACGAGTAGGACATTGCAGCCCTCGCCCTCCGCCAGACAGGCCGCGAGGTTGACGGCGGTGGTGGTCTTACCCACACCGCCCTTCTGATTCGCCACGGCTATGACTTTACCCATTATCCGACCCCTTCTCGGGCTTTTCAATCCGGCCCGTCACCCTTATGACCATCTCGAAACCCTCCTCGAGCTCGCGTTCCCGCGCTTCTACATCGAAACCGGCTTCGCGAATCGCCGCGACCGTCTGGCGCAGGCCATTCAAAAAGATCCGTAGATCGCGCACAATTCCCTTAACGCGTCGTCGCGGTCCCGGTTTCGGACCCTCGAGAATCGCGCGAATGCGATCCTCGGTCGCCTTCACCGAAAGGTCCTCGGACGAGATCTCGCGGGCCAACCGCATTTGGACGTCTTCGTCGGACAACTGCAGCAGGCAGCGTGCGTGACGCTCGCTCAACCCGGAGTGGATCACCGTCTGCCGCACGGCCTCGGGCAGCTGCAGCAGACGCAGTTTATTCGAGATGGTCGACTGGCTAAACCCCAGGCCCCGCGCGAGTTCCTCCTGGGTCACCTCGAACTCCCGCAGCATCCTGCGCATCGCGGCGGCCTCCTCGAGCGGATGCAAATCCTCTCGTTGCAGATTCTCCACCAGGCCCAAAAGCGCCATATCACTGTCGTCCACCGAACGGACGACCGCCGGAATCCTCCTGAGGCCGGCGATTTTGGCCGCTCGCAGCCGTCTTTCTCCCACCAGCAGCTGATAGCTCGAATCCTCTTTCGGATGTGGCCGGACCAGCACGGGCTCCAGCACACCTACGCGGCCTATCGAATCCGCCAGTTCCCGAAGTGCCCCTTCATGGAACGTCTGGCGCGGCTGATAAGGATTGGGAGATATGACGTCGACGGGGATTTCGGACATCTCTCCTTCCGGAGGCCCGGCCTCCCTGGTCGACTCCGGACGCACGCGTCGCAACCAGTCGGAAATCATATCGCCATCCGTCAGCTCCCTCCGAGTGGGCCACCCGCGGGGTGGCTAAACTTGAGATTTCCCCACCGACGACCGCCATTCCTCCCAAAAACCGATCCCCCGGCACACATCCGGGGGATCGATCTTCGATTTCTTACAGGAAAAGTCAGCGACGGCGGCGTCGCAATTCCTTCAGTACCCCCCGGTAATCGCCCCCGCAGGCCCGAAGCGCGACCAGGCTGTGAAACCACAGATCGGCGACTTCGATTTCCATATTTTTCCTATCCATCGCCCCGGCCAGCATTACCTCGGTGGCTTCCTCGCCGACCTTGCGCAGCACGTCCTCGAGCAAGCCCTCCAGCAAACTCGAGACATAGGAACCGGAACGGGGGTTTCTTTCCCGATCCGCGATCACCTCCGCGAGTTCGGCGATAATGCCGCCTCCAACGTACGGTCCAGCGCCCCCGGCTAGCGATCGCCAAAAACAGCTTCGTGCCCCGGTGTGACAGGCGGGACCCGCGGGCGCGACCGAATACACCAGGGCATCCGCGTCGCAATCCACACCTATCGCGGACACCTCCATCACATTACCAGAAGTGGCACCCTTGTCCCATATCTCCCCTCGGCTCCGACTGTAAAAGTGTGCGCGACCGGTATCCAGGGTGGATTTTAAGGCCTCGGCATTCGCGTAGGCCAGCATCAAGATCTCACCGGTGGCGTCGTCCTGCACGACGACCGGGATCAGGCCCCGGCCATCGAATTGCAGCTCCTCGATTTCCACGCTCACAGCCGCACCTCTATTCCCCGGTCCGCGAGATATCTTTTGACATCATCGATACTGTAGTCCCCGTAATGGAAAATGGAAGCGGCCAGGGCCGCGTCGGCTCCCGCCTCGAAGGCGTGAAACATATCCTCGGGATTTCCCGCACCACCCGAGGCGATGATCGGCACGTTGACCCGTCCGGCAAGCGAACGAAGCAGGGGCAGGTCGTATCCGGAAACGGTACCGTCTCGGTCCATGCTGGTGACCAAAAGCTCGCCGGCCCCCAGGTTGACCGCTTTCTCGGCCCACTCCAACGCGTCGAGCCCGGTCCCCTCACGACCTCCTTTGACGAATACCTCCCATGTCTCATCCTCGCGGCGGCGAACGTCTATCGCCACCACTACGCACTGAACCCCGAAACGTCGCGCCGCTCGCGCTATGAGATCCGGGTCGGCCACCACCGCAGAATTCATCGATACCTTGTCCGCACCCGCCCGCAGGGCCGATCGCGCATCCTCTTCACTACGAATACCTCCGCCGACCGTCAGGGGGATGAACACGTTGCGCGATATGCGACGCACCAGATCCAACACGGTTGCGCGATCGTCGGAGGTTGCCGTGATGTCGAGGAAGACCAGTTCGTCGGCGCCGGCCTCCGAGTAGGCCTCGGCCAGCTCCACAGGATCCCCCGCATCTCGCAATTGCACGAAATTCACACCTTTGACCACGCGGCCGTCGGTGACGTCCAGGCATGGGATTATTCTCTTCGTCAACATTCCAACTCCTCCCTCACTACCCTTTGCGCTTCGGCGATATCGAGATTGCCGACGTACAATGCACGCCCGATTACCGCCCCGATCAATCCGGGGTATCTGGCCGCCGTTCGGGCCAGACGGCGAACATCTTCGGCGTCGCCGATTCCCCCCGACGCTATGACCTGTATACCGGTGTCCAGGATTTCCTCCAGTAAATCGGTGTTGGGTCCGCGCAGGGTCCCGTCACGCGATATGTCCGTGACCAGTACCCTCCGGCCTCCTTCGGCCAGGATCTCGGCGGCCATATCGCTCGCACGAACGTCGGTTTGCTTAATCCAGCCCCGCGTCGCCACGAACCCGTCGCGACAATCCAATCCCACGACAACGGCATCTGCAAAATCCTCGAGCAGACGGCGCCGCAGCGGTGGTGACTCCACCGCCGTGGTACCCACGACCACCCGCCGTACTCCCTGCGACAGCAACGTGCTGGCATCTTCGTACGTGCGGACGCCCCCTCCGACCTGGAGTGGAATTCCCCGCCCGGCCATCTCCGCGATCGATGAGGCATTGGGCCGCGAGCCCTCGCGGGCTCCGTCGAGATCTACCACGTGAACCAACGATGCTCCGGCTCTCCACCACTTATCCGCCATCGCCACGGGATCGTCGGAGAAGATCTCCTCGCGAGAGAAATCACCGCGAAGCAGTCTCACGCAGCGGCCATCCCGTATGTCCACCGCCGGGTATATTTCCATCAACACCACCCCCGGCGCGCACGTCCGGAGTGCACGCTGCGCGCGAAATTATCCAGGAACTTCAGCCCCGCCGGGCCGCTTTTTTCCGGATGGAATTGCGTACCGAGTATGTTCCCCCGCGCGACGACCGCTGCCACTTCGCTGCGCCCGTAGTCACACGTCGCCAAAACTACCCGGGGGTCCTGTCCCGTATCCAGGAAAAAGGAATGTACGAAGTAGAAATGGGATCCGCCGGGAATGCCACAAAAGAGTGGAGAACATCGCGCGGCGTCCACCGTGTTCCATCCCATGTGCGGGACTTTTACGTCTCCGGGCAACCGCCGCAGGCGACCGCGCACCACGCCAAATCCGGGCCACTTTCTCTCGCCTTCCTCGCTTCCGAGGCAAAGCAGCTGCATGCCCAGACAGATTCCCAAAAGCGGCGTCCCATCATCCATTGCCACCCGCAAGGTCTCGGTGAAACCTTCGCGGTGCAGGGCTTCCGCCGCCCGGTCGAACGAACCCACTCCCGGGAGCACTATTCCCGACGCCCCGACCAGATCGTCGGGCGATTCCGCCAATACCGCTTCGTGCCCGAGTCTCACGAAGGCGTTGAAGACGCTACCGAGGTTATTGATACCGTAATCGACGACCACCAATGTCTCGCTCATCTATCTCGGCCTCTCCAGGCTCCCCTTGGTGGAGGCGGCGCCATCGGGGTGTTCGCCGACTGCGGTCCGCAAAGCCAGGCCCAGGGCCTTAAAGCACGCCTCAAGGATGTGGTGCGCGTTGTGTCCCGCCATCTGCTGCACGTGCAAAGTCATTCCCGCGTTGTCGGTGAGGGCCCTGAGAAAGTCCTCGGCGTTTTCGGTGTGGAAACTTCCGAATTGACGCGGAGGTGGATCCATTCCATAGGAGAGGAAGGAGCGGCCCCCGAAATCCAACGATATCATTACCGCGGCCTCGTCCATGGGCACGACGGTCCATCCGAATCTCGCGGGTTCCTTTGGCCTGCCGTCCGAGAGCACCCGTCCCAGGACTATACCCACGTCCTCCGCCAGGTGATGTGCGTCTATCTCCACGTCCCCGCGGGCCGAAATATCCAGATCGAAGCCTCCATGGAAGGCCATGGCCTCAAGCATATGATCGAAAAAGGGCACACCCGTATCGATATCGGGTGCGCCGGAACCGTCGGTTTCCCAGCATACTCGAACCTCGGTTTCGGTGGTCTTGCGTTCATCACAAGCGCGCATTATCTCGGGCCCCCAATCTTTCTACGTTCTCCAAAAACTCTTCGTTCTCCCGGGGCAATCCCACGGATACCCGCAGATAGTCGTCCAGTTCCGGCGAACCCTCGAAGCGGCGGATCGATATGCCTTCGCCCAAAAGCGCACGCCAGAGTTCTTCGGCCGACATACCGTACTCCTCGCGTTCCACGCGGAACAGGATAAAACTGGCATCGCTCGGATGCGGCGCGATCCCGGCCACGGAATCCAGTCCGGCAAACAACTTCTCGCGAGATCGTAGCACCGGCTCCACCGAGGCGAGCTGCTCCTTTCGGTTCTCCAGTACCACGCCGGCAGCCACCTGGCTGTAGATCCCGACGTTGTAGGGGGCCCGGGCTCCCTCGATCGAACCCGCTACGTCGGGATGCGCGACGCAATAGCCCACCCGAACTCCCGCCAGACCGAAAGCCTTCGAGAGGGTACGAAGTACTATCACCCGGGGATCCTTCGCGACCAAATTGAGGTAGCTCCGCCCTCCGAACTCACCGTAGGCCTCGTCGATCACCAGGGCGCGGGGCCCGGCATCGAGTACCGCCTCTATGAGCTCGTCGGGGAAATACTCCCCGGTGGGATTGTTGGGCATACACAGAAACACCAGCGCGGAGTTCCCGCGAATTGAGCGAGCCAGCTCGTCCGGATCCAACCGGAATGCATCGTCGGTTGCCACCTCCGTTACCGGTATCCCGAGATTAGTGGCCACCACGCGGTACATGCCGAAGGTGGGTCGAGGGATCACGACACGGTCCACGTCTTCGCGAAACGCGGCGCCGATTGCCACCATGACCTCATTGGATCCGCTGCCCACTATGATCTGGGTCGGAGATGTCCCGAGATACTCGCCCAGCAGTTCGCGCACGCCTTCGCAGGAATCGTCGGGATAACGAGATGGATCTACGTGGGCCAGCCGCCTGGCCATTTCACCCCGCAAATTCTCGGCGACGCCGTAGGGATGCTCGTTGGCGTCCAGTTTCAGGCGCGCATTGTGGGCCATGATCCGATAACGGCTCATGTGTTCTCGCTCCCGCGGGCCCGCGCCGCTTCGGCGTGCGCCGTCAGGCCCTCCTCTTCGGCGAGGCGCGAGGTCTGCGACGAGATCCCGCCGGCCGCCGATTCGGAAAGGTACAGATAGCTGGAACGCTTAACGAAATCCCCCACACTCAGAGGCGAAGCGTAGCGTGCCGTACCCGCAGTCGGCAGCACGTGGTTGGGACCGGCGCTGTAATCGCCGAAGGACACCGCCGTCGCGGATCCCAAGAAGACCGCGCCCGCGTTTTGCACCCGGGACAACCCGGCCCATGGATCCCTCGTCTGAATACTGAGATGTTCCGGTGCGATGGCGTTGACCAGATCCCAAAGTTCCCCTTCGGGAGCAACCACCGCACCACCCCAATCCTCCAATGCCGCGCTTATGATCTCCCAGCGGCTCATCTCGGGGCCGACGCGCTCCAACGTGCGCATCACCTCTCGGGCCTTGGCCTCATCGGTACAAAGCAGATAGCAGCGCGCCTCGGGATCGTGTTCCGCCTGGGCCAAGAGATCCAACGCCACCCTCTCGGTATCCGCCGAATCGTCACATATCACCGCTACTTCCGAGGGCCCGGCGATGCCATCAATCCCGACGACACCCAATACCAGCTTCTTGGCCGCGGTCACGTAACTGTTCCCGGGTCCGACGATCTTATCCACGGGCTCGATTGTCTCCGTACCGTAAGCCATGGCGGCCACGGCCTGGACCCCGCCAACTCGGTGCAGTTCCTCGATCCCCAGAAGTCCCGCAGTCACCAGTACCGCAGACGCTATCCTGCCATCGGACCCCGGAGGCGTAAAGGCCGCGATCTTCGGCACGCCGGCCACCCGCGCGGGCACGGCACTCATGATCAGCGAGGAGGGATAGGCCGCCCGCCCCCCGGGCACGTATAGACCGACGCGGGCCAGGGGTCGGATCAACTGGCCGGCCACGGTGCCATCGCCCATCACGTCGGCGAAACCGGGCGTCCTCTGGAGCCTGTGATATCGCCGCACCCTGGCGATGGATGAATCTATCGCCTCGATCAGAGAGGGATCCGCCGCCTCCAATGCCTCCGAAATCTCTTCGGGCGAAATCCGGGTCCTACCCGGCTCCACCGAGACTTTGTCGAAACGTCTTGTAGCCCGGGAAACCGCGGCATCACCTCCGCGACGCACTTCCTCCAGCACCGCCGCGGCGGCTTCCGCCACCTTCGGATTCAACTCGGGGAATCGTTCAGCCGCCAAAAACGTGCGCCGGAATTCCCCCGCTTCCATCAACGAGATCACTTAAGCCCCCCATTTCCTTCCCGGTCACCATTCCGCAGCCGAGATAGCAAGGTCGCTATGCGCGATTTCACCTTCATGCTCACCGGATTGACGATGAGGCGCGCCGTTATCTGGGCCACTTCCTCCAGGATCACCAAATTGTTCGTCTCCAGCGTCTTCCCCGTGGAGACCAGGTCCATGATCACGTCGGCCATTCCCACCATGGGTGCCAGTTCCACGCTACCCCGAAGCGGAATCATCTCCGCCGATACCTCGAGGTTCTCGAAATAGCGTGCCGCGACGTTGGGATACTTGGTCGCCACACGGAGAGTTCGCCCGCGCGAGCGATAGAAATCGAGGGGAGCCATCTTCGGCTCGATGGACTTCTTCGGCGCCGCGATGGCGAGACGACATCCCCCAAACTGGAGATCCAGCACCTCGTAGACCCCCATGTTCGCCTCCATGATTACGTCCTTGCCCACGATGCCGAGATCCGCGGCACCCTCCGCGACGTAGGTCACGACGTCCGAGGGGCGAACCAGGAGGTAGCGGGTACCGATTTGCCGGTCCTCCTCGATGAGAGAACGCTCCGGCCAATTCCGATCCCGTACCGCCAGCCCGGCATCCTCCAAGAACCTCCATGCCTTCGGCTCCAAACGGCCCTTGGGCATGGCTATAGTCAACTCGTCGAAAGAGATCACTTCGTCACCGTCCTTCAAGATCCGCCACCTTCGTCCGCGCCCATACGAAATTCTCGCTGGTTCTCACCGACGACGTAAACCGTGGTGGCGCCCAAGGCTTCTCCGCGCCGCTCGGGATCGACGATATCTTCTCCCGCCGACTCTACGATGACCGCGTACCCCCGGCCTCTAAGCTCACGAGCCAGGCGCACCGCGGCTCCCGGATATTCTCGCTCGGTGAGTATCAGACAGAGCTCGTCGCCATTGGCCTCGTCTTCTCGGAGATCGACGGCCGATTGCACCGACTGCATGTCCAGGGCGAAGCCGGTGGCCGGCTCCTCGCCTCCAAAACGACCCATGAGGCCGTCGTAACGCCCACCACCGCCGAGAAAATCGCCGGTCTCGGGGCAGTATATTTCGAAGACCGAACCCGTATAGTAGTCCAGCCGGCGCACCAGGGAAGGATCGAAGCCGACGGCCGTCTTCGGAGCGAAATGTTCCAACCACTGCAACAGGCGGCGAATCCTGGCGACCAAATTCTCAGCCACCCCGGCGGCGCCAAGCTCGTCGAGATCATCCATGCTCAATACTCCGCGATACGGAAGCAAAACCTCCGCCCTTCTCGCCACATCGGGCGAAAGAGTGGCGAGGAGGCTTTCGACGGCTACAATGTCTCTTCGCGCCAGGGAAGCTCGCAACCTCGCGGACTCCCCTTCATCCAGGCCCAGGGAACTGGAGATCTCCCGCAAAACGCTAGTATGCCCCAGATTTACCTGAAAGTCCTCCAGTCCCGCGGCCGCAAGAATCTCGCAACACAATGCCACCACTTCGGCGTCAGCCGCCACATCCCCGCCGCCGATCAATTCGGCCCCCGCCTGGAAGAATTCCCTCTCTCCGTTTCCGCGCCGAAACAACCGCGAAAAGTAACAGAGGCGAATCGGGCGGGGAATGTCCGACCAGCTTTGAGAAGCCATCTCCGCAATCGGGGCGGTCATGTCGGGCCGCAAAACGAGGATTCGCCCACCCTCGTCGACCAGCTTGTACGCCACATCCTCGGCGCTACTTCCGGCGGTACGCAGGGTCTCGTAATCCATAAGTACCGGCGTATCGATTTCGCCATATCCCCACGATCGGAAGACGTCTCGCATGCAAACCTCGGTCTCGCGCCGCCTTTTCGCAAAAGAGGGTAAACGGGATTTCGGCAACGGTCGTCACTTCCTTACTTTATCTCTTTATCACGCTAAAGCCATAAAGACAATCCCCACTATAGCGTCCCGCTTCCGAGACGTCAACGGGGATGGGAGTCTACCGGGTGGAATCGTCGGTGGGATCTTCGGCATCCTCGGCTTCGGCGAGACGCTCGAGGGCCAGGACGTAACCGTCGGCTCCGTACAGGAGAAATCGCTTGATCCGGCTGATGGTCGCCGAACTCATGCCGGTCTCTTCGGCGATCTCGTCGTAGGTGGCTCCCCGGTGCAGCATTTCGGCCGCCCGAAATCTCGCCGCGAGGGTGTTAATCTCGCCGATGGTGCAAAGGTCCTCGAAGAGTTGGTAGAACTCTTCGACGGTCTCCAGACGCAGCATGGCCTCGAATAGGCGGTCGGTTTTCGGATCTCTTAATCTCTCATCGAATGACATCTTCGCCTCCCTCGGTCGATCCTTCGTCAGCCCCGGGTGTTATCCTTCAACCCCGAGGACGATTATTTCCCGGGAAATCTCCTCGCCGGGGAGGTAATACCTGTGCCTGGAACGTACCGTCAGTCCCAGCCCATCCATAACCGGCCCGGCCTTCTCCAGCTCTCGGGCCGCCGAAGCGCCCTTCCAAAAGACCAGATAGCCTCCGGGGATCACACAGCGTAGGGCCACGGGGAGAAGATCATCCAGCGGGGCGACCGCCCGCGCCGTCACAAGCGACCCCCGGATCTCGGCCTCTTCTGCCCGGCCGGGCCTGACCCGCACGTTCGCGAGCCCAAGCCTCTCTACGACGCTCAGCAGAAATCCCGCGCGACGGGAGTTGCTCTCGGCCAAATGCACCTGCCACCGGGGGCGGGCGACCCCCGTTACCATTCCGGGGAAACCACCGCCACTTCCGATATCGAGGACGATCGGCTCCCCGACCTCCGGCACCAAGCCGTCCAGGATCCCTACTCCGACCAGTGAATCCGTCAGGTGTCTTCGCAAGAGGGACGCGCGCGTAGCTTTTGATATCACGCGAATCTTCATCCCGGGGCCGCGAACCAAATCCAGGTAACGCGCCAGGAGGCGAGCCGATTCATCCCCTATGGGCGCGTTGGCCTCCCGAGCGCTGCTTTGTACCTCATCGACCCGAATCGCGCGATCCATTGCCACCCCCACCGGATATCCAGACCAAAAGGACGGACACGTCGGCCGGGGAGACGCCGGGTATCCTCATCGCCTGCCCGATCGAGGTGGGACGCACCGACTCCAGCTTTTCCCGGGCCTGAACCGATAGTCCGGAGACTTTGGCATAATCCAAGTCCTTGGGGATGCGGCGGCGCTCCGAGCGGAGGAAACGTTGCACCATGTCCCACTGCTTGTCGATATATCCCGCATATTTGATTCGAATCTCCACCTCATCGAGAACCGCCGGAGCGGGTCCGCGATCTATTCCCGCCGCCCGCATGAGACCGACGTAATCCACCTCCGGACGTCGCAAGATCTCTTCCAAAGACGACATTTCCTTAAGCGGCGAAGTCCCCACGGATTCCAGGTAGACATCGACTTCGGCCTCTCCCGGGTGCAGCCTGGTGGAGCGCAAAAAGCCCATCTCTTCTTCTATCAGCTCCCGGCGACGTTTCATCCTGAGGTAGCGGGCCTCTCCCACGCTACCGAGGCGATACCCTTTTTCCGTCAATCGCAAATCCGCGTTTCCCTGCCGCAACAGCAGCCGGTACTCGGCCCGGGCGGTCAGCATCCGGTAGGGTTCCTCGACTCCTTGCGTGACCAAGTCGTCGACGAGGACCCCGGTGTACCCCTCCGATCGATCGATGATGAGCGGGGGATCTTCCCGAAGCCGGGCGACGGCATTGATGCCCGCGACCAGGCCCTGGGCGGCGGCCTCTTCGTACCCGGAGGTGCCGTTGATCTGCCCGGCGGAAAAGAGTCCCTCAATAGCCTTCGTCTCCAGCGTCGGGCGAAGCTGGCGGGGATCGAGGTAATCGTACTCGATCGCGTAACCGGCCCTAACGATCTGTGCTCTGCGAAGTCCCGGGATAGTATCCAGGACTTCTTCCTGTACGTCTTCGGGGAGACTGGTGGAAAGCCCCAGGACGTAAAGCTCCCGGCTATCTCGCCCCTCGGGTTCCAAAAAGATCGGATGCGAATCGCGATCGGGAAATCTCATAACCTTATCTTCGACCGAAGGACAGTGCCGAGGACCTCGGCCCTCGATGGAGCCATCGAACAGAGGAGCGCGGTGAATGTTGGCCCGGATCAATTCGTGAGTTCGCGGGGTCGTCCTGGTAAACCAGCACGGGAATTGCTCGCGCTCGGGGATCTCTTCTTCGCCGTCCGGATCGTGTACCGGGGACATAAATGAAAAGGCGCGGGGAACGGGATCTCCCTCTTGGCGCTCCATCTCATCGTAGTCCACGCTGTCCGCGAGAAGCCGCGGCGGGGTTCCCGTCTTGAAACGGTGAAGATCGAGCCCGAGTTTTGCCAGGTTCGCGGACAGGCCGCGAGCCGGCAGAAGGCCTCCCGGCCCCGACTCGTAGGCGTAGTCTCCGGTGATCACCCTGCCCTCGAGATAGACGCCGCAGGCCAGCACGACCGTCGCGGTGGGGAAACGAACTCCCGTCCGCGTGTGCACCGCAAGAACTCTTCCCTCCTCGACCTCGATTCGATCTATCAGTCCCTGGCGCACGGTGAGCCCGGGTTGCGACATGACCGTCTCCAGCATGCGGCGAGAGTACTCTCTCTTGTCCGCCTGGGCCCGCAATGCCCGCACCGCCGGGCCCTTGCCGGTATTGAGTACCCGCATTTGCAGATAGGTCTCGTCGATGGCGCGGGCCATCTCGCCGCCCAGGGCGTCAATCTCCGCAACCAGCTGCGCCTTGGCCGGGCCCCCGATGGCCGGATTGCAGGGCATCGCTCCCACGCTATCCAGATTGAGGGTCATCAGCAGTACCCTCACACCCATCCGAGCCGCTACCAGGGCGGCCTCGCAACCCGCATGCCCGGCACCCACGACCACGACATCGTATTCATTTCGAGCATTCAATGATAAACACCACCCGAGCGGTAAAGAGGAGCCTCGTCGAATTCTCCCTGGCAGATGTTACCATAAGCCGAGGCTGCACCCATCCCCCGTAGAGTGGGCGCGTGCTCCCGCGTTAAAGGTGCACAGTGGTCCTTTGGCATCGCATTGTCTCCGCACCTTGCGAGTTCCACGAAGTCTCGGCCTCACTTCCCCACGCAGAAATTGGCAAAAATGTTGCTCAGTAGATCCTCCGTCACCGATTCTCCCGTGATGTAGCCCAGATGTTCTATGGCTTCTCGCAGGTCAATGGAGGCCACATCCACAGGCATGCCGGCCCGAAGCGCCGCGACGAAGGCCGATACGGATTCCCCGGCGGCCGCCACAGCGCGTTCGTGACGCGCACTTGTGAGCACCGCTCCCTCGGCTTCGCCTCCCGGCGCGCCGCCGGCCCCCAGGACCAAATTCGCCACCGTCTCCTCCAGGGCATTGAGCCCCTCTCCGGTCAAAGCGGAGGTGCGCACGATGGGGGCGTCGGGCACCATCTCGCGGATCTGGGTGAGAGGCACCGCACCTCCCCGCAAATCCGTCTTGTTCACGACGATGACCGTCGCCGGCCCATCATCAAGGCTCGCGACGATGCTGCGGTCCTCTTTCGTTAACCCGTTGGAGTCGTCGAGAACCACCAGGATGAGCTCTGCCCGCCGCGCCGCCTCCCGGGCTCGCTGCACCCCCAGACGCTCTACATCGTCTCCACTTTCGCGGATGCCCGCGGTGTCCACCAGTATCAACGGGATCCCCTGAAGTATCAATTCTTCCTCCACGGTATCCCGCGTGGTGCCGGGCACGTCCGTCACGATGGCTCGCTCGCGCCCCAACAGGGCGTTCAGAAGCGAG
>JAWODQ010000010.1:0-2831 GCA_046483165.1 Bacillota bacterium | reverse complement strand
GCCACCCCGATACCGAGAACCCTGCACATGGCTTTGTCGGGTATCCGGGACATCGGCATGATTGAGACGCCTCCCGAAGATCGCCTGCCCGTGGTGACCTACGTGATGGAGTACGATTCCCGCCTGGTGGCCGATGCCCTGCACCGCGAGATGGAACGCGGCGGGCGCGTCTTCTACGTGCACAACCGGGTACGGAGTATGGACGTCGCGGTGCGTCGCGTGGAACGGATGGTGCCTTCGGCCCGCATAGGAGTCGCCCACGGCCAGATGCCCGAAAGTTACCTGGAAAACACCATGGAGTCTTTCTCCGAGGGGGACCTCGACGTCCTGGTTTGCACCACCATAATAGAATCCGGGCTCGACATTCCGGCGGCCAACACCCTGATCGTCGAAGATTCCGACCGCCTGGGACTGGCCCAGCTGTACCAGCTGCGCGGGCGGGTGGGTCGCTCGGACAGACTTGCCTACGCCTATCTAACCTACAGATCGGGAGAGGTGCTCACGGGACCCGCGGCGGAGCGACTGCACGCACTCCGGGAGTTTACCGAATTGGGATCCGGGTTCCGCCTGGCAAAGCGAGATCTCGAGATCCGGGGTGCCGGGAATGTCCTGGGGGCGGAGCAACACGGCTTCATGCTCGCCGTGGGCTTCGAGCTCTACACCCGCTTCCTCCGCGAGGCGGCTGGCGAGCTTCGCGGGGAGGGAATGCGGCCGGCATTGAAGCCGGTGATGGAGATACCGGTGGATGCATACCTTCCCGAGAATTTCGTACCCGAGAGCGCGGAGCGGGTATCCCTCTACCGCCGACTGGGAGATCTGGATTCCACGGAGAAGCTGCGCGATCTCCTCGACGAGATGCTGGATCGCTTCGGGGATCCCCCGGCTCCGGTGATCAACCTGGTCGATCTTGCTCGGCTTCGCATCGTGGCCGCCGAACGTGGAGTAACCAGGATCGCCAAGGACGGGAGACAACTCGTGTTGGAGATCGTGTCCCTAGAAGACGAACCGGATTGGTCAAAACTTGCGCGGGAGTATGCTCTGACGGCGGCCACGAGAAACTTCGGTGGCGGTCGGCGGGTGACCCTGCGCCCGGCGCGCCCCGGGGCCGAACCCCCGGAGTTGGGCAGGATACGTGATCTGGTGGCGGAGATTCCGACCCTGCGGGAGTGAGTTTGAACGGACTTTGGCGCAGCTGTTATGGTAGCATATAGCAAAGGTCGTCCCGCTGGGCGGCCAGGCGCCTCGAAAGGAGATTCCACCATGAAAGCTACGGGGATCGTGCGGAAGATCGACGAGCTGGGACGCGTCGTGATACCGATGGAGATTCGCCGCACACTCAGAATTCGGGATGGGGAACCCCTGGAGATTTTCACCGACGAAGAGGGCGACATCATTCTCAGGAAGTTTTCCTCGGTGTCCAGTTTTGACAATCTCGCCCAAGATGCCGCCGAGGCCCTCTCGGAATCCGCAAATCGGGCCATCGCGATCACCGATCGCGACGCCGTCGTGGCGGTCGCGGGCATAGATGAAGATATGGTCGGCCGCGCGGTGGGACCCGCGGTGGAGCGCTGCATCGCGAGCGGAGAATTGGTGGCATCTTCCCATCTCACTTCCGGAGCCGAGGTCGTACCCCTCGAGGATTGGTCCGAAGAGGAATATCCCGAGTTCTACGTCCTACCCGTCGATGCCGACGGCGTGCAGGGGACCGTGATCGTCATTCGCCGCGAAGGCGAAGCGCCACTCGAGAACGGAGATCTCTGCGCGGCGCGTTCCGCAGCAGCGATACTCGCCAGGATGCTTCGGGCGTAGATGGCCGTGGGACCCGACGGAGCCAGAATCGTATGACTCGCTCCTTTAGCACCGGATGCGGGAATAGGGTGGGATATGCGCAGGGACAGTTTTCTTAGGGGTGCCTTCATTCTCATGGTCGGGAGCCTGGTGAGCCGGGTTCTCGGTGCCGTTTACCGTTTCGTGCTGCCCTGGTTGATGGGTGGTGGCGATGCCGGCGCCTACGGCATGGCCCTCTTCGGTCTACCCTACTCGATCTATTCCATAGCGCTCGTCCTCTCCACCATGGGGATACCCCTGGCGGTCTCGAAACTGGTCTCCGAGGCCGAGGCACGCGGGTCCCTGGGGGAGGCGCGACGCGTCTTTCGCATTTCCGTCTTCTTGCTCATGGGGCTCGGTGCCGTCTTCTCCCTGGTGTTGTTTGCCGTGAGCCCCTATTTCTCGCGGCAGGTGTGGCAGAATCCCGACGCCTACTACAGCATGGTGGCCCTATCCCCGGCGGTCTTCTTCGTGGCCCTGATGTCCGCGTTTCGAGGCTGGTTCCAGGGCTTGCAGTCGATGACGCCGCACGCCACCTCGCAGGTGGTGGAGCAGGTGATCCGGGTGCTGACGATGTTCGCCCTGGTCGCGGTCTTGGTTCCCTACGGTTTGGAATACGCCGCGGCCGGAGCCACCTTCGGAGCGACGACCGGCGCCGTCGCCGGCACGATCTATCTGATTTGGATGTACTACAGGGATCGCGCATCCCGCGCTTCGGAGGAAGATTCCGGGGCCGATGCCGGCGAGGAACGTGATTCCCTCGATACGCTGCGCCTGGTGAAGCGCCTTTTGACCTTCGCCATACCCATATCGATCAGCGGCCTGATCCTACCACTTATGCGCGTGGTGGATGCCGCCGTCGTTCCAACTTCCCGAAGATGCCCTGCGTGAAGCAGTGCTCAATGGTATTGCTCACCGTGATTATTTTTCCACATCTCACATTCAAATCAATATTTACAAAAATTCACTAGAAATCATTAATCCAGCATCGTATCCAAGAAACA
>JAWODQ010000115.1:0-23109 GCA_046483165.1 Bacillota bacterium | reverse complement strand
CTACCTTCAATTCCCGACCGGTGGTGAAGCCCCAAAGCGGGGACGAGTCCATCAGCCTCATCGGTAGATCCGGTCAGAATCCGGAACCGACAGTACAGTCTGATTGGGAGGAGGCGGAGCTTGAGAAGGAGCGCTCCCGTCTTCGCTCCTTCGATCCCTCCAGATCCCCCCGAAGGGGATCGTGCCTCGTCTCACCTTTTTCAGAAAGGGTGATACCTTTGGATACCAAAGGTGGTCGCGCCGACGATCGCACCTCGCGGTTTGGCGACGGCCGACGAAAGTTGATCTGGGGTGCAATGTTCGGAGCGGTCATAGCTGTGACTACCGCCTACATCAAGGTTCCGGGAATCGGAGGTTACTACCATCTCGGGGACGGATTCATTTACGCCGCGGCCATCCTGCTCGGTCCCACCGTAGCGGCGGCAGCGGCGGCGATAGGATCGATGTTCGCGGATGTGTTGGCCGGTTGGCCGGCGTGGGCGCTGCCCAGTTTCCTAATCAAGGGTCTCACGGCTTTGGTGGTGGGATATCTGGCGCAGGGTGTGCGCGTCAATCTCCGCAACGTCGGAGCGATGGTGGCCGGGGCCCTGATTACGGTCGTCGGCTACAGCGCTGCGGCGTATTTCATCTTCGGCGAGGGCTTCGCACTATTCGAATTCTACGGAAATCTGGGTCAAACCGGAAGTGGGATAATCGTCGCGTCGATCTTGTTGCCGCTGTTGAATAGAGCCATGAAGGCCAGTGGTAGAGGGTAGATTCATCCACTGCTAAAGTCGCACCCCGGGGTATCGCCCGTCGGACGGGGACGGGCCGAGTTCCCCGGGTGTTTCGCGAAGGACCGGCGTGGGCTTTTGGCGAATACGAGGCTGCGGCGCGACGTTTTCGATGAAACATCGATCCCCTGGACGTCTTTTATTTCGAAAGTTTTCTCATTTTGGAGGTGTATGCAGTGAAGGGGATAACCGCGGACGGCCAAAACCGATGGAGAATAGCCAAAAGCGGTTCCATGCGCGTGGATGCGGTGGTGTATATGAACCCTCGCCTGAAGGAACAATACCTGGAGAAAGGCGCCCTCGATCAGCTGGCGGCGGCAGCCGAGCTGCCCGGAGTGATCGATCCGGTGGTGGGGATGCCGGATCTACACCAGGGATACGGCCTTCCCATAGGCGGGGTCATGGCGGTCAGCGCCGAAGAGGAAGATCTGGAGGAGTCGATCGTCTCGGCGGGAGCCGTCGGGTACGATATCAACTGTGGTGTTAGGCTTCTTGCCACCGAATTGGACTCGGAAGGGATCGAGAAGGGGGATTTGCGCGCCCTCATCGATGCCATAACCACTCGCATACCTCCGGGTGTGGGCAAATCGAGCGCCCACGAATCTCTGGGCGTCGGATTCGAAGAGGTGGTGATCCGGGGTGCGGCGGCGCTGGTGGAAGCCGGTTACGGCCGATCCGAAGACCTGGAGGCCACGGAGGAATCCGGGGCTTTGGGTGGCGCCCGGTTGGGTGCCGTCACCGCGAAGGCTCGCGAGAGGGCGGACCAGCTGGCTACCATCGGTGGCGGCAATCACTTCATCGAGATAGGTGAGGTGGCCGAAGTTTACGATGCCGCTACGGCCGCCGCTTACGGTCTTTATCCGGGAAAGATAACGGTGATGATCCACACCGGGAGCAGGGGCTTCGGTCACGAAATCTGCGGGCATTATACCAAACTCATGGCCCGTTCCGCTCAGTCGTACTCAATAGCGTTGCCCAACAAGGGTCTGGCCTGCGTGCCCATCGGTTCCCGGCCGGGCCGGGACTATCTCGCCGCCATGGCGTGCGCCACAAATTACGCCTTCGCCAACCGCCAACTGATGACCTATCAGGTTCGGCGGGCCTTCGATGACGTCATCGGGTGGGTGCCGGGGCTGGCCGTCGTCTACGACGTGGCCCACAACATGGCCAAGTTCGAAAGACATCGAGGGAGGAAGACCCTGGTACATCGTAAGGGGGCCACCCGGGCTCTGCCCCCCGGGCACGGGGATAATCCACCGCGATATCGCGAGACGGGTCATCCCGCGCTGGTACCCGGAAGTATGGGAACCTCTTCTTTCGTACTCGTGGGTACACACTACACCGCAGAGACCTTCCACTCGGTCAATCACGGAGCCGGCCGAGTCATGTCGCGCACGCAGGCTCGCCGCAGCGTGGACGTGGATGAATTGCATCGGCAGCTGGGTGAGGTAATCTACGGCGGAGTGGCGCCGCACAGGGTTTTGGACGAGGCGCCGGCCGCCTACAAGGACATCGAAGATGTGGTCGCCACCCTGGCGGACGTGGGAATTACCCGGCGAGTGGTGCGGCTTCGCCCCCGGGCGGTTATAAAGGGAGCGTGAAGCCTCGCGACACGGTGAAATGGTAACGATGGGGCGGAGACCCGGGCCGCCCCATCTTCTCTTAGTGTCGCATATGGATCTAGATGTCGTCGCGCAATCCGAGGATGGAGGAAATGTTCGCGCGAGAGTTCACGACGGGCACCAACGTATCGGTAGAACCCGCGAGGAGCGAGGTCACCCCCGGACCGTGTCCGGCTATGATTGAGCCGCCGTGTATGACTATTCCGAAGGAGACGAATCCGCGACGGAATATCCGGCCGAAGCGATGGTCGGCGTCGGTTATGGCCACCATGTCTCCCAGGCGCAGCTGATCGAGACGGTGTTTTGCGACCGTATCCTCGTCGAAGAGAGTTATGTCGTAGTCTCCTTTGAAGGTATTATCCTGTCCCAGTCCAGAGCCCATTACGGCCGAGGGGATCATGTGGGTCACCGGTACCTGGAGGGTCCCGGCCTCCTCCTCGATTCCCCAGGCATCCAGGAGATCCGGATCGAGATTGAAGACCCCCACGTCGGGATAATCATCGAAGCTCAGACCCAGTCCCCGAGAGCGGACTAGCACCTTATCGCCGGGTGCCATCTTTTCCATGGTCTCGCGGCTGAAGTCGATTATGACGTGCTCGGCGCCGCCGTGCTTGCCGGTCACGGTTCCCGTGTCTCCTTCGGCCTTGCCGGAAATCGCGGTTGCCGCATTTCCGATGCAGGCGAGTACGTTCAATCCGGCGTTATCTCCGGAGCCCCGTTCACCGGTACGGTTTCTGATGGTAACCGCGGGCTCCAGGTGATCGGCCACCCAGCGGGTGGCGGAATCTCCCACGCGGACATTGTAGGTGATGCCGGCGGTAGCCGGTAACACCATGGGCCGCCCCGACGCGGAGATCCGGTAGGGTGACCCGGACCGGACGGCCGGGTGGGAGATCTCACCCATCACCGACATTTCGACGAGATTGTCCCGGTTGGTCTTCATGAATTCTCCCCTCTCAACTACTCAGCTTACTATCTCTCCGCTGGTCGTAATGTCAGTTCCGCCGACCAGGGTCTGGTGGACGGGGCAGTATCTTTCGGCGATCTCCATCGAGGATTCCAGTTCTTCCCGGTCGAGACCGGGGGCGCGAACGCTAAACTTCATATCCATGTTCGTGAGTCGCCGGGGGCGATCTTCGGAGTAGGTCGCCTCGATATCGACGTCGAGTTCTTCCACCGTTATCCGCTTCTTCTCGAGGATGGCCTGCAGGGTGAGCGAGGCACAGCCCGCGAGACTTACCACGAGGAGGTCCACCGGGCTCGCTTCGTCCTCGCGCATGCTGACCGTGTGCTCTCCTACAGTGGCGACGGGGCGTCCGTCCACCATTTTTGCCGTTACGGATTTCTTGTCAGCCATAAAGCACCTCCACTGAATTCATTCTAACCGGATTCTACTCCAAATCGCGAATGGGATGAAAGTTGTTCGGTGAGAATGGGAGTACGCGCTTTATGCCCCGGGGGGTATCGGGGGCACTGTCTTCGAGATCCAATCTTCGGGTATCCCGATCGGACAAACTCGAGTTATCATAAACCTAACGGAGGTGTCGAAATTGCCGACATACGATTACGTGTGTCCCCACTGCGGTGCGGAGTTTTCCGCTTTCGTTACCATGAGCCAGCGGGACACGGTTCCCTGCCCCGACTGCAATTGCTCCGAGGTGCGCCAAAGGATTACCACCGTGCACCGCTCCGGGGCGCACGGCGGGGGCGAAGCCTGCTCCACCAGGAGCTGCTCCGGATGCCCCGGTTGCCGCTGATCGAGAATGCGGGTGGATCCGGTGTCGGGGATCCACCCGCGGGTGTGGAAGTGTACCGGGTTTGCCGGTCTTCCCTCTAGGGAGTGGAATCCCCGCTGGATCCCTGGGCTAGCCTCGGCCGGGGGAAGCGGGATCCATCGGGGATTTGAGGATCCCCGGGGCGGAGACTTCTTCTCCCTGTACTTTATGTATCGACCGACATTTCCCGGATTGTTAGCGGTGCCTGTCGCGAATTGAGGCCGGAATTATCGGGCGCTTCCGGGGAGGAACTCATATCCCCGGGTGGAAGCTGAAAACCAGTGCAAATGGACATAGGAAGTCGATGGGGGGATAGAATTGAATACTTTTCTCGAATTGGCAAGATCCCGATGTAGCACGCGGGCGTATAAGGCGGACCAGGTACCCGAGGAGTTATTGGAAAAAGTGCTCGAGGCGGCCCGCCTGGCGCCCTCCGCCTCCAACCGTCAGCCGTGGAATTTCGTGGTAGTCCGCGACGCACAGCTTCGTGGAGAATTGTCGGAGATAGCGGGACGACAGGGCTTCGTGGGTGAGGCGCCGGTGATCATCGCGGCCGTGGCTACGGATCCCGATAGGATGATGACCTGTGACGTACCATCCTACGCGGTGGGCGTCGCCATAGCCGTGGATCATATGACTCTCGCCGCCGAGGACCTCGGCCTGGGAACCTGTTGGATCGGATTATTCGATCAGGAGGAGGCCAAGCGCATTTTGGGCGTACCCGCGGACAAGAAGATCGTTACACTCCTGCCCCTCGGATACCCCGCCGCTTCCCCGAAGCCCAAGCGACGGAAGGATTTCGAGGAAATCGTCAGCTGGGAAAGCTTCGGAGGCGAGAAGGTACCGGAAGGATGAGCGACCCGGGCGCCCGTATCATATCGATTCCGGAGCTCGAAGAGGGACAACGGATCGACGGGATATTCGCGGTGATGGTCAAAGACCTCCGCCCCTTCCGGGATCCCAGCAAGGGCGCGTTCCTGCACCTGAAGTTGAGGAATAAGACCGGATTCATCGAAGGAAGAGTCTGGGAGCGCGCCGAGGAGTTGGCGGGGACTTTCCAAAAGGGCGATCCCGTTTGGATCGATGCGGAGGTCAATGACTACCGCGGTTCCCTTCAGCTGGTCGTTGAAGACATCCGGCCCCTCGAGGTCGAAGAGGCGCGGCCGGAACATTTCATTCCCGCGAGTTCCCGCCCCCTGGAGGAGATGGAGGGGGAACTGTGGGCGGCAATCGAGGAACTCCCCCGGGGACCGGTAGCCCGTTTTCTCCTGGAGGTTTTCGGGAACCCGGAATTCTATCAACGTTACACCCGGGCGCCGGCGGCCAAACGAATACACCACGCACATCTTTGCGGTCTCCTGGAACACTCCCTCGAGGTTTTGGCCGCCCTGCGAGGAGGGCGGCCCGGGGGAGATCGGCTGGATTGGGAAATCCTCACCGCCGCGGCCCTACTCCACGACGTCGGCAAGATCGAAGAGTATAGTTACGATGTGGATATCGACTACACGTCGCGGGGGCGCCTGGTGGGGCACGTGGTGCTCGGTTACGAGATGTTGTGCGATTGGCTGAGGGACACAGACTATCTTTGCGGGGACCGGGCACTTCATCTGGGGCATCTACTTTTGAGTCATCACGGCGAGCGGGAGTACGGGGCACCCATCCTGCCCCAAACCGCCGAGGCCGTGGCCCTTCACCACGCCGACATGCTCAGCGGCAAAGTGGGGCAAATCCTCGCCGTGGGCGAGGACACCCCCCTGGGCGAATGGTCCGGATACGATCGTTTCCTGGGGCGTGGAGTTTGGCGGCCGGGACCCGGTCCGGCCGGGGAGGCGGGGGCGTGATGTTGCAGTTGCCGCTGGTGGCACCCCTCGTTCGGTGGTTCTTGCGCGGCTCCCTGGCCTCTCCCGATTTCTTCGGCCCGGCGTTGTTCCCGGGCTACATGGCTCGAGTTCCCGGGGAATTGCGCACCCTGGGTTTGATCCTGACGGTTGCGGCCCTCCTTTGGGGCGTGTGGAAGTGGTTGAATCGTCCGGGCTTTTGGAGCGGTGTGATGATAATCATTCTCGGACTCCGCGTCGTGGGGAGCGCGGTTGCCACCCTGCAGCCGTTGTCCCCGGGAGATTCCGTACCGAGCCTCTGGGCTACGCTGCTCGCCGGCCCCGTCGCCGGGATATACCTGTGGTCCTTTCTCATCTATGCCCTATTTAGGATCATGCGTACTATGGCGCCGGCCTCTCCGGTGACGCCCAGGCCGATGATGCGGATCAGCTGGGGTCCCATTACGGGGGTGCTGACCGTCCTCGGCGCCGTGGCCGTACCGCTCGGGCTGTTTTGGGCCGCCGGTCGGGGATTCGACGTCATCGGCCCGGCCTGGTCGCTGGCCGCCGAGTGGAATCCTCCGGTATATACCCTGCTGGCGCTGGGTTACGGTACCTTGTTTCGGCGGACGGGGGAGAAGAACTTTCGCTGGATGGCGTGGATACTCGCGCTTTCGGCCATAGGCGGTTGGAGCCACTGGCTGGCCCGCCTTCCCATCATGGAGGGCGCATTGCCCGGTTTCTGGCCGTCGAGTCTGGTCATCCTCGCCACGATCCA
Source organism: Bacillota bacterium (assembly GCA_046483165.1). Lineage (GTDB taxonomy): Bacteria > Bacillota > Sulfobacillia > SLMV01 > SLMV01 > CSSED11-154. The sequence goes on along the minus strand of JAWODQ010000115.1, from coordinate 16,344 downwards.
GGCGCTACTTTGGTTTCCCGCGTGCGGGGGGCTCGGGCGGGCCCGCTATCCGGCACGCTGGGATCGCTGAGGAAGTACGCAAGAATCCGGGGGTGAAGCATGATTCGAGTTGGCACCTGTTCCTGGGCGGACAAATCCATGGTCGAAGCCTGGTATCCGGCCGACGTACGATCGCCGGAGGGTTTGTTGCGATACTACTCGGAGCATTTCGACACGGTCGAGGTCGATTCCACCTTTTACGCACTTCCACCGGCCCGCTACGCAAAAAACTGGGTTGAACGGACTCCCGAGAATTTCACGTTTCACGTCAAGGCCTTCGCGGCGATGACGGGCCACCGGGTAAAGGCCGATCGACTGCCGAAGGATTTGAAAAGCCACGTGGATGCCCGGGGTAATCCGGATGCCGATCTGGTAAGGGAGTCCTTCGCGCGTTTCCTCGAGGGCATAGAGCCGCTTCGGGTGAGTGACAAGCTCGGCGTGGTACTTCTACAATTTCCTCCCTCGTTTAGAGCCACCGATCGAGGGGAACTGCGGGGCAATCTCGCCTGGTTGTACCGGGCGGCCGAGCTTCTCGAGGAAACCGAGGCCGTGGTGGAGTTTCGTCACAGGTCCTGGTTTCGCGACGAGGTATTCCGGTCCACCCGGAAATTCCTGTCGCGGTTGGATCTGGGTCTGGTCACCGTTGACGAACCCCAGGTGGGTTCCGATTCGATTCCCACCGTTGTGGCCCCGACCTCGCGCGTCGGATATGTGCGGCTCCACGGCAGAAACACCGAGAACTGGAGAGCGCGCGTGGCCACCGCGGCGGAACGGTTTCGCTATCGCTACGACGATGAGGAACTCGTCGAGCTGCTCGCGCCGATACGAGATCTGGCGGAAGAGACCGAGGCCACCTACGTGATGTTCAACAACTGTTACGCCGATTACGCCCCCGAGAATGCCCTGACCTTCAGCGATCTATTGCGGAGGCGCGGTTGAATCATTTTTATGTCGGAGATGGTCGGGAGGAGTTGGCCTCCGGGGGGCGAAAGGATTAGCACGAGGAGGGACGCCGGTGACTGAACGCAATTCTAAGGATACCAGGATAATAGAAGAAGGGGAGTCCGCGCCGACGCGAGAAGATTTCGCGGAGGCCCTGTATCTGATGTATACTGCCCTGCAAGAGCGCGGCTACGATCCCGTGCAACAGATAGCCTACTACCTGTTGACCGGCGAGCCCGCGTACATCACCGCCCATCGCAACGCCCGGGCGCTAACGGCGCACCTGGAGCGCGACGAAATTGTCGAGGAATTGGTTCGCTTCTACGTTTCAACCCATCCCTCCATGAAAGAGGATCAATCTTCCGATCGATAGGTACCGCCTCGATCCCTCCGGGGCGGTAGTTGTCCTCTCCCCGCCCGCGATTCCCGCCGGCGGGATTTGGATGTCTCAACTCGCCTCCCTCCCACCACATACGGGATTGCCCTTCAGCAACGATATGGTAAGATATGGTAAACGGCCCTCGAGATGGTGAGCCCAGTGAGATCGGCATGGTTATGTTCACTCGTGGTATTGGCGGTAGTGGCTTTGATTTGGTGGGGTACGTCCCTGCCCGAGTATCTCGGCGCGGGGGCGGATGATTCGGAGGAGGAAGAACGGGTTTTCGTGACGATGGATGCCCGCACGGTCTTCGACGGTGGGGGAGAAGATGTCGCCTGGACGGAGCGAGTCTCCGGCGAGCCGGAGCCGGAGACGGGGCGCGGATGCCTGGTGGTACGCCAGACTCTCTCGTCCGGGGAGACGGTGCAGGCGGAAGCGCAGAGAGCGTTTGGGGACTTCCCGGCTCAGATGGACATCTTCGAGAGGAGTCCCGCGTTCACCGAGCTGCCCCTGGCCGTTTGTGGCGTGTCGACGGACCGCGTGGTGCAGGTGGAGATAGGGCGGCGGCACGTCGAGATCCCGGTGGATGAGGGATACGCGGTGGGTATCGTTCCGGACGGAGACGAGTTCTCCCTGACAGAGGACGAGGAATCATGGCGAGAAATCCTGGCAGAACGCCTCGAGGAGGCGCGGCCCGCAGCGGTGTTGCGCATCGAAAACCTCGGGACCTCGCCCGCAGATGCCCACGGGGGAGGGGATGTCCGATGAGGACTTGCGCCCTGATCTGTCTGGTGTCGGTTCTGTTGCTTTCCATACATCCCGCCCCCCTCGCCGAGGCCTCGGAGGAGTTTTCCGGCGAGGTGCTGGTTCTCACGGCTCCCCCCTACACCGTCGTCGACACGTTGGAGGGAACTCTCGCGGATGCGGTCGGGCCAGTGGAGGTAGTGGATCTGGGAGACGATTGGTCGGCGGCCTCGAAGACGCTGGAGGCCCGCGCTCCGCGCGCCGAGGCCGTGGTGGCCCTGGGTGCGGCGGCGCTACCGGTACGACGTTGGTTGGCGGGGAGGGAGACGAAGACGCGGGTTATCTTCGTCGCCTCGCCTCACTTAGGCGCCATCGGGGCCGAGGTCGCCCTGACGTTGAGAGTGGCCGGAGAAGTGGAATCGCACCGGTTGCGCCTGGGAATGACGAGGAATACCGGAGAGCCGAGCTGGGCGTTCCCACAAGATCTGCGAGGCATGGAATACCTGGTCAAAAGGACCAGGGATCTCTTCGAGCCTCTGTATCACCGATACCTCCTGGAGGAGGGAATGTCGCTGGTACCCGAAAGTAGCGGCGACTATTTCGGCTGGCTCGCGCGCCGCTATCCCTCGCGGTTGGGTGACCGCTTCGCCGACGCACGTTCCGTATCCGGGGACGATGTCGCAAAAGAGACTATGCTGGCCGGGCTGCCCCGGGGTTATATGGATTACCTGGCGGCCCGGATTTCGGCGCGCAGTTACTACACGATGGCGCGGGCAGGCGAGGTGCTGCTTGATGGAATACTCGACGAGGTGCCCATCGGCACCGATCTGAGATCCGTGATCCTGGATTTTCTTCGACGGCGCGCCGGCAAGTTTCTCGGGGAATATGTCATACCTCGAGCGGCTCGCGGCGCTCGGCAGGCGGGGGTGGGTTGGCTGCGGCAGCAAAGGCACTTGGGTGATGAAATCCTGAGGGCACAGCTGCCCGTGACGGTTGAGATTCCCTGGGACGATGGCGACCTCGAGATCCCGGTTAACGACCGGCTCCGGGAAGTACCGCGACCCCGGGCGGACGTGTCCTCGATCGTGGTGACGGCGCCGAACTGGTGGCAACTGGTGCGACCGGCGGTCGGGGACAACGATTGGTGGACGGAAGTCGATTCCGCGACCTACCCGGTCGGAGCCCACCGGGAAGTATTCGTTCCGCTGGGTGGTGATCTCGGGGAGCGCGAGGAGGTGGCCCGGGCGGTCGCCGAGGAGCTGGGAGCAAATGATGTCTCCGATCCCGGGCGAGGATTGGGACATTTTTTGGGTCGCGGTGCGGATGCCCTGTTCGATTTGTTTTCGGCATTCAGTCCGCGGGCGTCCGAGACGGAAAAACGGCGAGACGGCGAAGAAGAGGAAATACCGAACATTACCGCCATCTACCGCAACAAGAATACCACTCTGAAGAAGGATCGTCGTCTCGTCCACGATCGATGGGAGTGGGAAGTGGACGGGGAGGACGTGGCGCAAAATACGGGTGGAGTTCGCGACGAGCTGGAAGTGGATTTGTCCGGGGGGCAAGCGCACGAGGTGGAGGTGGCGTCCCTCACAGAGTCCGGAGAGGTGTTACGGACCAAGGAATGGGTAATTGATGAAGAAGGGGAGCGGGTGTTCGATTGCAATACCGCCGAGGAGATCGTACCAGAGATAGAAATCCTCGGGCCGAAAAGCTGGATGACGGGTCGCCGGGCGAACTACCGCGTCGAGGCGGGGATCGAGGACGTACCCGAAGAAGTCGAGGATCTCCGTATGGAGTTTTATCCCGGCGAGGAGTTTTCGGTATTGTGGGAGCGACCCGGTCGGTTCGAAGTGAAAGGCGCTGTGAATCTCCGCTACAGCTGGCGCTTTCCCGACGGCAGCTCCCGGTATTTCTCGGTGACCTATTCGGAGACCGTGGATGTGGAAGTCCTGGCTACCGGTTTCGAGACGAGATGATATGGAGGTTCTTCGGTGAGTTCTTTGCGCTCGGCGTTATCCAATCGCGTGGTCATGTCGGTCGTCGCCGGCATAAACGCAGTCTCTTTTGCAGTGGGAATCCTGTGGTATTGGAGACATCTGATGGGGACTCCGGCTTACCTTTGGCCCGTGGTTCCGGATTGTCCCCTGGCGGCACTTTTCGTCGCCGCGGCATTGTGGATGCGCGTGCGGGGAAAACCCTCGCGCCCGCTCGATGCCCTGGCATGGGCTTCGGCCCTGAAGTACGGGATATGGACGGTCGCCATTTTGAGCCACGCCCGAACACTGGGCGCGGCCACGGATCCTTTGAGCGCGATATTGCTTTGGAGTCACGTGGGCATGATCATCGAGGCGATGGCGTACGGCGCCCTATATCCGCCCGGCAGGTACGCGTTACTGGTGCCGGCGGGCTGGTTTTTGCTGAATGACTTCTCCGATTACGTCCTCAATACCCATCCCTCGCTGCCCCTCGCGTCACAATACCCGTTGGCGGTGGCGCTCGCGGTAGCGACCACTCTGGGCGCCCTCGCTTTCCTCGTCATCGCAAACCGGAAGGCACGATCGCTTCGTCTGAGGGGAGGTGCTGACATGCGTACGGCAACCTTTTCTGTGCCCGATATGGCCTGTGAGGGATGCGCCTCGACGGTTCGAACCGCCGCGGGGGCCCTGCCCGGGGTATCCATCGTCAACGTCGATCTCGCGGACAAGCTGGTTCGCGTCGACTTCGACGACGCGCAAGCTTCGGCGGACCAGATAGCCCGCGCCATATCCGAGGCGGGTTATGAGGCGACGCTTCGGGAGGAATGAATCCCGTCACACCTTTGCGGGAATGAAAGAGGGGTCCGACGATCGTCGGACCCCTCCGCTTATTATCCCCGGATTGTGAGGATCAGATCTTGATTCCGTGTTCGTTACGGTACTTGAAGTATTCCAGGGCGGGTTGTGGGAACAGGATGTACGAAAGGATATCCTCGGGTTGCTGAATGTACTCGGATATCTCGTCGGCGGCGCTTTCCAGCATGGGATCCAGAAGCTCGGCGGGCCGGCAGGTGATGACCTCTTCGTCCCCGATAATCTTCTCCCTGATTTCATCGGATATCGGGGCGGGAGGACGTCCGTAGAGACCGCGGACGTAATCGCGAATCTCTTTGGATTTCACGCCGTAGCGCGTTCCGGTGGCGACGTTCAATACCGCCTGGGTTCCCACTATCTGGCTCATCGGTGTTACCAGGGGCGGATATCCCATCTCGGCCCGCACCCGCGGCACCTCTTCGAGCACCTCTCCGTACTTATCGGAGAGTCCCTGGCCGTTGAGCTGCGAGCGGAGGTTGGAGAGCATTCCGCCGGGTATCTGGTAGATCAGAGCCCTCGGCTCCGTGTCCGCCTGGGTGAGGAATTCCTTGTAATTCTCGCGGATTGCCGCGAAATGCTTGTTGATCTCCGAGAGTTGTTCCAGGTTCAATCCGGTATCCCTGTCCGTCTCCTGCAGCACCGCCACCATGGTCTCGGTTGGGGGTTGTGCGGTTCCGCCGGAGAGGGAACTCAAACAGCAGTCCACTACGTCGGCACCGGCTTCGATGCACTTGAGGTAGGTCATGGCCGCCATACCACTGGTCATGTGGGAGTGGACGTCGATGGGCATATCCAGTTCCTTTTTGAGCTCCTTGACCAGGTCGTAGCCCATATACGGGGTCATAATTCCCGCCATGTCCTTGATGCACAGGGAGTCGGCGCCCAAATCGCGCAGTTCCCGGGCCGTCTCCACGTAGTGTGGGATGTCGTGCACCGGACTGATGGTGTAGACCACCGAAGCCTGCACGTGGCCCCCGGCTTCCTTGGTGGCCTCGATTGCGACTTCCATGTTCCGTACGTCGTTTAGGGCGTCGAAAATGCGTATCGTATCGATACCGTTTCGAACCGCGGCGTGTACGAATTCGGTCACCACGTCATCGGGATAGTGATGGTAACCGAGGATATTCTGACCGCGCAAAAGCATCATGAATCTGGTATCCGGTATATTCTCTCGCAGGATGCGAATCCGCTCCCAGGGATCTTCCTTGATGAAGCGCATGGCGCTGTCGAAGGTCGCGCCGCCCCACATTTCGAGAGCCCAAAAGCCGATCTCATTCATGTCGCGGGCGACGGGAACCATGTCGGCCGTGGTCATCCGGGTAGCCATGCGGGATTGATGGGCATCGCGATAGGTGGTGTCGGTGATTCCGACGGGTTGAGTGCTCATCTCGACCTCCTTTCGAGTTCGATCAGGCCGGCTCGATGGTGGCCAGCACGGCGCCACTTTCCACGTTTTCGCCGATCTGAACGTCGACGCTGGCAATCTTGCCGGCCGTAGAAGCGACGATTTCGTTCTCCAGTTTCAGGGCCTCTAGGGTGAGCAGCGTATCTCCGGAGGATACCTCGTCACCAACTGAGACCATGATCTGACGAATGGTGCCGGCCAGGGGAGCCAATACTTTCTCGGATCCCGCGGCGCCACCCGAGGCGGGCTCGGTCTTCGGTGCTGCTGCCGGTTCCGGTTTGGGCTCGGGGCTCGGGGCCGTTTGGGGCCGCGGAGCCGCGCGTTCGGTCTTCGGCCTCGGGCCGGCCGAACTTCCGCTTTCGGAACCTACTTCCTCGACCGTCACTTCGAATTCTTCGCCATCCACGGTGATTCTGAGCTGCTTCTTCATACGTGGGTTGCTCCTCTCATACCTTCCGGACGTCTATGCGCCCGGGGGTTTCGTCCAATTGCGTGAGGGCTGCCGCCACCAGGGCGGCGGTGCGGCGCCGATCGGTCGATGGCCCCGCAGCCCGGCGGATCTCGATGCCTTCGGGTACCCGTCCCAGTGAATGAATCACTGCCGCGGTGACCACGGCGGGTATCCGGGTATCCATGGGTTCCGCGACGGTCGTCGTCGGTGGGACGATCGGTTGGGCCACGCTCGTGGTGGGTTCCGCCTCCGACGCTGCGGGCTCCTCCCCGAAAAACCTGTGAAGCAGGATCAGTACCAGCCACAGGGAGGCGAGCACGGCAAATACCACACCCATGCCTATGCCGCTGATCTCCAGGGCTGCCATATTGTCCGCCGCGGTGATAGTAAGTGCGTTCACGATATAGACCGACCATCCCTCCTCTGAAATTGTCTCCTGGGAGACCGATGAGTCACATTTCATACACTCCCTACTATACTAATGAAACCCGACATTGAATCCAAGCTCAACGATACCTTTTGAGCGTCCCGCGGTGAATGCCGAACCCGGGCGGTATTTGCCCCTGAAGAAAGATTTCCTCGACGGGCCTCCCAAAGTCCCGCGGGCAGGAGTTGAGCACCTCGAAGCGAAGGATTAGTCGGCCCTCGAAGCATCGATACTGGCGAGGGCGGGGCGAGGAGTGAGCCACTTGTTGGGCAGCATTCGCAAGATTCCCGATTTGATAATGGTGGAGGGACCGATATACGACCCCGGAGCAGATCGCGAGGCCGCCGACGCCCTGGCGGTGATCGACGGACGGATCGCGGCGGTGGGCTCGAGCGAGGAGATGCGCCCGGCGGCGGGACCCGAAACGCGCGTGGTTTCGCTGGCCGGCAAGAGTGCGATACCCGGCATAGTCGACTCTCACAACCACCTCCTGACCGCGGGGTCTCACATGGCCGACGGCCTCCTGCTTTTCGACGTGACGAGCATCGAGGAACTGAAGCGGCGCGTCGCGGACCGGGCCGAGCAACTCGGCCCCGGTGAATGGATTACCGGAGCCGGCTGGATCGAAAACCAGTTCGCAAAATGGCGGGCACCGACCCGTCGGGACCTGGATGAGGCAGCACCGAAAAACCCCGTAATATTGGACAGGTTGTTCGCCGCCAGCGCCGTCAATACCCTCGCCCTTCGGGCCGCGGGAATCGAGGGGGAGAACGTTCCTTCGGGTCGAGGTGTGGTGGAATGCGATTCGGAAGGGATACCGACGGGGATACTTTGGGACGGTGCCCAGGTGCCCGTGCACCGCGCCGCGGCCGGCGCCGGGTCCGGACGAACCCCCGAGGATATGGTCCGCTACATCGAAACGGCGGCCCGAGAATACGTCCGCTGGGGAATCACTTCCGTGGTCGACCCCGGCGTTACTCCCCGGGGGCTTCGCGCCTATCAGACGTGTCTCTCGGAGGGGCGTCTGCCGCTTCGGGTAAACGCCATGGTGGCCTGGCACGGTCTCCGTCCCGAGATGGAAGAGGAACTTTCGGGGAGAGTGGAGCACCTGGGCGTGTTCACGGGATTCGGGAACGAAAACCTTCGTCTGGGCGCCCTGAAGATGGCCCTGGACGGCGGGCTGGGGAGCCGCAGCAGCTGGATGTACGATCCCTTCATCGACGGAAGTTACAGCACCACCCCGTTGCGTTTTTCGCCGGATAACATGGATAGCTTCTTCTCCGAGGGAGCCGGCGCGGGCTGGTCCATAGGAATACACTGCTGCGGTGATCGCGCCCAGGATACCGCCTGCGCCGCCTTCGACCGCCTCCCCGAGACGGGTCACGCGGGCGAGGTCCGTCACAACATAATTCACGGTTATTTCCCCACGGAATACTCCCTCGAGATCATGGCGCGCCGGGACATCGCCGTCTCGGCACAACCGGGATTCATATGGGTCGAAGGGGATCTTTACGAAACCATAATGGAGCCCGAGCGACTGCACGATTTCAAACCGCTTCGAACCTATTTGGACCGGGGGATTCGCGTGGCGATAAACTCCGATATGACCTCGGCGCACTACAATCCCTTCTGGGGATTGCACGCCGCGGTGACTCGAAGGACCGCCCGGGGCAATCAACTCGGGGAGCGAGAATGTGTGGATCGGTTCGAGGCCCTGGAGATGATGACCGCCGCCGGAGCTCACCTGTGCGGCGAGGAGGATATCAAGGGAACGCTCGAACCCGGAAAACTGGCAGACATAGTCGTGCTCGATCGCGATTTCGGCGAGCTTTCGGACGACGAACTCCGCGATCTGGGGGTAGAAATGACGATAATAGGGGGCGAAGTCGTATTCGAGGGGGAAGAGTAAAGTTGCGAAGTGTAGACGTAGGAGAGATCGCCGAGGGAATAGCCCGGCTGGCGAAGGATTCGAACTACCGTCTCGACCGGGGTTATGTTGCTTACCTGGAGGACGCGCTCGCGAGGGAAGACTCGCCCGACGCCCGCCACATCCTGGCCGAACTTTTGGAGAATGCCGAGGCGGCCGCGGAGGACGAGGCCCCGTTGTGCCAGGATACCGGGGTGGCGGTGGTGTTTTTGGAGATCGGCCAGGGGGTAGCGCTCACCGGAGGCGATCTTCGGAGGGCGGTCGACGAAGGAGTGCGCAGGGGTTACCGGGAGGGTTACCTGCGCAGTTCCGTCGTTCGCGATCCCCTGATGCGGGAGAATACCGGGGACAACACCCCCGCCGTGCTGCACACCGAGGTCGTGCCCGGAGATAGGGTTATCGTCCATTTTCTGCCCAAGGGAGCCGGAAGCGAGAACATGAGCCGCGCCACCATGCTGCGCCCGGCGGACGGTCGCGAGGGAGTAGTCGATTTCGTGGTGGATACGGTGGCCCGGGCCGGGGCCAGCGCCTGTCCGCCGCTGACCGTTGGCGTCGGGCTGGGGGGGACCTTCGATATGGCACCCCTTCTGTCCAAGAGGGCCCTGCTGCGACCCCTGGGGCCGGAGAATCCCGCCAAGCACCTGGCCGTTTTGGAGCGAGATATATTGCGCAGGATCAACGAACTAGGCATCGGTGCCGGAGGATTCGGGGGTGCGAGCACCGCATTGGCCGTCCACGTCCTCGCGCACCCCTGCCATATTGCCTCTTTGCCGGTGGCGGTGAACCTGCAGTGCCACGCTCACCGGGTGGGAACGATGCGGATATAGGGAGGGGTTTTGCGGTGGTTCGGAAGCTAGAGACTCCCCTGGATGAGGAGACCGTTCGGTCGCTTCGAGCGGGGGAAAGAGTTGAGATATTCGGAGAGATCTTCGCGGCGCGCGATGCGGCGCACGAGCGCATGCTCAAACTGCTGGACTCCGGGGAGGAACTCCCCTTCGACATTCGGGGAGCCATAATATATTACGTCGGTCCCACGCCGCCGGGTCCCGGACGCGTCATCGGAGCGGCGGGACCCACCACCTCGAGCCGCATGGATCCCTACGTGCCAGACTTGCTGGGTCGGGGGCTTCGGGGGATGATAGGGAAGGGACCGCGCTCTCCGGAAGTAGTGGATGCCCTGGCCCAACACGGTGCGGTGTATTTCGCCGCCACCGGTGGGGCCGGAGCCCTCCTTTCGCGGGCGATCGTGGCCCAGGAGGTCGTGGCCTGGGGAGATCTCGGACCCGAGGCGCTGCGCCGGTTGAGCGTTCGAGCTTTTCCGGCCGTCGTGGCCGCCGACAGTCGCGGTGGCGATTTGTACCGCTCGGGACCGAAGGAGTATCGAGCCCGGCATGCGCGAGAGAAGAATCGATTGGGAGATGATAGATGTGAATGAGCCTAGAGCCGGGGCGGACGAGCTGCGGGAGGCCGCCCTGAGGTTGCACCGGGAAAACAGGGGCAAGCTCGAGATCAAATCCAAGGTACCCGTAACCGACCCCCGCGAGTTGAGCCTGGCTTACACGCCGGGAGTCGCCGAGGCCTGTCGCGAGATAGATGCCGACCCGGAGAAGGTATTCGAGTACACCAACCGCGGCAATCTGGTGGCGGTAGTCACCGACGGCTCCGCGGTCCTGGGCCTGGGCAACATCGGCCCGTCGGGCGGATACCCGGTCATGGAGGGAAAATGTATCCTCTTTAAGGCCTTCGCCGGGGTGGATGCCATGCCGCTGTGTCTCGACACCCAGGACCCCGATGAGATAGTGGATACCGTGGTCCGCTGTGCTCCCACCTTCGGTTCCATCAACCTCGAGGACATTTCCGCACCCCGCTGTTTCGACATCGAGGAAGAATTAATCCGCCGGCTGGACATCCCGGTATTCCACGACGACCAGCACGGAACCGCCGTGGTGGCCGGGGCCGCCCTGACCAACGCTCTGAAGGTGGCGGAGAAGGATATTTCGGACGTCCGCGTGGTGATAAACGGAGCCGGGGCCGCGGGATTGGCAATAGCCCGGCTCTTCTTGAAGCTCGGCGTTGGCGACGTGGTGCTTTGTGACATCGAGGGTGCACTCTACGAGGGTTTCGAGGGAATCGCCAATGATCGGCAGGCGGAGATGGCACGCCTCACCAACCGCGAGAATCTCAAGGGTACCCTGGCGGATGTCATGCGCGGGGCAGATGTCTTCCTGGGGGTTTCCGCGGGAGGCGTGGTGAACGGCGACATGGTACGATCCATGGCGAAAAATGCCGTGGTGATCGCCATGGCCAATCCGGTTCCGGAAATCTATCCGGAGGAGGCGCTCGAAGCCGGCGCCCTGGTGGTGGCTACGGGTCGGTCGGATTTCCCCAACCAGATCAATAACGTCCTGGCATTCCCGGGCATAATGGCCGGGGCCATGATGGTACGGGCGAGTGGAATCGGGGACGCGGCCAAGGGTGCCGCGGCCGAGGCCATCGCGGGCGCGGTGAGCCCCGAGGAGTTGGATCCCGGTTTCATAATCCCGGGCGTCTTCAACCCGGAGGTGGCACCGCGGGTGGCGGCCGCCGTGGCCGGAGCCTGCGTGGCGGAAGGCGATGCCCGAAACCGGATGGACGCGGAGGATGTGGCGCGAACGATTCGGGAGCGGGCAGCCCTCTCCGATTAGCTGCGACAACTGTTAGGAGGTGATGGGATAGGGGATCTCGATCCCGTATCCCGCACACTTGAAGCTTTACGAGTACATGGCCAAAGAGATGTTTCAAAGGCACGGCATACCCATTCCGCCGGGCCGCTCGGTGGCTTCCCCCGAGGAGGCGGGCGGCGTGGCCGCGGAGCTGAACTGCCCGGTGGCGGTGAAATCCCAGGTGCTCTCCGGGGGACGCGGCAAGGCCGGGGGCATCAAGTTCGCACAAGACCCCGCCGAGGCCCAAGAGGTGGCCCGCAACCTTTTGGGCTCGGAAATCAATGGACTTCCGGTGCGTCGGGTCCTGGTTGAGAAGAAACTCTCCATCGACAACGAACTCTATATCGGCCTGATCATCGATCCCGCCAGTCGCGGGCCACTGCTGATAGCGTCGGCCCGGGGAGGTATGGATATCGAGGAAGTGCCGGACCGGGACATTTTTCGCGAAGAGGTCGACGTCAAGTGGGGGTTGTTTCCCTATCAGATGCGCTCGATCGCCTCGCGCATGGGCCTGACCGGCCAGGTCGGGCGTCGGTTGGGGCAGGTGGCGATAGCGCTTTACCGGCTGTTTCGCGCGGAAGACGCCACGCTGACGGAGATCAATCCTCTGGTGGTCTCCGGCGGGGATCTCGTGGCCGCCGACGGACGGCTCACCTTCGACGATGACAGTACCTTCCGACATCCCGAGATACCCGACACCGAGGAGAAGTCGCCTATGGAGAAGGAAATCGCCGATTTGGGGCTCTCCTACGTTCCCCTCGAGGGAGACGTCGCGATCATGGCCAACGGGGCCGGTGCCACCATGGCCACCATGGATATCCTCGAGCATTTCGGCGCCCGGGCGATGAATTTCCTCGACGTGGGAGGTGGCGCCGAGGGATCCAAGATGACCCGGGCCCTGGAGCTTTTGGCCGAGACGGATCCCGCGGTGATCCTGATCAACGTGTTCGGCGGTATTACCCGCTGCGACGAGGTAGCCCACGCGGTTGGAGATGTTCACGGGCGCGGCCTGCTCGGAGAAACTCCCCTGGTGGTGCGTTTGGTCGGTACCAACGAGGAAGAGGGCCAGGAGATTCTTCGCGATGCGGGTATTGCCGCGCACTCCCGACTGCGCGACGCCGCCCGCGAGGCGGCCGACCTGTCGGGAGACACCATCGAGGGAGGTGAGGACTTTGGCCATTCTGGTTAACGAGAAGACCAAGGTAGTGGTGCAGGGAGTAACCGGGCGACAGGGAGCCTTTCACGCCCTGCGTATGGCCGAATACGGGACCCGGGTGGTCGCCGGTACCTCCCCGGGACGCGCGGGCGCCGAAGTCGACGGCATCCCCGTCTACGACACGGTGGAGGATGCCGTCACCAAGCACGGAGCGAACGTTTCCGCGCTAATGGTCCCCGCCCCCTTCGTGAAGGACGCCGCCTTCGAGGCGATAGCCGCGGGGGTGGAGATACTCGTGATAATAAGCGAGCACGTCCCCGTCCACGACGCCGTGGACATCATGGCCTGCGCCGCCGATTCCGAGGTCCGGGTTTTGGGCCCGAATACTTTCGGCGTAATAGCCCCCGAGCAGTGCAAGGTGGGAATCATGCCGGAACGCGTCTACCGGCGAGGTCCCGTGGGACTGGTGAGCCGAAGCGGCACCCTGAGCTACGAAATAGCGGCGGCGCTTTGCGAGAATGGTCCCGGAATAAGCACGGCCGCGGGCATCGGGGGCGACGTGGTGGTAGGTTTGGGTTTCGTCGAGGTACTGCGGGCCTTCGAACACGACGAAGATACCGAATCGGTGGTGCTGGTCGGTGAGATCGGGGGCTCCGCGGAGGAAGAAGCCGCCGAGTTCATCAAGACCATGAGCAAACCGGTGGTCGCCTACATCGCCGGAAAGAGCGCTCCCCCCGGAAGGCGCATGGGACACGCCGGAGCGATAGTGGAACGAGGTCGCGGGACGTACGAAGCGAAGGTGGCCGCCCTCGAAGAGGGTGGTGCCCTGGTCGCGGCATTCCCCTGGGAAGTTCCGGAGATGCTCGAATCTTGCTCGACCGACTAGACTCTTTCGCCGCCCTGGGGATAATCGCCGCGGGCGCGGTGGTCGGGTACGGGATGCGGGAGGCGTCGTGTCCCATACGTCCGCATAGGCCTACGGTGGGAGTGGTCGGCCTGCCCGCCGCTTTGGACGGGTTCAGGATCCTGCACCTGAGTGACCTGCACGGCCGTGGATACCCCGCCGACGAGAGCGCGTTGGCGCGGGCGGTGGCGCTGGATGGTCCCGACGCGGCAGTAGTCACCGGGGATCTCCTGCGGCGCGGTAAACTAGAGGCCGGAAGGCCGGCCCTCGATCTGGTTTGTCGGTTGGCTCGCTCCCTCCCGGTATACTTCTGCCCGGGAAACCACGACTATCTCCTCGACGGAAGCGTGGCCCCGAAGACCACCCTCGAGGCCGCGGGCGTCACGGTCCTAAATAACGCCAACGCGGTGGGACCGAGGGGGACGGTGTTCGTGGGCCTGGGAGATCCCCAGACTCACCGGGACGACATCGACGGGGCGATGCGCGAGATTAGGCCGGGTTTTCCCATCATTTTGGCCCACTCCCCGGCCGTCTACCCCCGGATTGTTTCGCGAGGCCTGCCCCTGCTTTTGTGCGGGCACACTCACGGGGGACAGGGAGCAATTCCCCGGCTGGGTGCGCTTTGGGTCCCGGGCGGCGGATTCCTGCCCGAGTTCGACCGGGGCTCGTTTCATTCGGGGGATTCGGCCATGGTGATCACCTCGGGGGTGGGTACGAGCGGCCCTCCACTCCGCTATTTCGTGCCCCCGGAATTCCTGGTGGTGACCCTGCGGAGAATCGACGGAGAAGGAGAACGATGATCGGCGGGTGAAACCCGGCGACGGAAGGGATGATTTCATGGGAGGACCCCTAGAGGGTGTAAAGGTACTCGATCTGTCCCGGGTTCTCACCGGGCCCTATTGCAGCATGATGCTCGGTGACCTCGGGGCGGACATAGTGAAGGTGGAGCGTCCCGACGGGGGCGACGATACCCGGGGCTGGGGACCCCCGTGGGTGGGGGAGGAAAGCCACTACTTTTTGAGCATCAATCGCAACAAGAGGAGCCTGGGCCTGAATCTCAAAGAGCCCGAGGGCCGCGAGATAGCGCTGCAGCTGGCCGGCGAGGCGGACGTGGTACTGGAGAACTTCCGCCCCGGGACGGCGAAGCGACTGGGCCTCGGGTATGAGGAGCTGTCCCAGTTAAATCCCGGGTTGGTCTATTGTTCGATCTCCGGATTCGGCCAGGACGGCCCCCATCGCGATCGGGCCGCCTACGACCTGATAATCCAGGGCATGGGAGGGCTGATGGGAGTCACCGGTCCCGAGGGAAGCGAGCCCATCCGGGTGGGAATTGCCGTGGCGGACATCGGCGCCGGGATGTACGCTGCCTACGCCATCACTTCGGCCCTCTTCCGCCGGGAACGCACGGGCGAGGGCGAGTACATCGACGTGTCCATGATGGACGTGCAGGTGTCGTGGATGACCTACATGGCCCATTACTTCTTCGCCTCGGGTGAGCTGCCCCCGCGGAGGGCTTCGGCGCATCCCAGCATCGTGCCCTATCAGTCCTTTCCGACCTCGGACGGCTGGATCAATATCACCGCCGGAAACGATCGTCTATGGAATGTACTGGCCCCGCTGGTGGGAGTCGATCCCGAGGACTATCCCACCAACGCCGATCGCATCGCCGCCCGAGATGAAGTCGTGGAGGCCATAAGTGCGGCCACCCGGCAGAGGACCCGCGACGAGTGGCTCGAGATCTTCGCCGAAGCCGGCGTACCCTCGGGACCGGTCTACACCATGCGCGACGTGTTCGCGGATCCGCACGTGGAACACCGTCGCATGCATCGGCGCATCGAGCACACCGCGGAAGGGGAGATATCGGTACTGGGGGTGCCGGTGAAATTCGGCAACAATCCCGGCGATATACGCACGGCCCCACCGCTTTTGGGCGAGCACACCCGCGAGATACTGCGGGAGCTCGGCAAGGAGGACTCGCAAATAGAGGGATTATTAGAGGCGGGCGTCGTGGTGGCCCCACGATAGCCCGAAAATGGAGAGGAAGTTGCATCTTGGTTCACATGACTCATCTGGAATGCCCGCGTTGCGGCGAAAAGCTGGATCCGACGAAACTTCAGAATCTCTGTGAGTGCGGAGCGCCACTCCTCGTACGCTACGACATGGAGGCCATGCGGCGAGACGTAAGCCGCGAATCTTTGGAAACCGGGCGCACCGACATGTGGCGTTTCGCCGACATGCTGCCGGTGCCCGAGGAGGAGATTATCGGTCTCGGCGAGGGAATGACTCCGGTGGTGCAGGCCCCGAAACTGGGCGACGATCTGGGAGTTGGGCAGCTCCTCATAAAGGACGAGGGTACCAACCCGACGGGGACTTTTAAGGCCCGCGGTGCGGCCTGCGGGATGTCCATGGCAAATTA
>JAWODQ010000053.1:0-4119 GCA_046483165.1 Bacillota bacterium | reverse complement strand
GTGCCGGGGGCGGCGTCGATCACCACGTAATCGGCGTCGGTCACCGTTTCCTTGACCTTACCGATTATGGGTGGTGCCAGCGGTTCTCCCGGATTGAGTTCACCACCGGTGAACCGGATGCCGTCACTTTCGCCCTCGAGGAGATATCCCAGGGTGCGGGGGTGTTCAGTTATGGCCCCGCGCGGGCAAATGTAGGCGCACAATCCACAGCTGTGACAGAGTTCCGAGAACACCAAGACGTTCTGTCCCAAAACGGATATCGCGTTGAATGCGCAGGAATCGCTACACAACCCGCACAGATCGCAAAGATCCATATCCACCTCGGGCAGGGGGACCTCGACGGTAGTTTCCGTCGGATTCTCGAGATGCAAAAATAGGTGATCGTTGGGGCCCTCTACGTCGCAATCCAAAAGATGCACGGCGTGTTCGGCCGCGATCACGCGCGCCAGATTGGTGGCGACCGTCGTCTTGCCCGTACCGCCTTTTCCACTCGCACATGCCAGCTTCCTCAACGTCGTCCCTCCCCGCGGCCCTTATCCTCTTCACCGAACATATAAAGCAATAACGCTCCCGCTCCCATCAGCACGTATCCGAGTATTTCTACGCCGGAGCGAGGTTTCTTTACCTGCTCCGGATCCACGATATCTGTCACGGAGGGGGAAGAGTCGGCAAAACGACCACCGGCTCTTCTACCTCCCCCGGCAGCTCCTCCTCTTCCGAGGACCATGGGAACTCACCCCCTCGGGGTACTCGATTTTGACTTCAGTGTTCGCAAAGATCTTCCCCGGGATCCAGGGTGCCGTCGACGTAGCCGCGAAGACATTCGTCGACGGAACAGTCCACCCCAACCACGTAGTCGATCCCGGCTCGATCGAAAAGGTTTTGGGCCCTAACGCCCATTCCCCCCGAAATGATTACTCCGACGCCCTGTTCCGCGAGATAGCGGGGCAGAAAGCCCGGTTCGTGACCCGGGTTGTCGATAACTTCCTTCTCCGTCACCCCACCATCTTCGATGGTCGCCAGGGTATATTGGGAACAACGTCCGAAATGGGGGGCGACAACCCCACCTTCGGTGGCTATGGCTACTTTCATCGTCTCACACTCCTCAAAATGGCCTTCTCCTTCCGCCTCCGCGACCACCGGGTCCGGGGCGACCGCCAGGACCGGGACGTCCACCGGGACCGGGACGATTACCGGGATCGCCGAAACCGCCGCGATCCAAACCACTCTTTTCTCCTACGTTGGGGCCGTCCATGCGGGACAGCCGACCTTCGCGAAATGCATCCAGATTCTGTCTAACGGTGGGCCCCGCCGGGGCATAAACGGCGATTCCCGCGGCTCCCAGAGCCTGGGAGGCCTTCGGTCCGACGTTATTGGTGACTACCGCTTCTACTCCCCTGCGAGAGAGGAATTCTGCGGATCCTATGCCGGCACCGCTTCCGGCGGCCACGTTCGGGTTACCTTCCGATTCGACCGCTTCGGTTTCAGTATCGACCAGGACGAAATACGGTGCCCGGCCGAAGCGATCATCCATGGCGGCGTCCAGTCCAGATTCTCTGCTTGTGAATGCGACTTTCATTCGTGCCACCTCCGGTATTGAGAATGACTATCTATTGCCATCATCTCAAGGTTATGGACCTATGTCAATAAAACGGGAGGAGATAATCTATTCCGCATCTATGCGGGTGGAGCCCGGGAGAGACATGGGAGACGCCCCGGAACGAAGATGATGGGGCGAAATGATGCCCTATGCTCTCGAACGCGAGTGCCACGGTCCAGCTGTGTTGTGATCGACGAAAGGGATGGGGCATTGATGGAAGGTTACCCCGGCGACAGTTTCTGGCCCAAAGGCGACGTAGACTGCGTTGAGTTCATATTGCTCATGGTTCTGGCGTTCAGCTATGCGGGAGGGTATCATATGCTTGCCGTTGGGAATCAAGAGACGGTGGGAGGACTGGGAACATTCGGCGATAGTGCGGCACGGGGGCAGCAAATATAGGCCTGCGATGTCTTCCATGTTTGGCGATAGATCCCGTGTGCTCTCGGCCAGTGAAGGCCGTCATATACTGTCTGCTCGATTGCTCTGGGGACCTGGTATCGGTGGCGAGGATTGCTAGTGTCGCCGGGGTACTTTGGTCAGCGCTGTGACCACCAACAATGTGGGCAAGGAATCGTTTGTGACGAATGTCCGGCGGCATTTGCCCTTTCAAACGATGGAATACTTCAGCTCAAACTATTGAAGAGCCATCGCTGCGTCATGGATCTGTCGGATCGATAGGTCGAAGTCCCTGGCTCATATACGGGTTGCACGCGGAAAACTGGACGCAAAATGGTGTCTTCATTCCTCGAATACCGGGAGTCGGATCACTAACAATGTGTAGGATATCTGGCGACTCGAAAATAGTCGGCTATTTATATCGAGCACGAGCGATTCAGTAGAACTCTGGCACAGTTACACCTTACCGGCCGAGGCGACTTAGAGTATGCCGCAAGAGGACATTGACTAGATCTGTCGAGGAGAGGTAGGAGCAGGTTGAAGACCCAGAGGAGTTGGGGTTGGTAGGTGGATCGCCGTTGGTCGTTAACCCCCTTGAAATCCTGCGACCATGAACCAAAGATCATGCGCTGGTTCGCAATGTGATCGATGTCGCTTCTTGCGTCCGATCGATTCGATTTGGGGCCCACACAGGGTAGGTTAGTATCAATTCTGTCCGTGAAACTCCTCTGAGATCGTTAAGACCAGATTTGCGAGGGTGGCCCAATACGCCGTCATGCTAAGAGGAAACGCTTTCGGCCAAGTAGAAAAAGTAATTGTTTAGGATATCTTCCGGACACCATCAATATGAACAATATGAAAGGGCGTGGAGGTTGAATGAAGATCGGTCGGGGGCATCGCGAGGTGATAACGGGGTCCGCTCGACGGGTGTGGCAGGCGGGTTTGGTCGGGTGTCTGGCTCTGTTTATCGTGTTTACCGTTGGAGGCGTTGTCGAAGCTGCGACGACATATATCACGGGTGAACCGGAATCTGGGTGGGTCGGAGGTGACGATTACACCAATGGGCCCTTGGGAATCGGTTTCAGTTTCCCCTTTTACCCCTTTGATGAGGACAATCAGCCCAACCAGTGGGACGAATTCTATGTAACGACCAATGGAGTGGTAAGTTTCGGTGGTGGGAATAGACACTTCTCGAATGTAGCACTTCCTGCCGGCAGGTCCTACAATCATCCGGCAGCATTCCCGTTTTGGGACGACTTACACCCCGAACCCTTTTCCGGAAGTACGGATGGTTTCGTCCTGTACAAGACGATTGCCCAAGATGAATATGACAATCCGTATGAGGAAGACCTTTTGATTGTGCAGTGGACCAACTATGGGTATTTTAGTTCCGCCCTCGTTCACGGTACCTTTCAGGTGCACCTGGTTGCGGACGGTCGGATCGTCTTCAACTACAATGATTTGGTGTCACCGGAACGTTCGTACGGGCAGTCCGCTACCATCGGTATCCAGGAATCAGGTTCGGGACCGGCGGTTCAGGTATCCTACAATGATGATGCCGGCATAAGAAGCGGTACCGCCATCGTCTTCGAGCTTGAGGACGAAGCCTATACGTACAGTGGCCCGGATGCTTCTGGCTTCTGGGACGTTCTGTTGATCGAAGGAGATACACCACCGCCCACGAAACCGACTGGCCCCGATCCCGCGACGGGTGAGACGGCTTCTGTGACCCCCACGCTTGCGTGGTCAGCTTCGACCGGTGCGGACGATTACACAGTACTGGTGTCGCTAGAAGAAGATCTCACCAATACTGTGATCGACACCACGACCACTGAGACCTCACTTGAGGTACTAGATGAACTCGAGGTCGAGGAAACGTACTACTGGCAGGTTATAGCCAGAAATGAGTCCGGGGATGCGCCTTCGGATCGCTGGGACTTCTTGACCGCCGATATCGTGGAAACCTACACTGTTCGCTACCTGGCCGACGAAAACGGCATTATCGAGGGAGAGGCGATTCAGGATGTCGAGGCGGGGGCGGACGCCAGTACAGTTCGCGCCGTAGCGAATTCCGGTTACCGTTTTGACGGCTGGAGCGATGGGGTAACCACTGCGGAACGGAC
>JAWODQ010000042.1:0-2545 GCA_046483165.1 Bacillota bacterium | reverse complement strand
GAAAGCCACCCAGAAGAGAACGGACCAGCAGGCGGCGGCATAATCCCGGCCCAGGAGGGCGCGCGCCGCCACGTAAACCAGCAATCCGGAGAGGACCGCCACCACCAGGGGAGCGGGCAGGACGGAAGACCCCAGCTGATCGGCGTTGACCGCGTACAGGGACAGGACGAAATATGCGGGCATGGCTATCGCTCCCAGGCCCCACCTCACGAAGTCCTTCCCCCTCGCAGGAGATACAGTATGCGACCCGAGTCCCGCAGGGGGACGATCTCCTCGAGATGGAAATGTCGCGCGAAGGAACGCTCGAAATTCTCCCTCGTGTAGTCGTCGAAAATGTCGCGCCTCCCGGCCAGCATACCCCGGATCCTCTTATCCTCCTTGGGAACGAACTCCACGATGGCATCGCGTCCCGTCCGGGCGAAGAGTTCCGCCACGCCCTCCAGGGGGACGTTGTTGCCTATCGCGAGATGATGTATCAGGGCCAATCCCATGGTCACATCGGCGGGACCGCGATCCAGCA
The DNA here is from genome assembly GCA_046483165.1 of Bacillota bacterium. Classification (GTDB taxonomy): domain Bacteria; phylum Bacillota; class Sulfobacillia; order SLMV01; family SLMV01; genus CSSED11-154. The sequence goes on along the minus strand of JAWODQ010000042.1, from coordinate 2,025 downwards.
GGCTAGCCCTCTCCCGATTACACCAGCCCAAAGCCGGCGTGGGATTGCCCAGATCCACCCGTAGGGCCAATACGTCGCTTTCCCGCTCCCGGTTCTCCCGGTAATTGATCTGGACGCAGGCGGGATCCGCATCGAGGGATACCACCCGGGCCCCCTCCTCTTCGGCGATGCGGCTGAAAATGCCCACGTTTCCTCCCAGATCCCACACGTCGTCCGGGCGAAGTTCCCGCAGGAATGAACGGATCGTCTCTTCTTTGTGAGAAAAGGCCTCCGCGCTGTAGGAATCCCCGTCGTAGTAGTCACTCCAGATTCCCCTGGGGCTCCACTTCAATCCCCGCACCGCACTGTGCAGGCTGTCGAGCAATCCCGCGAACGCCCTTCGCCCCATCCCACGGCCGGAAGCTGCGCCCGCCGATTCGGCGAGGCTCCGCTCGCCCCGCGCGTGCAGGTGCACGTGCACGAGTAACCCCGGAGATAACCAACTGCGCCGGGGGAGGGCCCGGCTGGCCGCGGCCAGCGGTACCCCGTCGACTCCGCCGGAAAGCAATCTCCCCATCTCCACGTGTGTCGAGGCCATCAGGGCCATCGGAGCGAGAAAATGCTCGCAAAACTGTCGGTAGGCAACCCAGGGCTCCCCCTCCCGGTATTCTTCAAAGGAGAGGGTATCGATGAAGATCGGATTGGAACCTTCGAAGGCGACGTTGAAGGAGCTGGCGTCCTTTAGGATCATATCCGACTCCAGCGCGCGCTTCGCCATTTTCAGCGTAAGCAGCGCGGCGTCTTTGAGCTGTGCGAAACACCATTCGTGGGGATACGAGATGAAGTGAAGTTCGCGAGGACGCAGGATTAGCCCGGCATTTTCCTCGCGGGCGGGGGCGACGTCCACCTCTTCGTGGGGTATCAGCCACCCCCGCTCGGTGAGATCGCGGTAAAGGCCCGACTCCATCAGGCGGCGATAGTGCGGGAGGTATTCGTCGTTGACCTGCCGGTACAAAACTCCGTCCCGCCGAAAGAGGAAACCCGCCGGATCCCGAAATGAAGCCGGCTCCCTAATCATCGGAGTTATCGGTGTCCGGGCGGAAGAACTCGGTGATCCGGCGCCAGTACATCTTCAGGGTAAAGGCACCTCCGACAAAGACGGCTATCAATATTTGAAATACCTGACTGCCCGTTCCCGGGTCCAGGTAGGCGTGCGCGACGTTCGGGGTCGCCACCATCAGCAACATTGCCACGGCTAGTACAGTTAGGAATCTCATTCGGGCATCTCCCCCTTCGTCTCCAGAGGCCGAAATGGCTTCGATGCTCGCATTTTCTCCGTGGGGGTATTGTAGCAGGATTCCCGACATGCCGGCCAACGCGACGCATCGGACCAAGCATTTTCGCCCTTGACACCTCCCCTTTCCGGCCAAACCGCCGCCAAGGTCGGCCGCGCCAGGGACCACACGTGAAGTTTGCGAGCGGGGATGATAATCTCTTGGATAGCGAATGCTGGCAAGAAGGGGGTAGGCGTTGACGTCGAACGAAGGAAACAGATTCCATCTGAGGGTCGCGGCCGTGGCCCTGGTATTGACGCTCCTCGCTCTGTGTCATCTCGCTTTTGCCGACGACGTCGAGGCAGCCGCGGACGAGGTGACGGACCCGCCTCCCGCGGGTAACTCGGAGGTGAGACCGATCGGCGTGGCGCTCTCCCCCGAGGCGGATATTTCCGTTCCCAGGCTACCCCGCTTACCGGATGCGTGGACCCCACGGCTGTTCGGAGATGCCCTGCCGGATCTCTTCTTCGCCTCCGGCTGGGGTCGTGAATGGGGAGGGGATTCCTTCATCTTCCCCCCGCGCGAGGGACTACCGGAGGAGGTCAACTCGGGACGCCCACCCCGGATACAGTGGACCTGGGGCGAGGTACACATGACGGAATCGAACCACCTGTCGCTGGCCCCCCGCGACGTACCCGAGTCGGCCCGGAACCTCATCGCCCTCCTCGACGACAATGGGCATTCCCGGGTAATGGCACCGCCCCCCAGATCC
>JAWODQ010000122.1:0-5578 GCA_046483165.1 Bacillota bacterium | reverse complement strand
CCGCCGCGATCCTGCCCTCCACGGTGACCGTGCCGTCGCCACTTACATCCACCCCGAGTCCCGTGAGAGCCTGAGATGCTGTAACGTCACCGTGAACTTCCACGACACCTTCATTCGAGGCAACGATGGCCACAGAAATGGTCGAGACGTCGCCCCGAACGCGGGCGAAGCCGCCGCTGCAATGCACCCCGGCGCCCGTATCCAGAGAGTACACTTCGCTGACTTCGGCCTCGGCTCCGGCGAGAACGTGCAGGGCGGGCTCCCCCGCGATAATCGAGGAAACCGCAAAGACTCCTCCGCCCTCTTCGAGAGTCAGGGACCATCCCTCACGAATTTCTACCGCCGGGCCAGACGCGAGTGCACCGCTATTGTCGGCCTCCAGCGTGAAACCGTCGAGGCGGAGCGTCACCGATTTGCCGTCGATCACGATGCCCTCGTTATGCTCCGCGTCGGCGAGGAGCACTATGGTTTCGCCGTCTTCGACAAGCTCCAGAGCTTCGGCGAGGTTAACGTACTCCTCTCCTGCGATGGCGCATACCCGCGGAAGTGCTATCCAGGCTACGTTGGAGCCGTCGGTGTATGTCCGGTAACCCTCGCGCGTTGTGACGGGTTCGTCGTCTTCCTCGGTGAGATCAGCCGCTTCCATCGTGAGATAGTTTTGGGCAGTTATGCGGCCCTCCAAGGTGAGCTGCGAACTCGAGTACAGGGACGCTCCCGTGCCATTCGGCGCCTCGATATCTCCCTCGATGAGCGCGGTCGCGCCGTTTGAGAGACTTGTGCCCCTGCCATGATCCCCGAGGGCGAGAGCATTCCCTCTCACTGTGGCGGTGGATCCAATGCCGCTCACTTCGACGGCGACGCCGCTGCCGCCGCTGGCAACAATATCCCCGTCGATCACGACAGACCCGCCTCCACGCACGGCAATTCCCTTCGAGATCGCGGTGATGGATCCGCCGACCGTGGCGGAAGCCCCATTGGAGTCCACGCCGGAGTAGTGAGAACTCACGTCACCTCCGATGCTTACCTGAGTGCCGTGTGTAGCATAGACACCCTGACTCTTGGCCGAGATTGCATCGCCACCGACGATCACCGCGGAATCGGCATCCTCGGCCTGGGCGGCCCGGCAGTGAGTATTAAACGTCTCGTTGGTGGTCACGGCGTCGCCGAGGACGGTGACCGTTCCCCCACCTGTGGCGTAGGCAGCGTGAGCCTCGTATCCGGAATCGGAAACTGTCGCGTTGGTGACCGTTACATTTGAGTCGAGGCCGTCGGCGTGGACTCCGTGACCCGCCAATCCATCGCCCGTGACGTTCAATTCTCCCGCACCGATCAGGTCAACCGATCCTCCGGTCGTGACGCGCAGAGCACATCCGGAGGGATTTACCAGCTCCAGCCGGTGTCCGTTTAGATCGAAGGTCAAAGAGAGAGCGGAGATTTCGGTGCCGCCCGAGTGAATGTGGTCGGCCAGAACCTGGATGGTATCTCCGTCGGCGGCGGCCGCCAGGGTATCCTCGAGGGTCAAATACTCGTCGGATCCGATTCGGAAGACCGGCTTCGTACGGACCCGCACCGTGGTGGTTCCGGCGGAGTAGGTTCGGTAGTTTCCTTCGAGGATGCCGTCGCCCTCGGAGAAGGTGGTCCCACCCGCATATATGTAATTGTCGGCAAGTATCTGTCCCTCGACGGTGATGGTTCCGTCCGATGCGAAAATACCGGTACCGTCGTTCTTTCGGGATATGGCATCTCCTCCTATGGTGATCGTACCTCCGGTGGAGAAGACTGCGCTGCCGTTTTCACATACGACGTCGCCACCCACGTAGGTGTTACCACCCCAAGTGGCCAGGGCCTCGCCGGTGATTCCCGCCGAATAGATGTTGCCAGTGATCGTGACATTGCTGGTGGTTCCGAATACGGTTACGGGTGTGCCCGGGAGATCCGTCAGTGCGGAAACGTTCGACACGGTGACGGTCGCATCTACCACGTGCAGGGCCGTGGCCGAGTTTCCCGACGCGACGACATTCAACTCTCCGTCACCGGCGAGATCCAGCGACGCTCCGCTGAGTAATTTGAGAGTGTCGCCGGAGGAGGTGCTCAGTGTCGCCTCGCATCCACCCGTGTCGATGGTTACGGATTTTCCGAGCGTTACCGTTTGCGTGTGAGTGAAGTCCCGAAGTACGGTTATGGTCCCCCCGTTTGGTACCGCGGTGAGGGCATCGGCGAAGGAAGTGTAGGCGTCTTCGCCGACGCGGCAAATGAAGTCATCGGCGGCGGTCGCGGCGTGAGTTGTCCCCAAAAAAAGAGATAATAGGATCATGAAAATCAGTGATGTGGCAAGTGATTTGTACTTCATCTCATTCCTCCCAGGTATTCATCGTTCGATCGCAATTTGTGGATTCTCGGGGACGTAGCGGTAGCTCCCCGCGTTTTGTGCTGGACGATTCTACTCGTCCTTCCCGAGAAGATTCTACCTCTCTGTGAGCAAAAGAGCGGGGTACCAAGGCAACTGTCATTGACAGAACCCGGTCACGAATGTTGCCCCCGAGATTGTGGTTCCATTCGGACTTTGCTATAAGAGGAAGGGGGTGTCCCGGCGTGTTCTCGGAAAAATTGGATTTGCTCATGAAACTTACGGGTACGACCAACAGTGCCCTCGCACGGAACGTGGCGCTCGATCCTTCCTACATAAGTCGACTCCGTCGCGGAGAGAGGACCCCATCGCGGCACGCCCACTACGCGCGAGCAATGGCTTCATATCTCGCGAGTTCCGTTTCGGAAGAGTACCAGCGGGAGGTCTTAAGCGGTATACTGCGCAGGCCGCCCTCCGCGCTCGCCTCCCCGGATCGGCTTTCGGAGTATCTTTACGGATGGCTACTAGAGGACGATGGAGATACCATCGAGATCCGTCCATCGGAGAGATCGCTTTCACGCAGCGTCCCTATCGGTCCCAAAGATTCCCCGCCACCGGTAAAATGCCAACTCAACGGAGAACACATCGATCCGGTGACTGTTGAGTGCGGAGTCACCGGCAAAAGACGCGCCATTTTGGCCTTCCTCGAAAGAGTGGTTAGCTCCGATGAATCCAGTTCACTACTCCTCTACAGCGATGAGTCGCTGGATTGGCTCACTGAAGAGCCATCATTTGCGCGGCGTTGGGCGAGCCTCTTAAAGGAGGCTATCGGCCGGGGCAATAAGGTGAAGATAGTGCATACGGTTAGCCGGAATTTTGACGAAATGCTGGAGGCCCTGGAGCGCTGGATGCCGCTTTATATGACTGGTTCCATAGAACCGTATTACTATCCCAAAAAGCGGGACGGGATATTCGGTAGGACCCTGTTCGTTGCTCCCAAAACCGTGGCTCTCACCTCTACCTCGATCGCTGCCGCCGGGGATGGGCCCACCTTCTTGACCAGTGATGCAAAGGCCGTCGACGCGTTGAGGCGGGAAATATCGGGTTATATCTCGCTGTGTCGTCCCCTCATGGAAGTTTTCACTCCGCGAGATGTATGGCAATACTTGCATACTCTCGCCGAGTTCGAAGGACGCCCGGGCAATGCGTTTTTCGCCGCTCCCCATCCCTCCATATTGAGCATGCCTCTACACTTGGCCCGATCCATGATAGAAAGATCGGAATTCACGGACAAATCCGCCCTGATCGATGCCCTGGCCGAGCGGCAGACGCACTTTGTGGAGAGCCTGAAGACTCACCGGTTTTCCGAGATCCTTTCTTTGCCCGCACGATCCGAGATTCTCGACGGCGAGGTGAGGGCGGGACTTGCGGGGTTGGACGACGATTCGGCCTTTCGTTACGAGCGGGACGAGTATGCGTTGCATTTGGAAAACGTGAACCGACTTGCGCGACGCTTCGAGAACTACGATGTCGCGATAAAGCGGGGAAGCCGGCTGGTGGATTACACCCTTTACGTGAGAGAGGACGTCGGCGCAGCGATCGTGAGAACAAGACCTCCCAACGTCGCCTTCAAGATTGACGAAAGCAACCTCACGGCTGCCCTTTGGGATTATCTCCGCGCGCGCCATCTTTCGGCCCGACGGGAGCCGGAGGATGTCCTGGGTTTCTTGCGCGAAATCGGCGCGTCCGGAGATGACTTCGGACGTGCGGACCGGGCTGATAGTGAGGCGACAGAAGGGTTTCCGGACACATTATTTGAGTGACTCGTTCTAGATCCCGGGAGGGCGTGCTGCGGTAGCGATTCACCGCCCAACCCACCGTGGTCGCACGAAGCTTCCTCTGCTATACTGTATGCGGTTCGATCATCGGTACGGTCTTCACCTGAACCGGGGGGATGGAGTTGGATGAAGAACGTTTGGTGGATCTGGCGCGCTCTGGGGATGTTTCGGCCTTCGAATCCCTTGTCGAAGAGTACGACGGGCGCATCTACAACATGGCCTTCCGAATGCTGGGCAACCCCGAGGACGCGCGAGACGTCACCCAGGAGACATTCCTGAAGGCGTACTCTTCCCTGTCGCGTTTTCGCGGCGACTCCTCGTTTTCCACGTGGGTTTACCGAATAGCAAAAAACGCCTGTCTCGATTTCCTGCGCCGACGGAGTCGCGGGACGGTATTTTCTTTGGACCAACCCCTCGATACCGAGGAGGGCGAGCTGGAAAGGCAGGTTCCCGGGGACCTGCCCGATCCGGAAGAGGTCGCGCTGGACTCCGAGGTCCGCCGCGCGGTAAGTGAAGCAATCGCCAACCTACCTCCACACCATCGTAGCATCATAGTGCTTAGGGATATCGAAGATTTGAGCTACGAAGAGATCGCCGAGGTCCTCGAAGTGGAGCTCGGCACGGTGAAATCGCGCCTGTATCGGGCCAGGACCTCGCTCAGTCGTGTCCTGGGCTCCTCGGAACTTTTCCGGGACAGAGGCGTCGGACCGGGTGAGAGGAGGGATAACGGATGAGCCACAGTTCCCGGATTCCCGAGGAAAACCTGTCCGCATATCTGGACGGCGAACTCAGCCCCGAGGAAGCCCGGATGGTGGCCGAGCACGTTCAGGTATGCGAGGCCAGCCGAAAGAGGTTCGAAGCGCTTCGTCGTACTCGTGAGCTCGTCCGACAGCTTCCCTCCGAGGAAACTCCTTTGGGATTCCGTGACGAGCTGTTTCGCACCCTCGCCTCGGCGAAAAGCGAAGAAGATGAAGCATCGCGCACGGATGTCCGTGCCCGCGAGGCCCACCGCGACCGTTTCCTCGCGCTGACGGCACTGGTTGCCGCCTCGATAATCGTCTTCATCATGCCCCTGGCCGCTTTGGTTACCACCCAGACCGTCAATTTCGGCGGCTATATGCGAGACCGCGTGGCGTCCGAGGAGGCTCCCATGCGGGAGACTCCGGAAGGAAACGTGGGCATAATGGGAGCACCCCAGGAGGCGTCGGAGGAGGCCGCGACGGACGAGGACGATCGCGGCGGGGAACTGGCATCCGAAGCAAAGGAAGATTTCCCCGATGTGCGAGGCGAGGCCTACACCCTGCGAGTGCCTGACGTCGAAGGTGCCAGTATCGCCCTGCGCCGGCTGATGCAGGAATAATACCAAAAGACGATGACGAGACAATAAAAGCCA
>JAWODQ010000104.1:0-5667 GCA_046483165.1 Bacillota bacterium | reverse complement strand
ACGAGGCGGCCTTCGAGATTGCGCAAAATGAGGCGAAGGGTCACTTCAACCGTTGTCCGCGTTGCCAGAAATGGGTGTGTGATTCCGATTGGAACGAGGCCGATGGTCTGTGCGTGCAGTGCGCACCGCGCGCCAATGTCGAGGTTTCCGCGGCGCGGGCCGACAAGATGGTGAAAGATATCAAGCAAAAGGCCTCGGAAACACAGGTTTTCACCGGGGAGATTGAGAGCAAGCAGACGGTGTGCCCCAGCTGCGGGAAGCCCGCCGGTGAAGGGAAATTCTGCAGCAATTGTGGGCAGGACCTTTCACTTTTGCGTTGCGAGCAATGCGGTACCGAAAGCCCCGTCGGCACGCGGTTTTGCTCCGAATGTGGCAACCGTTTGGCGTAGGGGGGCGAAGGCGACTTCATTCGGCTAGCGGGTTGCGGCGGAGTCCGAATCGTCAGGCTCCAGCGCTGCCATGATATCTCGCTCCGATCGCGCTACGAGTCTAGCGGAATTCAGACTAAAGACACGAGGAAGCGATATGTGTACCACAAGAAGACGAAGAGATAGAAGGCAGAAAGGAGGGGGAGCCCTATTCGAAAGGACGCTTTGGCCGTCTTGTGTCGTCGCCAGTGCATCCCTAGATAGAGGCCGAAGGCTCCCCCGACGAGGCCGAGAGACCAAAGAATGCGCGTGGGAACCCGGCGACGGCGCGCCGATGCCCTCTTCTTGTCTACATACATGACGAACAGGCCGACGAGGTTGATAACCGCCAGGTATCCGGTGGCCCAAAGCCATTCAAAAAACGTCATGGGTGCACCTCCGCATTCGGCGGGGTCGATCGCAGGATCGGCCCCGCCATTTTGTCCCTATCTCTACACTTCGAAATCCACTCGTCGCGTTCCGCCCTTGGTAGATCGCACCGTGATCTTGCCTCGGACGGGTCCTTCCTTCGTCCTGCGTATTCTCCAGCGAGCGATCCCCGAGCTCGGGGACCAGCTTTTGAAGCGAGAGTAGTGCCGTCTTCTATCCGCCCTTCCGGCGAGATGGCCTATACGAACCGTCTCCTTGGAGACGAGGTTCGCCCCTCCCAAGGCGAGATTGGCCGTTACCGGCTCGGCTACGTCCAAATCCAGCGCCCGTTGCGTGACGTTCGTCGGGGTGTAACCGACGTTGCCCACGAGCACTTCTACTTCCCAGACATCTTCTCCCAGGGGTCGCACCTCGGTCTTCTCTATCTCGATTTGGGGCGCGGCGGCCGCGTGTCTTTTGGTAAACTCAGCACCTCCGCGGCATATCTGGTCGAGCAGTGGGCCGGGGGGAGGATTGCGGAAGGTTATGAGCCGGCGCCAGCCTCCTATTTCCACTCGGCCCAGCTGCGGATGATCGAAGGGCTTCCAGTCCACGAAACCCTCGCTATCCAGCACGGTGTCGTTCCACCTCAACAAACCGAGGTTCTCTTCCTCGGTGAAAGCGCGGATTGGGAATACCCAGTCCTTCTCCACTCCCGCGGCGGTGAAGAGATCCCAAAGTTCCACCGTGAAACCCACGTTGCCGAGTTGCCCGTAAATGAAGTCGTCGGAGGTTCCCATCCTGGCCTTCGCCCCCGGTGTATTGAAGTCTCCCGAGTTCTCCAGGGTGGGATAACCCAGGGTGTCCTGGGCCATGGCCGCCAGCGACTTGAACAGATCGAGATCGGCGCGCGGTATCGCTTCTCCTCCGAGCTCCAGAGGTGGAAGTACCAGCCCGGCGTTGGTGTGATAGTTTACGGCGGCGCATATGTTGGGATGATCCAGCAGGAATTGGACGATGGCTGCTATCTCCGGTTCCTCCATCGGGTAATTCCCGCCACCGTATTGCTCCGCCTCCGGGCCCCAGCCGTAGGGATAGTTGCGGTTCATGTTCCCATCCTTGGGTCTGGGGATGGGTACGTCGGCGGTTCCCTCGAATCCCTCGATGATGCCCTCGGGCAGGACGCGGTAGTATTCGCCGCCGAACTCGTGGGGTTCGCGTTGGACCATCACCCTCGGATCTCGCCCGGATATCTTCCATTCTCCCTTGGGGTCGGGAATTCTCATCTGAAGTATCCGACCGTCACCATCGACGTCCCGATAATGAAGGCCCGGACCCTCCTGTTCCTCGCCGGGAAGGTAGCGTCCGTTACCCATCCACTCGTAGAAGACCTCCTTGAGACAGATCTCCGTTCCGTCGGGATTCACGCGGGGGAGGATATAGAAGACGCCATTGTCCAGTAATCTAGTCGTCTCCGCATCTCGTCCGTAGGTTTCCAATAGGTGCCGGCAGGTATAAAGCGCCACCATGGAACCGGTCAGCTCTTCGGGATGCGTGTTGCCATCGATGTAGTACCCCGGTTTCTCCGGCCCCGGGGCGTTGGGGGCCGTGATCTCCATCAGCCAAATCTCCCGGCCGCGATGACTCTCACCTATCGAGTAGAGAGTGGCCAGCTCCGGGTTGGCGCCCGCCAACCGGTGAAGTTCCTCGGTCAATTCCTCGTAATCGTAGTAGTGATCGAATATATGGTCGTCCAAGGGGTAATCCTGCTCCTTTCTGCAATTCGCCACCGGAATCCGACGGCGAACCTGCTGAAAACTATTTCGCCTCGATGGCGGCGACTCCTCGCCCGAGAGGGTTTCCCTCCATCGTGATTGTGTTACAATATCGACAGTCTCCCTCGCGGGAGACCCAATCTTCGGGGTAGGGTAAGTCAGGAAACCTGGCGAGTCCCAACCGGTGGTGATGCGCCCACGCGGCGTTAGCCCACGAACCGCACGAGCGGCCGAACCGGTGAGATTCCGGTGCCGACGGTAGAGTCCGGATGGAAGAAGATTGCCGGTTCGCGAAAGCGTTGCTTTCGGAACTCCTTCCGCCCACCCCTCTGGAGGGAATACTCAGTGAATCAATCTACCAAACGAATGGTTGCGATCGCCCTGTTCGGGGCCCTGGCGACGGTACTGATGTGGTTTCAGTTCCCGCTTTTGCCCCAGGTACCCTTTATGTCCTACGATCCAAGCGACGTCGCGGTGTTGATAGGTACTTTCAGCATGGGACCGGTGGCCGGGTTCTTCATAACCACCGTCAAGAACGTGCTGTACTTCATCACCCGGGGTCGCTCGGGGCTGATCGGCTCCTTTATGAACTGGACCACCACCTTGGCTCTCATAATGACGGCGGGGATCATCTATCGCTCCATGGCCAACAAGCGCTGGGGTGCCCTGGTCGGAATGCTTACGGGTACCGTGGCCCTGGTGGTGGTGGGCGTAGTCTTGAACATCTATGTGGCGTTGCCGATATGGGGTATACCCGCCGGCGAGGTTCGCGGACTGATAACCACGGCGGTGATACCGTTCAACCTGCTGCGCGGCCTGATAAGCGGTGCGGTGACCTTCATCCTGGCCCCGCGGGCCCTGAAGCTGATTCGCGGCATGGATGTCTAGGAGATGCTAAGTTTTTTCGGGCGGGGAGTCTCCCCGATTCTCCGCCCGGCGGAAAACGGTGGGTAACATGGATAGGATCGCGGTCATCGGGTCCCCGGGTTCGGGGAAATCCACGCTTTCGCGGAGGCTCGGGAACATCCTCGGATTGCCCGTATATCATCTCGACCGCATCTATTGGAATCCGGGCTGGGAAGCCACTCCCAAAGTACAGTTTTCCCGCCACCATCGGGAGATCCTGGAGCTTCCCCGGTGGATTATCGACGGTCATTACGCCTGGACCCTCAGGGAGCGTCTCGAGGCCGCAGATACCGTCATCTATCTCGACTACCCGCGCCTGCTCTGTTTGAAGCGGGCGTTGGGGCGGGTGTTCAGGCCGCGGCCGCGACCCGACATGGCCGAAGGTTGTCCCGAGGGTATCGACGGGGAGTTGCTATCGTTTCTGTCTTACATCTGGAAGTTTCGAGGGCGAAATGCTGCGAGTATCGACACACTCCTGGAAGGGGCGCGTCCCCATACCCATATTCTGCGTTTCAACTCGCCCCGAGAAAGTGAGAGGTTCCTGCAAGATCTGGGTTGAGATCCGGTCAGTTCCTAATCTGGCGTGGTAAGCTTCACGAGTCCGCCAGAGATGAAATCCGGGCCGTGAGCCTCGTTGCTCGAAGAGCGACCTCGTCGATCTCAATTCAGTACTTCGGAACGTGTTTCTCGACGCAAAATGATTGGCCGAAAACGGTGCGATACGAACTCTACTGCCCCGGGGTGAGGCCTTCGGGTAATTCGGAAAAGCCCCAATTTCGAACTGCATGCTACACTGGATCGATTGCCTCGCTCGAAGTGTCTCCCGGGTCGGGAAAGGCATCGGTGCTGCGGATAACGAGGGATAAGCAGCACGATAGATTTCGTGGCCCACGACTCATTCGAAAGCTATCGGCTACTCCGGAGAAAATGGCCTGGAGCGATGCTATTCTTTTTCGCCTTGAAAGGCCCGTTAAAGCGGTGTTGCCCGTCCTCGACGAGGACGGGCAACCCATGAAAGTGTCACCGCGGTGAGAGACGGATGGACTACGAGGTTTCCGACTCCGGCTCAGTCTCCGTCATGATGACCTGGGTTCCGGCAAACTTATCTCCCATACGACGGCCTTCCGAGTCCGTGAATACGAGGATGACCTCGATTACTCCGATTATCAAACCGACGATGGGACCGATAACCCAGCCTATCACGGGAATGATCATGATGAGGCTGCCGATGGCCAAGGGAAGGTTGCGCTTTATGGACGTGCCCCAGTCCACGTATCCTTCTCCTTCCACCCGGGCCACCTCGAGATTCATCATCTTCTTGCCGATACTCCGGTTGCGGAAATCTTCATTGTCCGTCACTTCGTAGACCACGGCGTCCTTCGTGAGTGCATAGAGGGCTCCTATGATGGCCCCGAGTACGGGGATGAATGAAGGTACCGCGGTAATTAATCCATCTATGAGGGCTGCGATGAAGCGTTTGGACAGATCGGCTTTGGGCAAAATCGACACTCCTTTCGTTTAGCACTGTAACTGTTTTACTATTTCCACCACTTCGCCAATGGGTGGGGGGCTATCCTCCCCATCTTCGACCATTTACATGAGACCGGATACGTATCTTTGGATCCGGGCGCAAACCTGTACTCATCTTCCCAGATGTAGCCCATCCTTCGGCGCAGATCCAGTACGGGGGAAGGACGTCCATTTGGGGATAGGGCATCCGACGCTCGATACAATTGCAGATTGTGCCCGCCCGGACTCTGACCGGTGGTTTTGTCGAGATCCATCGTTTTCGGTATGTGAAGTCCTCAAACGCGAAAGAAGAACATCGGGTGAGATCGGATCGAGTTTGCAGTCCTCGGGCGCACTTCCTAAAATATGGGTGGTAGCTGGTTAAATCGATACGCCAGTTAAGAGGATCCATGGACGCTTAGAGTGATTTGGGAGGGACCGATGCAATGGGGTTTCGGCGATCTCTTTCCGTCTCGATTATTTCCCTTTTCCTGGTGGGAACGATGGTTTTGGCCGGCGGCTGCGGACTCCTGCCTTCGGTAGGGGAGATGCTGGGCTTCGTATCCGACGTGGTCGAAGAAGAAACTTCGGGAGATACGGAGACGGAACCGCAGGAGCAATCCGATGAGGAAGAATCTGATGAATCCGAGCCGGACGACTCGGAGCCGGGTGAAGATCCCGAGTCGTCCGGCTCGGATTCA
>JAWODQ010000050.1:0-15185 GCA_046483165.1 Bacillota bacterium | reverse complement strand
TTCGGTCAATATCGTCGGCCGTCAGGAACGCAAGTATCGCGACGGCATGCCGGTATCGCTCGACGAGGATAAAGATGACGAGACCGTCGAAGAACCCGCGGCCCAGGCGGGCGACGGCGATATGAACGGGTATTGGGAGTTTCGGGATCCCCGGTGGTGCGAAGCCTGAGTCCCCATCGACCGCATCTGTTCCTGATGGGAGCACCTCCGGGGGCTCCCATCGTTTTTTCGTGAGGAGGTATGCTCGTGGAAGCAATCGACCTGAGAAGAACCGCGCTGCTCTGGCGACGTCTGTGGTTGCGCTGGTTCGCTCCCTCGGCGATTCCGGAGCCCGTTAGAAGGGTTCTGGTCGGTATCGAGGAATCGGGCGGCGAGGCGGTCGTGGTCGGCGGCTGCGTTCGCGATCTGCTCATGGGACGCATACCCGACGACTGGGATGTGGCCACCTCTCTCGCTCCACAGAGGGTGCGGCGAATCTTCCCCCGTACCGTACCGACGGGCATCGATCACGGAACCGTAACGGTGCTTTCGGGCGATTACGGCGTGGAGGTAACCACCTACAGGACCGAGGGAGAATACACGGATCGGCGTCGCCCGGACTGGGTCGCCTTTTCCACGGATCTAAGAGAAGACCTGGCACGGCGCGATTTCACCTTTAACGCCATGGCACTCACCCGCACCGGGCGCCTGATAGATCCCTTCGGCGGCCTGGAAGATCTCGCGAGGCGACGTATAGTTACCGTGGGAGCGGCCCGGGACAGGTTTTCCGAGGATGCCCTGCGCATGGTGAGGGCGGTCCGTTTCGCGGCCCAGCTGGACGTGGACCTGGATCGAGAGATCCGGGAGGCCTGTTCCGAGATGTCCGAGCTTCTGGATTCCGTGTCCCGAGAGCGAATCCGTTCCGAGCTGGATCGGATCCTGATGTCACAGAATCCGGCCCGGGGAGTGGAATTGCTGCAGAGCACCGGATTACTTGAGCGTTTCTGGCCCGAACTTACCCAGGGGGTCGGAGTCGACCAAAACAAACATCACGCTTTCACCGTCTGGGAGCACTCCCTTTTGGCGTTGAATGCCATGGGAGAAATGGAGGGCACGGATCTGGCGTTGCGGTTGGCCGCACTTCTTCACGATGTGGCAAAGCCCGACACCCTGGAAGTCGATGCAGAAGGGGAGCGCCATTTCCACAATCACCAGGTGGTGGGAGAGGCGATCGCCCGAAGACTGTTGCGGCGTTTGCGCTACGACAAGAAGACCACACAAAGAGTGGTTCATTTAATCCGGCATCATATGGCGCTGCATCATTACCCGCAGATGAAGGATTCGGCGATCCGGAGGCTAATCAATCGAGTGGGGCTTGAGAACATCGGGGATCTGGTGAAGCTCCGAGTCGCGGATCGAGCGGGTTCCGGTACCAAGGAGAAACCGTTGTCCAAGGGTACCATGCACCTCCTGGATAGGATTAATCGTGTCCTGGAGGAAGATGCCGCCTTCGGGCTGAAGGATCTCGCCGTCGATGGAACTGACGTGATGAGGGTGACCGGGTTATCTACCGGTCCCGCCGTCGGGCGCATCCTGGAGACACTCCTGGACGAAGTGCTCGAGGATCCCTCGATGAATCAAAAACCCGTATTGGAACGACGTATCGAGGAGCTGGCCGAAGAGGAAAGCTAAATTGCGACTCGCTCCCCGGGCATCGCCAATTGGAACTGGAGGATATCGATATGATGAACACTAGCGAAATTATGGATCTGGCCGTGGAGATGGCGGGGTTGGATGAAGTTACCGATGATTCCGGAATTATCATTCCCTGCGACGAAGTCGAGAAGGTCATGATGGGTATCGACATCGAGACCGCGGATCTTTTCCTGGCGCGGGAATTGGGCGTCGATTTGGTCATCGGTCACCACCCGGCCACGGGATCTCCCGCGCTCGGGCTGTACAGAGTCATGAAGCGTCAGGTTGAGCTCATGATGCGATGCGGAATCCCCATCAATAAGGCGCAGAAGGTGCTGCAAAAGCGCATAGACTCGACCTACCGCGGAGCCCACCCGAAGAATTTTGCCAAGCTGGAGCAGGCGGCCCAGCTGATGGATGTTCCCTTCATGAACATTCACATGCCCCTGGACATCGTGACCGAGAATACGGCACAGGCGCACCTCGATTCCCAGCTCGATGAAAAATCGACCGTGGGAGACGTGGTCGAAGCGCTCAAGATGATGCCGGAATATCAGGGAGAGCCGGCCGGTCCGGTTATAAGGGCGGGTGCCGCCGGCGATTACGCCGGTAAGGTCTTCGTCAGCTTCGCGGGTGGGACCAACGGCGGCCCCGACGTCATGAAGGCATATTTCGAGGCCGGAGTCGGGACTTTGGTCCTGATGCACATTCCCGAAGATGCCCTCAGTGCGGTCAAAGAACAGGGTATCGGGAACATAGTAATCGCCGGGCACATGCGCTCGGATTCCATCGGCATCAATAAGTTCCTCGATGCACTCGAAGAGCGCGGCGTGGAAGTCGTCGCCATGGGCGGAATAATTCGCCAATAGGATCGCAAGACAAATACCCAGGAGGTCAATCGGTCACCCGATTAATCGGGTGACCGATTCATTTGTGGTCGGAATGGTCCGCGATCGGATCCTCTCCCGATAGCGGGGCACATTTGAGATTTCCCGGCAATCACCTGCGGGAGTGGGGTTTGATATCGATGACCGGCGTACCTTCGAGGGTATCCAATCCCGCCACGTACAAATCGGTCCCGTCGATCCGCAGAAGCCGAACCACCGTCGATCCCAGCGTGTTCGGTCGTGCCGGGCTGCGCGTGGCGAATACGCCGGTGAGGGGTAGGTCCTCGCGTCCCATGGGCCTTACCCGCAAGACATTCCTCTCCGAGGGGTCCTTGAGATGAAACCAGAAGATGACTCGAACGCGGGCGTAGCGATCCAGGCCGGAGAGCGCTTCCTCATATCGGGGGAAAACATGTATCACGGACCGGATATCGGACCAGCCCGAATCCGGGCGCCGTCCCAGCCCGTTCCGCACCGTACCCACGGGATGGATTTCGTACGGGGGGCGAGACATCGTCATCGATCGGCTCTCCCCTGGACTTCGAGTGCCTCTCTCTCGAGCACGCCGAAGGTGAGCTGGGGTACGGGGGTCTCCCCGAAGCCGTCGTCTCTTAGGGGGTGAGCCCCCGGGGGTGGAGCGGCCGCGGATCGGGCACCGACCACCACTCGCGTTATCCCGGCGCGGCGGATGGCGTAAGAACACATAAGACAGGGCTCCCCGCTGGCATAGATCGTCGTACCGCGTAGGTCCCTGGTCCCCAAAGCGCGGGTCGCGTTACGGATGGCGGCCATCTCGGCGTGCCAGGATACATCGCATTCGCTGACCTCTCGGTTCTGCCCCTCGGCCACCACTTCTCCCGAGGAATCGACCAACACCGATCCGAAGGGGAAGTCCCCCCATCGTTTGGCTCGACGCGCCAGATCGATACATCTAGACATGTGTTCGGTATCCCGGGACATGACACCACCTCCATCCGATTCTTCTCCGTTTTCCCGCCATATACCTCCGTGGAAACTGCGCTAGAGGGGGAGACGTTTAGTTTGCGCCCGGAAAAATGTACAATGGATGAGGAAACACGTATAGGGGGGTGGAGACCTTCGAGGAGCGCAGTGCTGACCGCTTTTTAACCCTTTCCGTATCCCAGTTTTTGACCGAGCTGGCCTCGCCGGATCCCGTTCCCGGTGCCGGTCCCGCCGTGTCTCACGTCGGTGCCGTGGCCGCCTCTTTGGTCACCATGGTCGCAGGTAACAATCTCAAAGCGGACTCGCCGGGGATCGACCGGGAGGAACTCGAGGCCACGAGGGAAGAGAGCCGACTTCTGGCGGAGGAACTGTCGGATTTGGTCGGCGAAGATTCGGACGTATACTTTCAGGTGATGGCCGCGTTGGATTTGCCCAAAGATACCGAGCGGGATAAGAAGGCACGCCGTCGTGCCCTGGGCCAATCCATGAGGATGGCCACCGATATCCCGCTGCAGATCATGGCCAGATCTCTTGCGACCTATCGACTGGCTCGCCGCCTGGCCCTCGAAGGTTCCAAGATGGCCGCCCCGGATGCCCTGGCCGCGGCCGAACTCGCCTGTGCCTCAGTTTACGGATGCGGTGCCATGGTGAGAGCCAATTTGTCCCACATTAGAGACAAAGAGTACGCGCGATCCGCCCTCGCTGAAGCCGAGAGGATGGAGAGCGAAGTCGATATCGTCGAGGTTCGCCTCGAGGTGGGGCGACGGGTGGTACCGCAGGATGAAAACAAGTGAAGGAGTGAGATTCTGACGATGAAGAGCGATATCCAGATTGCTCAAGAAGCGGAGACGAAACATATCGTCGAAATTGCCGAGGGAGTGGGGCTCAGCGAGCAGGATCTGGAGCTCTACGGCGACAATAAGGCGAAGATTAGATTCGAAACCATAAAGTCTTTGGAAGAACGACCGGACGGAAAACTGGTGCTGGTGACCGCGATCACACCCACCGCCGCCGGTGAGGGTAAGACGACCACGACCGTGGGATTGGGCATGGCCCTGAATCGTTTGGACAAGAAGGCCATGATCGCCCTCAGGGAGCCATCCCTCGGCCCCTGTTTCGGCATTAAGGGTGGTGCCGCCGGCGGAGGTTACTCCCAGGTGGTACCCATGGAGGACATCAACCTCCACTTCACCGGAGACATGCACGCCATAGGTGCCGCGAACAACCTCCTGGCCGCCATGGTCGATAACCACCTTCAGCAGGGCAACGAGTTGAGCATAGATCCCCGCAGAATCCAGATCAAACGCGCGGTGGACATGAACGACCGCGCCCTCCGCAATATCGTCGTCGGCCTCGGCGGCATAATGCAGGGTGTACCGCGGGAGGACAGTTTCCAGATAACCGTGGCCTCCGAGATCATGGCCATACTGTGCCTCGCCCACGATCTGAAGGATCTCAGGGAGCGCCTCGGTCGCATCGTCGTCGGCTGGACCTACAAGCGCGATCCGGTGACCGCGGCCGACCTCAACGCCCACGGCGCCATGGCGGCGCTCCTCAAGGATGCGCTGAAGCCCAACCTGGTACAGACTCTCGAGAATACCCCGGCCTTCGTACACGGTGGACCCTTCGCGAATATCGCCCACGGCTGCAATAGCCTCATCGCCACCCGCACGGGGCTCAAACTGGCCGACATTCTCGTGACCGAGGCCGGATTTGGAGCGGATCTGGGTGCGGAGAAGTTCTTCGACATAAAGTCCCGCTTCGGCGACCTCAATCCCGAGGCAGTAGTGCTCGTGGCCACGGCGCGGGCCCTGAAGCTGCACGGCGGAGTCGGCAAGAAGGAACTCGAAGACGAGAATGTCGACGCCCTCGTCGCGGGTCTCGATAACCTCGATGCCCACGTGGAGAACATCCGAAAGTACGGCATCGAGCCGGTGGTGGCCATTAACCGCTTCCCGACCGACACCGAGGCGGAGCTTCAGGCGATCGCGGACCACTGCGAAGAAGTGGGCGTCCGCTTCGCCCTCTCGGAAGTATTCGCCAAGGGTGGAGAAGGCGGTCTCGAGCTGGCCGAAGCCGTCCTCGACGTTTTGGATAAGGGCGAGAGCAACTTCCAGGTCCTCTACGACGAGAACCTGGAGCTTGAAGAAAAGATCGAGATCATCGCCCGCGAGATATACGGGGCGGATGGCGTGGACATCGAGCGCTCTGCGAAGCTGATGATGAATCGCCTGCGGCGCGTCGGTCTCACGTCCATGCCCGTGTGCATGGCCAAGACCCAGTACTCCCTGTCCGATGACCCCAATCTCCTGAATCGACCCGAGGGATTCCGGATCAAGGTCAGGGACGTCAACATCTCGGCGGGTGCCGGTTTCGTCGTGGCCCTCACCGGAGATGTGATGACGATGCCCGGACTGCCGAAGCGGCCTTCGGCCGAAAAGATCGACATCGATGACGATGGTCAGATCACCGGCCTGTTCTAAGAACGGTCGCCGGACAGATTGATGAAGGGGCGGGGTCGATACCCCGCCCCTTTTTTGGAAGAGAGGCGAGGGTCTTGCGGAGGACGAAACGGTGGTTTCGCCGTCGCGAGGTGAAATCGACTCAGGATTGGGCACGGGATCTCTTGAAACTCGGGCGGGCGCGTGATCGCGCCGTCGTCATGGCTCGCGTCCAGCTCGGTGGTCGCGGCCGCGGTGGCAAGTACTGGGTGTCCCCCCGCGGGGGATTGTGGATGACTCGGATTTCACCGCTGAAACGAGACTACGAATTGCGAGGGTTGTATCCGCTGGCCGCGGGAATAGCTGCGGTTGAGGCCATCGGAGAACTCAGCCCGGCTGCGGTGAGTCTCAAGTGGCCCAACGATTTGCTCTGGCGGGACAAAAAGCTCGGTGGCATCCTCTGTGAGACGGCCGGCAATCTACTCCTCGTCGGGTTGGGCGTCAACGTCGCCGCGGACTTCTCCCATCTAAGGTTTTCTCCCCGGGTCCTCCCCCCGATTAACCTGGTGGAAGTGGACGCACGATGGGAATCCGACGGCCGGGTCGCCATCGAGCGTCTGGCACAGGGTTTCGATCGGCAGATGTTCCTCTGGGATGAGCGGCTCGACGCGGAGCCGACGGCGATCATCGAGGAATGGAAAAACCGAAGCACTATGCTGGGACGCCAGGTTTCCGTAGTCTCCGGCCAGACGGCGTTTTCGGCCGAGGTGCGGGATCTCGACCCTTCCGGTCGACTCGTGGTCGCCACGCCCTCGGGAGAGGTGCACAGGCTCAGTTCCGCCGACGTCAGTTTGAGATTCGGAGGGGAGTATCGATGACCGTGGATTTGGTTGGGTCAATAACGGACGTTCCCGGGGTCAGGGTCGCCCATCACACCGATGAGACGAAGGGGACTGGCCTGACGGTGTTGTTATTTCCGGAGGGATCTCGTGGTTCCGTCGAGGTGCGCGGGGGAGCGCCGGGAACGCGCGAAACGGACCTATTGCGCCCCGAGAATACCGTGAACGAGCTAGACGCCATACTGCTCACCGGGGGCAGCGCCTTCGGTCTTGACGCGGCCGCCGGCGTCATGCGGTGGTTGCGAGAACGAGGTCGGGGATATCGCGTGGCTCAGGCCATCGTACCGATAGTCCCGGCGGCCGTCATCTTCGATGAGGGAGCGGCCCGAGGAAACGCCCCCGAAGCCGGCGACGCCGAGCGGGCCCTCGAAGCCATGGATTGTGACGGTACCGAGGTGGGCAGAGTGGGTGCGGGCACCGGCGCTACCGTGGGGAAGATCTCGGGATTCGAACGAGCCTCGGCGGGGGGAGTGGGTATTGCATCACTCTCTCCCCGGGGGGAGTTCACCATCGGTGCCCTGGCCGTGGTTAACGCGCTAGGAGACGTCATTGCCGAGGACGGGACAGTGCTGGCGGGGCCCAACCCGGAGGGTTCTCTGAGTTCCCGGGATCTCATATTGAATTCGCCCACAAATCCGGGGGAGGGCGAGAATACCACGCTCGTGGTGGTTGCGACGGACGCCCGGCTCGCGAAGGCCGACGCGTTGCGGGTGGCCGTCATGGCCGGGGACGGCTTGGCCCGTAGCATTCGTCCCTCACATACCCCCTTCGATGGAGACGCCACCTTCGTGGTGTCGACGGGAGATAAGGATGTGGATCTCCTGACGCTCGGGACGGCCGCCGCGGAAGTCACCGCCCGGGCAATTCGTCGTTCCGTTACGGACGGGAATTGACGTCAGGTCGGCGGGGATAATGGTGTTGGCGGAGGATAAGTGATAAGCTTCGAATCGTTCGTGGAGCCGCGACCATTTCAGTGCGGACTCCGAGGACGGACGACATATTGTGACACCTGACATTCGACCGTCATCCGCGGAGGAGACGGAACGGAGGAAGAAATTGAAAAAATTATCGCTTCGGCAGGTAGTATTGGCGGGCATATTGGGTGCACTGATCGCCGCGCTGGGCTTCACTCCCCTGGGGATGATCCCGGTGCCCACGCCGGCGGGGTCGGCGACCATATTGCACGTGCCGGTGATCCTGGGCGCCTTGCTGGAGGGTCCGGCATTCGGTGCCGCGGTTGGGTTTCTCTTCGGTGCGGTGAGTTTTTGGCGGGCCCTGGTGGCTCCGGCCAACCCAATTGCCCAGATAATGTTCACCGATCCGTTTACCGCCTTCGTGCCGAGGATCCTGATCGGCGTCGTCGCGTACTACGCCTTCGGTTTGGCGCAAAAGCGATGGGGAAGACTCTCTATAGTGGGGTTGAGCGGTCTTTTGATCTGGGATCTATCCTACCGGATTGCCCTAAACTACGGTTTGGTGGCCGGCCCGATGCCGGGCTATTTCCTTTTTGCTCCCTTCGGTATCGTAATCGCGTGGCTGGTGGCCAGAGTCCTGTCCGGGGACGGCGCTCCGGTCGTGGCGGCGGCCGTAAGCGGGAGCGCGATGAACACCGTCGGAGTATTGGGGCTCGTCGCCCTGCGGGGCATCATTCCCCTACCCGCCGCCGCGGTGGTGGCGGTGGTTCACGGAATTCCCGAAGCCGTAGCCGCAGCGATTCTGACCGTGCTGCTTTACGGGGTACTTCGCGCCCGCAGATCGGGTTGAGGAGGAGTTCAGATTGATATTGGCCATAGATGTAGGGAACTCCAACGTAGCCATGGGGGTCTATGATGGTGAACGCCTGGCGAAACACTGGCGGCTTTCCACCGTGGCTCAGGCGACGGCGGACGACCTGGGAATCGCCGTGCGGACGCTTTTGGGCTATAACGGGATGAGTTGTGAGACGATAGACGCGGTGATTTACGCGACCGTCGTCCCGACGCTGGTCGCCAGTTTGGAGGAAATGTGCCTTCAGTATCTCAAGGTCAGGCCGTTGAAGGTCGGGCCCGGTACCAGGAGCGGAATAGATATCAAGTACGAAAACCCCAGGGAAGTGGGACCCGACAGGATCGCCAACGCCGTGGCGGCCCAGCACCTTTTCGGTGGCCCTTCACTGGTGGTAGACTTTGGCACGGCGACCACCTTCGACGTCATATCCGCCGAGGGTCATTACGAGGGTGGAGTCATATTGCCCGGGGTTGGAGTTTCCGCGGAGGCCCTTTTCGAGCGGGCGGCGCGTTTGCCGCGCGTGGACCTTTACAGACCGGAACGCACCGTCGGGAAGAACACCGCCGACAGTATCCGCTCGGGAATCATCAACGGATACGCCGGATCGGTGGATAGCATAGTGGGGAAGATCGCGCGGGAATGTGGATCCCCCCGAAGAGTAATCGCCACCGGCGGCTGGGCAGGAGTTGTGGCCCCGGAGTGTGAAAGTGTAGACGAGGTAGATCCATACTTGACTTTAGAGGGGTTGCGCATCATATACTTGCGTAACCAGACGTACCGGAGGGGAGGGGCTCACGGATGATAGAAATGGAACTCATCACAGTAGGAATGGCCCCCAAGGGAGACGGAAACGTCCTCGTGCTGCGTGAGATTGATGGAGAGAGGATGTTGATCCTCGCGATAGGTTTCGCCGAGGCGAGCTCCATCGCCATGGCCGCCGAGGGGGTACCCACGCCGCGCCCCATGACCCACGATCTCATGGTGAATCTCATCCACCGCCTGGGAGGTTCCTTGATACGGGTGGTGGTTCACGACATGCGAGACGATACCTTCATCGGACAGATCGAAGTTGACACCGAGAACGGGGTTTTGGAGATCGATGCCAGACCCAGTGACAGTATCGCTCTCGCCGTCCGTGAAGATTGCCCGATATATGTCTCCGATATGGTGCTGGAACTCGCGGCAGTTACCCAGGATATGATCGGAGATGACAGCGAAGATTTCGAATGATAGCACTTCGCGGATGATAGCTTTCAAACGGAAGGGCCGGTCGTAGGAGACCGGCCCTTATTGATTTGCTTCGATCATTCGAGCGATCAGTAGGCGCGGGCGAAGATGGCGTGATGCCGGCCGGGTCGCCCGCAGGCGGGACACGTTCCCATCTCTGCCGATTCCTCGAAGGGAATGCAGCGGATGGTGGTCCCGGTCTGCTCCTTTATTTTGGCCTCGCAGGCGTCATCACCGCACCAGCCGGCCTCGACGAAACCGCGACCCGCTTCCATGATCTTCTCAATTTCTTCTATGGATTTCGCAGTATAGGTGTTCTCCCGGCGGAAATTCAGAGCCCGGAGATAGAGGCCCTCCTGTATCTCCGCGAGCAGTTCCTTCAGTCTCGGGGCGAGATCGGCCCGGCTCACCGGTTCCTTTTCTCCGGTGTCTCGACGGACCAGCATCACTTGATCGGAGTCCAGATCGCGCGGTCCAAGCTCCACTCGTACGGGAACCCCCCGCATTTCCCACTCGTTGAATTTCCACCCGGGGGTATACTCTTCGCGATCGTCGAGGTGGATGCGGAACCCATCCTCGCGCAGTTCGGCGCGCAGGGCCCGCGCGGCATCCAGGACGCGATCCCGGGAATCGTCGCGATAGATCGGGACCACCACGGCCTGGTTGGGAGCCACCCGCGGCGGCAACACCAGACCACGATCGTCCCCGTGAACCATGATGAGTGCGCCTATGAGGCGGTGAGAGACGCCCCATGAGGTTTGATGGACGTATTCGAGTTCACCCTCGCGTCCCAGGAATTGGATGTCCAATACTTTAGCGAATCCGTCCCCGAGATAGTGGGAGGTCCCGGCCTGAAGGGCCCGCCCGTCCTGCATCATTGCCTCGACGGTGTAGGTCTCCACCGCTCCGGCGAACTTCTCCCGTTCCGACTTAATGCCCGCGATCACGGGAATGGCCAGCACTTCCTCCATGAATTCCCGGTACACCTTCAGCATCTGGATGGAGCGTTCCCGGGCTTCATCTTCGGTCTCGTGACACGTGTGGCCTTCCTGCCACAGGAATTCCGTGGTTCGCAGGAAGGGGTGGGTGGCCTTTTCCCAGCGGAGTACGTTGCACCACTGGTTTACCAGCATGGGAAGGTCCCGATAGGACTGTATCCAGCGGGAGAACATGGTGCCTATTATCGTCTCGGAGCTGGGGCGGACGGCCAATCTCTCCTGAAGCTCCTCCTCTCCCGCGTGAGTCACCCACGGCACCTCCGGGGCGAAACCTTCGATATGTTCTGCCTCGCGGGTGAATATGCTCTCCGGGATCAACAGGGGAAAATAGGCGTTTTGCACCCCGGTTTCCTTGAAGCGGCGGTCCAGTCCCGACTGGATGGCCTCCCATATCGCGAAACCAGGGGGGCGAACGACGATGCAGCCGCGAACCGGAGCGTAATCGGCCAACTGTGCTTTCAATACCACGTCAGTGTACCAGCGGGAGAAGTTCTCCTCGCGCGGTGTTATGGCTTCGACGAATTTATCACTCAATCCGATTCCTCCCTCGACAAGACAAAACTCACCATCCCAAAGGACGGAGAGGCTCCACGGTAAAGACGATGCCCGCGGGACGGACCGACTCCCGCGATCGGGGCGGTGTTCGTCCCGTCATGCCCGGTTCGAGTGGTCGAGCTCGGGCCGAAGCATTCCGTCAAATTCCCCTTCGTCGGGAATGACCGAAGACCTCCCGCATTTCTTCGTAGCCTGGACTCTCCGATGATAGCAGAGGTGATCTGAGCCCACAAGTTTGCACGTAGGACCGGGACGATCACAGACCCCGGCCCTACGTGCGCAAAGCGTTTTGGAGTGCTAGCGGGGCTCGCGATTCCGTTTTCGATTACTACTCTTCTTCCGAGTCGTCCGAGGAATCGCCGAATCGGCGCTGGATTTCGGCCATGTTTCTTAGCCGGGTATCGGCCATGCCGAACACGGTATCTTCGGGGTAGTGTCCCTCTTCGTTTGGCTCTCCGGCCGGCACTCCGGTGAGCAGCTCGATTCCTCCGCGTACGTCGGAGACCGCCCAGACGTGGAAATCTCCGTCTTCTACGGCCTCGCGCACTTCTTCGTTGAGCATCAGGTTGTCGACGTTTTGTTCCGGTATCATGACACCCTGCTCGCCGGTCAGGCCCTTAGCCTTGCAGGTGTAGTAAAACCCTTCTATCTTCTCGTTGACCCCGCCGATGGGTTGGATCTTGCCCTTTTGGTTCACCGATCCGGTGACGGCTATGGACTGCTTGATGGGCAGCCCGGAAAGCGAGGACAGGAGGGCGTACAATTCCGTACTCGAGGCGCTGTCCCCGTCGACTCCACCGTACATCTGCTCGAAGGTCAAGCTGGCGGAGAGGGCCAGGGGTTTGTCCTGGGCGAACTTCTCCGAGAGGTATCCGCTCAGTATCAGGACGCCCTTACTGTGCGAGGTGCCGCTGATTTTGACCTGCCGCTCTATGTTGACCACCCCGGAGTTGCCCATGTACGTGTTCGCCGTTATTCGCGACGGGTGACCGAAGGAATAGTGGCCGAGACTGATGACGCTCAGGGCGTTCACCTGACCCTCGGCCTCATCTTCCACGTCGACCAGGATCTTGCCCCGGCGGATCGCTTCCCTGATGTGGCTTTCTATCAGGTTGGAGCGGAACATCTTCTCTTCCAGGGCCTGGGTGACGTGCTCCGCCCTCACTTCCTCGTGTCCGTCCTTTTCGGCCCAGGTGTGAGCCTCGTAGACGACCTCCACTACCTTGTTGAAGCGCGCGGACAACTTGGTTTGATCGGATGTGAGTCGGGAGCTGTAATTGACCACCTCGCAGACGGCGTCGGGGTGGAACGGCAGGAGTTCGTCGCGTTGCTGTATCGTACGTACGAAGCGACCATATTCCAGGAGGTTATCCTCATCCCGGTCCATGGAGAGATCGAAGTCGGCGCGAATCTTGAAGTGCTTGGAGAAGTCGGGATCGTAGGAGTACAGCAGGTAGTAGATCAGGGGGCTTCCGATCATGATTATCTTGACGTCGACCGGTACCGGCTCCGGCTTGATCGTCGCCGTGGGAACCATGCGGTACTGCTCCCCGATGTTCTCGATGCGGATGCAGCCGGACTTCAATGTCCTCTTGAGGGTATCCCAACTTAGCGCATTGGTGAGCACATCCTCCGCCCGGAGTATTAAGTACCCGCCGTTGGCCCGATGAAGGGCTCCGGCCGTGATCTCCAGGTGGTTGGTCGTCAGATGGCCCATACTGCTGGTGAACTCGATCTTGCCGAACAGGTTGTAGTACGTCGGATTGGTCTCCTCGACCATGGGGGCGCCTTCGGTTTCCGCGTTGTTGACCAATAGATTCACCTTGTAGCGGTTCATCTCGTCTTTGCGGGCCCCACCGAGCATCATCATCGCCAGCTGTTGCCCCGAATCCTCGTCCTCGCTCGATTTGAAGGCGTCCAGGTTGTCCACGATGTCGTCGTGGACGTTTTCGAGATAGCGACTGACCTCGGGATAATCCGCGTACTCTTCTTGCAGCTGATCTATTAGCGGCCTTATGGCGAAAGAACCCATGCGCTTTTCCAGGTCGCGTACCGCAGATTTGGCCTCTTTTTCGATCTGGCGAACCTTACGCATGGCGGAGCGAATCAGTTGTTGGATCTCCGCGCCCTTCTCCTCGAGTTCTTTTCGCGTCTCGTCGTCGAGCTGCTGGTATTCCTCTGCACTCATCGGCTCGCCGTCATCTTTCAGGGGTACCGGGGTGAAACCGGCCTCACCTCGTTGCAGGGCGAAACCGCGAGAGCGCACTTTCTCTTCCAGGTCCTGGAATATATTTCCGATGTCCCTTTGGAACCTTTCGCCGATCTCCGCCCGGTGCTTTTCGAAATCGCCACCCTCGAATTCGTTGGTGATGGCGGTGCGGGCGTCCTCGATAAGTTCTTTCATATCGTCGCGCAGCACCTGTCCCTTACCCGCCGGCAGGCTGACCGCCCGCGGATTCTCGGGGTCTTCGAAGTTGTATAGATAACACCAATCGTTCGGAGTGGGGCACTCCTGGGCCTTCCGGGAGACCGTCGTCCGGGCGTAGGTACTCTTGCCGGTGCCGGTCTCGCCCGTCATGAATATGTTGTATCCGGGACTGTCCATGTCGAGACCGAATTGCATCGAACGCACCGCGCGCTCCTGTCCGATTATTTCGGTCCGGGGCGAATCCTGGTTGAGGTCCTTGAATATGTCGGTGGGACAGAGCAAAGAGAGATCCTTGGCTTGCAGTTGTCTCGCACTAAAGTTGGATTGATCGGGCATTATTTCTCCTCCCAGCTTCGCGTCTTCAAAGGTTCAATTGCAAAAGTCTCCATCCCCAAAATAAGATTTCTATGATCGGAACACATCACCTTCCGAGGGTGATTGGGAAGGTCCGACCAGGATCGTTGCCTGCGGTCCGGAGTTCGTTACCCGGGAGAAGGCCGCACTGATGTCCAGGGGCGTCACTTCTTCGAGGAGTGAGGGGAGGCGCCGCAGATAGTCGATGCCGAGCCCGTGGCGCTCCATGCCTACCAGGCTGGCCGTCAGGCCGCCGGCCTTCTCCAACCTCAGCAGGGAGCCGCCGTACACGTATCCCCGCATCCGGTTCATCTCCTCTTCGCCCGGGGGGTTCTCGGCCAGTCGAGCCGTGTGTCGCCGTATCGACTCCAATACTTCCTCGGTGTCGGAGGGATCTATTCCGGCCCGTACGGACCACAGGCCGGTGTTGGCGTCGGAGAAACGCGCTCAGCAACGCCGGCCAGAAGAAGCTGGCGCAGGACTTGAGCAACATCAGCCACGACCTCAGCGCGTTGGCGCGCATGACGTGGGCGCTGATCTTCCACTTCAAGATCGAACCGAAGGGCGTGCAGCCCGTCTTCCAGGGCAGCAAGCAGTACGTCATCGCCAGCCAGGAGATCGACCAGGATCAGATCCTCGCGGATCTCCTGGAGTTCCAGGCCATGAAGAGCGGCATGCAGTTCACGCCCGAGGAGCAGAGCGTCCTGATGGACGCCATGCGGCAGCAGATGCAGGGCGGCTCGCAGCTGTTCATCAGCACCGCGAAGCGTGACGACATGGAGTGGCGCCCGAACGGCGCGCAGCTCATCGCTGACAAGGTCGTCCGCGCTGGCAAGCTCGAGCGCCTCATCGCCGGCCTCATGCCGGTGCTGCCACTCGCTCGGCAGGATCGCGCCGCGTGGCACCTCCTGAAGGGCTACCTGCAGGCGCTCGACATCCACAACTGGGAGGACTACATGCCGCCCGAGCCGCCCGAGGGCGTCGCGGACGCG
>JAWODQ010000048.1:0-3482 GCA_046483165.1 Bacillota bacterium | reverse complement strand
GCTCGATGACCTGGGTATTGGCTTCGGGAATGATCTTGTAGACTAGGGTGTCGATATTCGGTTGCTCATCCCACCAGTCGGTATTCTTGGTCAGTTCCACGCGCTGACCCTGGACCCACTCTTCCCACATCCACGGTCCGGTCCCGACCGGTTCCATGATGAAGTCCTCATATTCCTTCTCCTCGAACGCCTTCATGCTGGGTATGAAGCCACCGTTGGGCATGATGACGTTGTCGGGGAAGGCGGCCATCGGCTCTTCGAGGTGGAAGGTAACGGTGTAGTCGTCGACCACTTCGATCTCTTCGATGACGGAGAACTGGGCCTGGAAGTTACTTTCGTCGGTTAGACCTCGGCCGAAGTGCCATTCGACTACTTCGGCGTTGAAGGGAGACCCGTCGTGAAACTCGACGCCCTCACGGAGGTAGAAGGTCCATTCCATACCGTCGTCGGAGACTTCCCAGTCCTCGGCCAGGCACGGTATGGGTTCGCCATCGTGATTGCGCGCCATGAGCTGTTCGAAAATCATACCGGCGACGCTACTGGTGGTGGCGTCTCCGATCTGGTGAGGATCGAACTGCACGATATCGGTCTCGAGGGCGACTACCCAATCCGTTTTGTCGGATCCGGGAGTCTCCTCCTCTTCTTCTTCCTCCTCTTCCTCTTCCTCTTCCTCTTCCTCTTCACTCGGCTCGTCGGCCGGCTCGTCATCGGGCTCTGCGGGTTCTTCGGCAGCGCCGCAGGCCACGACCACAAACATCAGCATCAATATCATCAGAATGCTGAGAACACGTCTCACAATCTTAACCCCCTCGAGCTAATCAAAATCCTCTACTACGGCAACTTGAAATAAGGAAATGCTAAATCATATTGGTGCTTTGGCTACCTGGGTGCGCGTCTAGTCGGGCGAGCCACCCCCTCCCAAGGGTTGGTCGGCGAACGCCAGTTGTCACGCCGGTGCCTATGGAGACCTGGGACGAATGAGATTACGAAACACTTCGTGTATAGGAATAAATAATCTCTATTCGCAATTCAGAGCCTCCATAACGGCTTATAGCAATTTTAGCCGTATTTTGCGCGATCGGTAAACCTGATCTTGTCCCCGCATGCTCCTATTTCGAGAATTCTATCTCGGCGAGGGTCTGGGAAAGCGAATTTCGCCGGAATTGCTGCCTCTAAGGGCCGCTTATGCCTCATTACTGCTCCATCTGTAACAAATCTGCAATAATCGGGCGTCCGCCGTCGCCCCCAATCTCCTTCGGGTTTCGTAGTATTAGAGGCCTCTCATGGAGGATTCCAGATCTGCGATGATGTCCGATGCATCTTCCAATCCTACGCTCAATCTGATGAGCCCCGGGTTTATCCCGGCGCTTAAGAGTTCTCGCTCATCCAGGTTTGAATGGGTCATCGAGGCCGGATGTTGAATGAGTGTGTCGGGGGCGCCGAGGCTCACCGCGAGGGTACAGAGCCGTACCGAGTTCAAAAGCTCGCGCCCCGCCCGAATGCCGCCGGTCAATTCGAAGGACATCATGCCCCCGAAACCGTTCGGGTTCTGCGCTGCGGCAGTCCGATGGCCGGGATGGGAGGGGAGACCCGGATAGTGAACGACGTCGACGGCGGAATGGCTTTGAAGGAAGTCCGAGACCGCGGCGGCGTTTTGGCTGTGCCTGGCTACCCGGAGCGGGAGGGTCTTCAAACCTCGGACCAAAAGCCACGCGTCGAACGGACCGAGAACCGCACCGATGTCGCGCAGAGTATCGTCTCTCATGCGCGCGATCAATTCCGAAGATCCCACCACGATTCCTCCGACCACGTCGCCGTGGCCACCGAGGTATTTGGTCGCGCTGTGAACGACCACGTCGACGCCGAACTCGAGGGGCCGCTGCAGCGCGGGGGACATGAAGGTGTTGTCCACTATGGTCGGAATTCCGAACTCCTCGCCGAGGGAGGCGAATCCTTCCAGATCCAGGACCGACATCACGGGGTTGGCCGGCGTTTCGCCGTACAGGAGGCGCGTGTTCGGGCGAATCTTTTTGCGGATACTCTCCAGATCGCTACCATCGGCGAAGCTGACCTCCACGCCGAATCTCTTCAACAATCCCGTCATGAATGTGTAGGTGGATCCGTAGATGGTACGGATGGATACCACGTGATCGCCCGCCGAGAGATGCTGCATGAGCGCCGCGCTTATCGCTCCCATGCCCGAGGCGAAAGCGAGGGCATCTTCCCCGTTTTCGAGATCAGCCATTTTCTTCTCCAGGGCACGGACGGTGGGATTCGCCAGACGGGAATATATGTAGCCGGGTTCCTCCCCGCGGAAACGACGTGCTCCCTGGTCCACATCATCGAAGACGAAAGTGGATGTCTGATATATGGGGAGTACGTGGGCACCGTACTCGGATCTTTCTTCCTCTCCGGAATGTATCGCCCGCGTGTCGAAGTGGTGCCTGTGTTCGTTCAAGGTTTCTCGCCCCTCCCGCGATTGTCTCTTCCATTTGCCTTCGTCAACCGCTCGAATTCCCGGTGGAGGTGGCTGGTTCCTGCCCCCGTGGGGAGGGGAAGATGTGGTCGTGGCGAACTACCAAGCTATGCGTATCCCGGAAAATGCTATCGAGAGGTGTGGTCGGTTTCCATGAAGGTTTATATGGCGGTTGATATGGAGGGCGTGGCCGGTGTCGTCAGCTGGGATGAAACCTCGTCGGGTGAGGCCGACTACGAGAGGTTTCGGCGTTTGATGACGGCCGAGGCCGACGCGGCCGTCCGCGGCGCCTTCGAGGCCGGGGCCGACGAAGTATTGGTCAATGACGCCCACGGGAGCATGCGCAATCTCGTGATAGAGGAGTTGGATCCCCGGGCGGAACTGATGGGTGGTAGCCCAAAACCGAACAGCATGGTAGCCGGTTTGGATGATAGTTTCGACGCCTTCGTGATGATCGGAAGCCATTCCATGGCTGCCAGCTTTGGAGTCTTGAACCACACCTACAGCGGCTCTGTACTGGCGTATCGAATCAATGGTGATACCCTGGGAGAGATAGGAATGTGCGCCGCAGTGGCCGGGCACTATTCCGTGCCCATCGTCTTCGTGAGCGGTGACGACGCGGCGACGGCGGAGGCGAAGAAGTTGATCCCCGGAGTAAAAACGGCGCAAGTTAAACGATACGCGTCGAGGTATGCCGCTCGCTCGCTACATCCCTCGCGGTCTCGAGAACTCATACGCGAGGGAGTCGCGAAGGCCTTGCGCGAGCCCGCGCCCGGGCCACTGGTGGTCGAAACGCCGGTGCAGCTTAGCCTGACTTTTTGTGACAGCGCCCACGCCGACGGCGATCATCTCATGCCGGGAGCGCATCGTGTAGATCCACTTACGGTCGAATATACCGCCCGAGATTACGAGGAAGCCTATCGCGTAGCGCGGGCGCTCATCATCCTCGGAAGCGCTTGAGTATCGGCTGGAAGGAGCAATGAGATTGTCTCGACGAAAGACAAAA
>JAWODQ010000101.1:0-6051 GCA_046483165.1 Bacillota bacterium | reverse complement strand
AACCAGCTTGATAACCTGGGCCAGGAAAGTATCCTTGCCAACCTTGCCCGCTTTAACCCGCAGCATACCCTATGGGAGTTTCGGCGGGTTCTCTCAGAGTTCCGAGGTCGACCATCCCCACGGCTCTTGCAGACCGGAGTCGGCCACGATCGGCGGAAAACCTACATCTACGGAACTCGAGGCTGGACCGCTGCACTTCTTCCCCCTAAGCCGACATTGCCGCGGTCGCTTCCGGACCACCCCAGCCATACCACCAAAAACCCCGCATTTATCGTGAAATCCCTGCCGTTGCGATGTCGAAATGGTATCCCCGTGATGCAATTGCATAACCATTCTTAAAACGCGTCTTAATGGCCACGACCGAATTTCTTATCGATCTTCGATTCATAACCGAGCACTTAGGGTTAATTCAAAAGGAAAAGCGCCCCACCCGTGGAAACATGTACCATGGATCCCGGCGAGATGGAGCCTCTTCCCGTCGGCAGAGCACCGGAGGATACCCAAGACACCTCGCGACGATCCGTCATCCGGACGAGATAGCATCATACGAATTCTCTCGGGCAAGTTTGGAGATATTCACCCGCGAACGATGCCGGGGATCTTCTCGTCGGAGGAGGCCGTGAGGTATCGAACGGAGGGGAAACACTCGCATTTTGGAGTATTGCCCCACGGAGTTTGCGATGCCGCTTCCGCCCTCTCGGCCAGCTAGGATCTGCATTAAGTCATCGGTCAAAACGAAACGTGGCCTCGAAGTCGGGGCCGGGCACGCAACCGAAACCCAAGATCCCCGGGACATGGGGACAACCATGGACCTGGCCGGAACATACCGACCGGAAGCGAGGTGAGATGATGAGCGTATCCAGGCGATTATTCACGGTTGCCTTTCTTATCCTGATGGTAGTCTCTTCGGTCGCCTGCGGTGGAACCGTTAGTTCCCGGCCCGAAGAAGAGTACCTGGATCTCGCCGACGCCGAGTGGATCCCGGATCCCGAGGGCGAATCCCTGCTCGATAGTGATCGTCTCGATGATGACATCCGCGCGATCATCGAGGGATCTCCGTCCCTGGAGCTACCGGAGAGCCCCTACGAACGCATCGACGCAGATCTGGAGGAAGGCCTGATCGACCGAAAGACCCAGGTTCTCCTGACACTGCAGGCGGCGTATGCGCCGGATGCCCTTCCTGAAGAGTACCGCGGAACCAAGTACGTCGACGGCAAAGTCACCCTGAGGGGCGAGATTCAATGGCTGATCAACCACTACGACGAGTTGGACGAGGATGAACGGGCGATAGCCCTTCCATTCGTGACGTCGGCGAAGGACCCGCGAAGCTACTTCCACCCCGCCTTCGAGGAGGATGAAGGGGGTCTCCGGGAGTTTCGCGTGAGCGCCACCGCCTACGCGGCCGAGGTGGACTGGAAGGACCGTAAAGTCTCCATCCCCGGGGCCCCGGAGGATATCTGGCTGCGACATCGCGAAAAGGGGCTCTCGGAGGCCAAACGCGCGGAGATCGCGGAACAAATCACCCACATCGAAGTCGCACTCACCGCGGCTTGGCCCAAATTTAAGGCACTTCTCGGGGTTCAACCCTCCGAGGAGATGGAGATCTTCCTGACCCCCCGGTTGGCCCCGGATACAAACGGGGAAGCCACATACTACCCGACCAACGGTGGCATCGATTCCTACGAAATCCACCTCACCGAAAGGCTCAACGGTGATGCCCTGCGCAGCGTCACGGTGCACGAGTTG
The DNA here is from genome assembly GCA_046483165.1 of Bacillota bacterium. GTDB lineage: Bacteria > Bacillota > Sulfobacillia > SLMV01 > SLMV01 > CSSED11-154. Next base: position 4,305 of record JAWODQ010000101.1, on the reverse strand, counting down.
TTTCACCTTTTCCAGTACGAAATGGGACTTACCTGGTTCGACGTCAGCCCCCAGCTCGACTGGCTAACCGAGGCGACGGCGGTGTGGTCGGAAGACTACATGCAGGCCGATCTTTATCCATCGTATAACGGAGAACATCAATACCTAAGGGAGTTCTTCGGCAACCTAAGCTCCGATCGTCTCTCGTGTCGGGCCACGCGGGAATATGCCAGCTACGTCCTATTCCGCTTCCTCACCCAACAGCACGGTTTCGATATGGCAGATATACTGCACGCCGCGGCCGCCGAGAAGTCGAGTATGGATATCCGCGGCATGCTGATGCGCGAGATGGGCATGGAGAACCTTAGAGAGCTCTACGGGGAGTTCGCCCTATGCAACTGGAACTCGGATCCCTATCAGAAGTACGGGGATAATCCGTCTTTCCCACCCCCTCCCAAGCCCGGAATACCCTGGGGCAAGAGCCGGGACATTCACCCCGTCAAGGAGGTCGGGAAATGGAATTACTCGGCCGATATGGCGCAGGGTGGAATCACGTACCAGATATTCATATTTGACTCGTCTCCCGATGAGGTCGGCTTCGTCCGCTTCGATTTCGAAGAGACGCCCCCGAGGGTCGACGATATGGCCGTCGTCGCAAGGCAGGCGCTGGTCAAGATCGGAGACGAGTGGAGTCGCGAGGATTGGACGGAACTTGAGCACCGCGAATTCTGCCGGAAGAAGGATGAGGAAAACGTAACAGTTGTGGTGTTGATCAGCTCCAACGCCCACCTGCAGTGGCCGGCATCATACGACTTCACGCTCACCGCCGACGGTGACTGCCCGATGAAAGGGTACACCAGTATTACCTGGGAGCTTACGGGCGAGGCGGAAGGCGTTTCCGTGGATGAACACTACGAACTATACTCCCAAGACCGCGTGGAGTATTGCCCGCTGACCGAATCGCTCGTATTGATCGAGCGTGAGGTAACCTTCGAAAGCTACGCCCGCTCGGCCATGCCGAATCCCTTCCACATGGAAGGAGTAACGAAAGTGGGGCCGGACGTCGTGGAGCAAACGACCATCGGAGAGGGCAATTTGTCCGAGACTTACTCGGTCGAAGATGAGCACATCAAGCTGGAGTTCGAGGAAGATGGAGTGGTGACCATCCACCTCTTCCCCACTTCGGAAACGAGCGGATGGATAACGTACACGGAAAGCGGGGACCTCAGGGAAGAGGTGAAGCAGCGAGACCGTCCCTCCGGTATGCCCCGCGGCGCCATCGAATTCCGCGACGGTACGAGGACCTATACCACCCCCGCCGCTGAGACGATCACCGTGGACTGTACCATCGACGGAATGATGGTATCCGGGGTGTTCACGATAGACACTACGGAACCCTTCGGTACCGGTCGTTATACGGTGGAGTTCGAATACGGGATGTGATGGCGGGCGAGCTCTTCCCAAACCAAACGAGCGTCCAGCCCGTCTTTGCACGGAGGGCTGGACGCTCTCTCGGTTTCAGGATATGTGGTTACCCATTCGCCGGAATGGATCTAATCTTCCGCCTCGAACGGGACCGCTATTCGCGAACCTTCCAAACCTCCCATACTTTGCCCACCAGGTCGGGACCCGGCTTGAGACTCTCTTCGCCCGGTTGCCAGCCCGCGGGAGTGGCTTCTCCGGTCTCGCGGACGTGCTGGAAGGCCTTGACCTGTCGGACCAGCTCTTTGAAGTTACGGCCGACGGGCGGAGTGAGGATTTCCATCGCCTGGATGACTCCGTCGGGATCAATCAGGAAGCGACCGCGGATGTTGACCCCTTCCTCTTCATCGTACACTCCGTACAGAGTTCCGATTTTGCCGCCGGTATCCGACAGCATCGGAAACGGTACTCCTCCTTCGACCATCTTGGAGAGTTCCTGTTCCTGCCATACTTTGTGGGTGAAGTGACTGTCGACGCTGCACGACAGCACATCTACACCCAGTTCCTGTAATTCGGGGTATTTGGCGCCAACTGACGCCAGTTCGGTAGGTCAGACGAAGGTGAAATCGCCGGGGTAGAAACAGAGGACGAGCCACCTGCCCAGATAAGAGGAGAGTCGGATCTTCTCAAAGCCGCCGTCAACGAAGGCATTGGCTTCGAAGTCGGGTGCCTTTTTGCCGACGCGGGCAATCTCTTCGGACATTTCCATTCCCCCTTCATGAAGTAGTGATCTTATTCAGTTACGCTATGATGGACTTCAACGCTTGTAGCGAGAATCCTTCTCGCTACCACCTGTTATGCGATAACAATTACTGCATCGTATCGTGGAATTCATCCGGTCATCCGCAATGATCTCTCGCCCCTGTGTTGGGTACTCCTCATCTTGGTGTTTCCCAATACGAGTGGACTGGGCGAGGAGAAGGTTTTATGTCCTCCGGTTATAACCTCAACCTCGCAGTTAATTGGCGGACTCGCCGCACGCGCTACCCCCACGGCCGGGTACCTGCCCCCACAGTCGCCCGGGTTCATAACCGGTATTGCCACGCTTCCGCCATCAGTCCTTGCAGGTCGATGCACCGGTGCCCGGATATACCGATTCCGAAGACCGACGTGTTCACGGGGCAAGAAGCGTGGGGATGCGCAGCCGCCGTCGTTAGCCTGGACGTAGCACGGCCAGGGAGTTGGCGATTTCAGTTGGCTGGATAATAATTACTTTCGTTTTATAGCTTGACAACAGTATGTTGGAGTTGGATAATGGTTTTTACCACGAGAGCCATCGTGCTAATTCGAATCCCGCAGGGGAGCCCAAGGGCGTCAGCGCACGGCTGAGATTGGGGCATCACCCCAAGACCCTCTGAACCTGATCTGGGCAATGCCAGCGCAGGGAAGCGGTAACGAAGACCTTCGAAAAGGCTGGTTGTGTCAAAGCAACTTTGGTAATTCGAAGGTTCACACGGTGGCTCTCGTGATGTTTGTAAGCGAGGATAAATGCCGGGCTTGGACGTTTGTGGGGACGCCTCCGGGGAAGGCTGGTACAACCCGGAATCAGCCCGGCAATTGTGACCCTTAAGACGAGGAATTCATCGCGGTGCTCGAACCTACCTGCCCGAGCCGTTTCCCGTCGAATGGCTCTGCCGAATGCACCGGCTCGCTCTCACTTTACCAACAGATCCCCCGAACCGCCAGCTGCACGAGCATCCTGATCCAGGGTCGTTTCCCGTTTGAGCCAGAGGGTTCGCAACCAGGTCCCATCTCACCGGGGCACGTTCAATGCATCGCGATGTCGTCCGCTCGTCCACTCGCTTCCATCCCCGTCCCAGGACCTCCCTCCTCCATCCAAGACCGCCCGAATTGTGATTGCCTCTTTCCTCGGGAGTATCTTCGGGGAAGCAATTCCCCTTAACAGGAGACGATCAAACTCGGTGCACGGTCCGGACGCGGCCCCTGCCGATGAGTATAGGCCTGGACCAGACCTTCAGATCCCCTCGCGACCCAAATCGGTTTTGCCGCGTCACATGCTTCCCGTGGCTAAGATGAAGGCGATCCCATCCCCGGGACAAGAACCGGGATAACCATAGGATTCCGCGTCCAGCAATGCGATTGCCTGACTGAACTGGTGCCGTTCCGCCCGCCGGGAGGATCGAGGTTACCCGGTGTGAGACAATTATGGCCCTTCTTTTCACGTCATGCCCCTCCCCCGGTACCCTGCCGCGGCCCGTATCCATATCTGCAGTCCACGATCGTAGGACTTCCTCCCCATCATCTTCGCATAACCACGAGTCGGCTGCATGAACAGGTCCCGAACCCTCCTGCGGGCGAAGTCTGCGGACAGTTCATTCCTTACCAGAACTTTCCGCGAATTGGCGAGGATCGTGTCGCGCGACGAGGAACGAGTGCACGCCCATTCTCCATCGACACCACGAATTGGAAACGAGCCAGATGTGTTCCGCGGACGAGACCTCCAGGGCCATTATCGGAAAGCATTGGGGGGTTTTGTGGATTCTCCCGATCGCCGCTCCTTATTGCGGGCGAGTAAGGAGCTTCATCAATGTGTACTCGCTACCCCGCGACGCAATGCTTCACGACCTTTGAAGAGTAAGCCCCGGCGGGGAGATTTCCCGGTCCTTAACCGTGCCAATTCGGAATTAGTTCGTCTTGGAACATTGCCAATCGGTATATAAGGACCGAGGAGAGGTGGCAGTGACATCGGGTAGTCCAGCCTTCCTCAATTCGACGGATTTCTGTGTGGAAGGAGTCCCCCATCTTGCTTTTACTCGTTAAGAAACCTCGCGGCTTCAGTCTTATCGAACTCGTCACGGTGGTAGTCATAATAGGCATACTCGT
>JAWODQ010000083.1:0-8443 GCA_046483165.1 Bacillota bacterium | reverse complement strand
GCTCCGTCAAGCGGGGGAGAGCGAAGAATCAAGTCAGGATTGTCTATTTTTATATTTTGAAAATGCAGCATTCGGGAAACAATGGTGCGGATACCGATGTCAACCCGGATATAATCGGCCGAAAACCGTTCCAAAGGAAATTCGCATGGCGACCATCGAAGATGGTGGGGTGACGGAGAAGGAAGTTATCGACAACCCGGGTCACGAACCGGGCTTTCTGCCCCGCTATCTCGCGGAACAGGGCGTCGGAGTAATCATTTCGGGGGGAATGGGCGTTAGGGCCCAAAACCTTTTCGATCGAGCCGGGATCGATTACGTGGTCGGGGTGGATTGTTCCGTCGACGAATGTCTTCAGGGCTACGTCGCCGGCACCTTGAATCCCGGGGAAGATCTTTGCGAGCACTGAAGTCAAAATCGAGTACCCCGAGGGGGTGAGTTCCCATGGTCCTCGGAAGAGGAGGAGCTGCCGGGGGAGGCAGAAGAGCCGGTGGTCGTTTCGCCGACTCTTCCCCCTCCGTGACAGATATCGTGGATCCGGAGAAGGTAAAGAAACCGCGCTCCGGCGTAGAAATACTCGGATACGTGCTGATGGGAGCGGGAGCGTTACTGCTTTATATGTTCGGTGAAGAAGATAAAGGCCGCGGGGAGGGACAACGTTGAGGAAGTTGGCATGTGCGAGTGGAAAAGGCGGTACGGGGAAGACGACGGTAGCCACCAATCTGGCACGCGTGATCGCGGCCGAACACGCCGTACATCTTTTGGATTGCGACGTAGAAGGCCCCAACGATCACCTATTTTTGCATCTCGAGAATCCGACGGAGACTACCGTCGAGGTCCCCCTGCCCGAGGTGGATATGGATCTTTGCGATCTGTGCGGGTTGTGTAGCGATTCCTGCGCATTCAACGCGATATCCGTTTTGGGGCAAAACGTTTTGGTGTTCTCGGAACTTTGCCACAGCTGTGGATTGTGCGCCTACATTTGCCCGCGCGGGGCCATAACTGAACACCCCCGCACCCTGGGGTATCTCCTCGAGGGCGAAAGTGACGGCATCCGGTTCACCGGTGGTGAACTCAATCCGGGAGAACCGCTGGCACCACCCATAATCGGTAAGGTCAAGGAAACGGTGACCGACGCCGATTACGTGGTGATCGACGCCGCCCCCGGCACCACCTGTCCGACCGTAGAGGCAGTCCACGGTAGCGACTATTGCCTGCTGGTGACCGAGCCGACTCCCTTCGGCCTCAGCGATTTGGAAATGGCGGTCGGAATGTGTAGGAGATTGAAGATTCCCTTCGGAGTCGTCATAAACCGACACGACCTGGGCGACGATCGCGTCGAAAGATACTGTGAGCGAGAGGACATCGAGATACTCGCCCGTTTCCCCGTGGACCTGGAGATGGCTCGCACCTATGCCCGAGGAGATCTCGTCGTGGACCACTCCGAGAAGTGGCGGGAAAGATTCAGCAGACTTTTGAGCGCCGTACGCGCTCGCATGGATGGAGGGATGTCATCTTGAGACAGCTGGTGATACTCAGCGGAAAGGGTGGAACCGGTAAGACGTCCCTCACGGCCAGTTTCGCGCGGCTCGCGGACGAAGATCTCGTCATGGCGGATTGCGACGTGGACGCCCCCGACCTCCACTTTCTGATGCAGCCGGAAGTGCGGGAGACGCACGAGTTCGCCTCCTCGGCGCTGGCCGAAATAGACCCCGACATCTGCACGGAGTGCGGCCTCTGCCGGGAGCACTGCCGCTTCGACGCCATCGACGAGGATTTCCGCGTCGACGACATCGCCTGCGAGGGATGCTACCTCTGTTATCACGTGTGTCCCGTGGACGCCATCACCATGCATCCCAAGGTATCGGGTCACTGGTATCGCTCGGATACCTCGAGTGGACCTATGATCCACGCCCGGCTGAGTTTTGGAGAGGGCAACTCCGGTAAACTCGTGACGCGGGTCAAAGAGGAAGCGCGCCGCGTCGCGGAAGAGGCCGGTCGCGATACCCTACTGGTGGATGGTCCGCCCGGCATAGGCTGCCCGGTCATCGCCGCCCTATCCGGCGCCACCCGGGCCCTGTTGGTTACGGAACCGTCATCTTCTGGACTGCACGATTTGCGAAAGATCGCGGCCGTGTGTCGCCACTTCGGCGTTCCCGCCGGGATCTGCATTAATCGATACGACGTTTACCAGGACTACACCGATCGTATCGAAGAGATGGCCCGAGAAGAGGACCTCCCCGTAGTCGGGCGCATACCCTACGACGAGAACGTCACCTGGGCGCAACTCGAGGGCAAAACGATCGTGGAATACGACGACGGTCCCGCCTCGCGGGCGATCAAAAAAGTGTGGGAGGATGTCTTCGCCGGCCTGGATCGATGATCCCCGGCCGAGGCATCCTCGCCCAGTCCCCCGAACGGGATGGCGGGGGCAACTCCGCCATCCCTACCCCTTGACACATGTGAAATATGAGTTATCATTCTAGGTGAGTTATGGACATAATTTCATAATGGAGGTTAACATGCCGAGGCCACACAAGAGACGCATAGTCGAAAGATTGCCCGTAATCGATTACTTCAAGCCGGCCGGTATCCCACTGGCGGGATTGGACGAAGTCATACTCAGGGTAGACGAACTGGAGGCCATCCGCCTCAAGGATTACGAAGGCCTGGATCACGCGGCTTCCGCCGAGAAGATGCAGGTATCGCGTCCGACCTTTCATCGGATACTGAGTTCCGGGCACAGGAAAGTGGCCGAGGCGTTGACCAAGGGCAAGGCGATTCGAATCGAGGGCGGAGCGTTCCGCATAACCGGCCGGCACTATTGTCGCGATTGCGGTCACGTATGGCACGAAACAGAGGATGGAATCGCCAAGGTGTGTCCCCGCTGCGGTACCGAGGAGATAGTTCCTGCGGCGCCGCCCCGGGGAAGGAGACACCGGCAACGCGGTCCGAGAAGGGGTAGATAGAGGTGAATCCCCTTGGGTGAGTGGATGGATAAGGCGAGGGAGAAACTCCGGGAAGAACATTACCGGCTCACCCGCCAAAGGGAGATCATATGCGGGGTTTTCGCCGAGTACCCCGATCGGCATTTCACGGCCGAAGAGATCCGTGACGTCGCCGAAGGCGATCGAGCACTGGGGTTGGCCACCGTGTACCGAACCCTGGCCGTCTTAGAAGAGGTAGGATTGATCAGGCGGGTGGACATCGGTGACGGTATAGCGCGGTACGAGTACGCGGCCGAGGACTCCAGGCCTCACTGTCACCTGATCTGTCTCGAATGCGGTGCCGTCCGCGAGATCGAATGGCCCGCACTCGAGGATGTGGGAGAAATGCTGGGAGTCGACGATTTCGAGATTACCGATCAATCGCTGATATTTTACGGCACCTGCCCAGAATGTCGGGCAAAGGCCGAAAGCAATGCAGAGGAAAAGTCTCGCGAAGGAGGTGACGATAATGCCGAGAGGTGATCGTACGGGACCCGCCGGATTCGGTCCCATGACCGGACGCGGAATGGGTTATTGCGCGGGATATCCGCATCCCGGATATCCCGCACCCGCTCCTCCGATGGGCGGCGGCCGTTTTGCCGTCGGCCGAGGTTTCGGATGGGGCCGCGGGTGGGGTCGCGGACGGGGATTTGGTAGACGCCAGATGGCTCCCACCGCTGCCGTACCTCCGGCCGCCTACGCGCCAGTCCCGAGAAGGGGTTACGCACGCGGTCCGATTTATTAATACGCTGCGACACTAAGAGCATGACCACAGAGGAGGTGACAAATATGCCGAGAGGTGATCGTACGGGACCCGCCGGATTCGGTCCCATGACCGGACGCGGAATGGGTTATTGCGCTGGATATCCGCATCCCGGATTCATGGCTCCCACTCCTCCGATGGGTGGAGGCTTCGGATGGGGCCGCGGCTACCGGCACATGTACCATGCGACCGGTTTGCCGAGATGGGCCCGGGGCGGATACTATCCTGGATATTATCCCGGAGCTCCGACGAAAGAAGAAGAGGTCGAAACACTCCGCGGATACGCCGAGGAACTGCGCCAGGAGATAAGCGAAATAGAGGAAGAAATCGAGCGACTGGAAACGGACGAGAATGAAGAAGAGTGACATCGAGTGGACTCGGGCGTGGGGGTTGCACACACAACCCTCGCGCCCATCTTCGTAATTCGCTTCCAGTCGCCAAACGCCGGTTCGCCGAAGCGAACCTGAACATAAGTAGCTTCGCACCTTGTCGGGGTCTCGTCAAGGATTCGCGAGCCCAGAGCCCACCGCGATCCATTACCAAAACGGTTCGCCGCGACGAATGTCTTACCCTCCAAACCCGCCGAGCCGCCCTCCATCGAGGCACTACCCTTCTGCCCCATTCGCATACCTGCCGCCGTTCGCTCGAATCACAGTCCGTGTCCCATATCCCGCTGCCCGTCAGCGAAATGCCGGGTTGAGGATTGACTTGAGCGGTGCCACCCTGCTAGCTTTGTTGAGGATGATTATTAGTCGCGTAGGCGAGCCTAGCGCCTCGATGGAGGAGAACCAATTGCGGACCACACTCAAGGACATGCCGGTAAATCGAGATGCCTCGGTAATCGGGGTTCGCGGAGGGAAGGGTTGCAACAATAAACTCAGTGCCATGGGACTGCACCCGGGACGGGAAATTCGAAAAATCGGAGGATCGTTCATCGGTGGTCCCATAACGGTACAGATCAACGGCTCCCTCGTGGCCGTTGGCGAGGGAATGGCCGAACGCATAATCGTGGAACTGAAGCCGGTCACAACCTCCGAACGATAATCCCTTTCGCCCGGTATCTATCTTCCCCGAAAGCCCCCCGATCCGACCGCCACGCGCTCCCCTCATCAGTTCATGGGGAAAGTGGCAGTTCTCGCTACGGCCGGTCCCCCGGCACCGTTGACTTCCCCCGCGTCGCCTGCTAATCTTAATTGAGGATGATTCTTAATTGCAATAATTTTGACGGGGATCACACCCCGATCGGGGGGTATTGGCCTTGCAGACCACATTGAATCGCATGCAAACGAACCACATCGGCGAAGTGGTAGACGTCCGCGGCGGACGCACTTTCCGCAGCAAGCTGGACGCCATGGGCATACACCGGGGCCGCAGCGTATATAAGATGGGCGGCTCGGTTTGGGGCGGACCGATAACCGTACGACTCAACGGATGTCTGGTGGCCGTCGGCCGGGGGATGGCGGAAAGAATCCTGCTGGAGGTGGAAGACTCTTGACGCTGGTCCTCATGGGAAACCCCAACGTGGGGAAGAGTGTCGTCTTCTCCCGACTCACCGGAAGTGAAGTGACTTCTTCGAACTACTCCGGCACCACGGTCGAATACACCAAAGGGAAGATGAAGATAGCGGGACAGACGGCAGAGTTGATCGACGCGCCGGGAACATATTCTCTGACGGCCAACAGTAAGGCGGAAGAAGTGGCCGTCGACATGTTGCAGTATGCCGACGTGGTCATAAACGTCGTCGACGCCACCAATCTGGAGCGCAACCTGAACCTAACCCTCGAATTGCTGGCGCACGATATCCCGGTCGTCATCGCCCTGAACATGTGGGACGAAGCCCAAAAGCGCGGAATAACCATCGATGTAGAGAAGCTATCCGACGAGCTGGGCGTTCCCGTAATACCCACGGTGGCTACCAAGGCCCAGGGTTTTTCCGAGATTCTTCGGGCGGTGAGAAACCCCAGCGTCTCTCCCATCGAGGAGATGGGAAGCCAGGAGCGCTGGAACCACATAGGTTCCATCATAGAGAAAGTCCAGACCATCTCACCGCGGGAACCCTCGCTGCTGGAGCGATTGGAGACGCTTTCGGTCCTCCCGGCCACCGGACTCCCCATGGTTGCGGTGGTCCTCTACCTTTCTTTCCTCATCATAAGGACCATCGGTGAGGGTGCGATCGCATATATAACGGAACCCTTCTTCGAATACCTCTACATGCCAGTTCTCATGCAACTTAGCAATTTGTTCGGAGGTGAGGGGATATTTCACGATATCCTGGTCGGCCAGCTCATCGAGGGCGAAATAGACTTCGAACAATCCTTCGGACTCCTGAGCACGGGAATATATATCCCTCTCGCGGCCATATTGCCCTACATTTTCTCCTTTTACCTCGTCTTGAGTCTCCTCGAGGACATCGGCTACCTCCCCCGCATTTCGGTACTCGCCGACAACGTGATGCACCGCGTCGGCCTGCACGGATTCTCCATCATCCCGATGATCCTCGGGCTCGGCTGCAACGTCCCCGCAGCCCTGGCCACCCGGGTGCTGGAGGGGCGCAGGGAGAAATTCATCACCAGCACGCTCATGGCAATAGCGGTGCCCTGCATGGCCCAAATCGCCATGGTCGTGGGACTGTTGGGTGCGTTCGGGGGCAAATACATACTGTACGTTTTCGGAATTCTACTTTGGATATGGTTGCTGGTGGGCATAATCCTGGACCGCGTGTTGCCCGGATTTAGCACCGATTTGCTTCTGGAGATCCCCCCGTTCCGCATCCCCAGTTTCTCGACTTTGTTCAGGAAACTCTGGCTTCGCATGATCGGCTTCCTCAAGGAGGCCCTGCCGTTCCTCCTCTCGGGCGTCTTACTCGTTAACATACTTTACGCCCTGGGTATCTTCGATTTGATCAACCGCGCCGCGGGACCCTTTTTGCAGAATGCCTTCGGACTCCCCACGGAGGCCCTCTCGGCCCTAATGATGGGATTTTTGCGCAAGGACCTGGCCATGGGAATGCTGGCACCCCTGGGAATGACCGCCAAGCAGCTGGTGACCGCCAGTGTCGTCCTGACCATTTATTTCCCCTGCGTGGCCACCTTCATGGTGCTGTTTAGAGAACTCGGGGCGCTCGACATGTTGCGGTCCGCGGGTGTGATGATAATCTCCGCACTCTTCGTCGGTACCTTCGTGAATTACACCTTCCACGACGGGGGATTCACCATAGTTGGATGGGTGCTGGCCATCGGCATTCTCCTCGCGGCCTGGTTCCTTCCCTCCAGGAGTGAGCGACCTAGCTCCGAGGATGAAGGCATTCGCCAACCCGATATGCAGAGGTGATAGGAGGGTGCGGGTCGAAGACTTGGGGACCACATCTTCGCGGGGGTGATGACTTATGCCGGCATTGGTTCTCGGAGGCGGTGCCGCCTGGGGACTGTCGCACATCGGGGTCATAGAAGTTCTGCGGGAAGAAGGGATCCCCATCGACCTGGTGGCCGGTACCAGCGTAGGTGCGATAATCGGATCATTGCTCGCCCGGGAACTGACGACGGAGGAGATAATCGAGGTCGTCGCGGAGGTACAATGGACGGATTTGGGGACGCTGACGGTACCGAGGTTGGGGTTTGCGGATTCCTCGTCCATCGAGACGTTCCTCGAAGAACTCATCGGTACCGGTTGCGAGTTTTCCGATCTGGAGATTCCGCTGAAGATCGTCGCCACCGATCTCAGGCAAGGGGGGCAAGTAGTACTGGACGAGGGGCTCGTGGCGCGAGCGGCGAGGGCCAGCGCGTGCATCCCGGTAATATTTACCCCGGTAGAAAGCGATAACACCCTGCTGGTCGACGGCGGCGTGGTCAACAACCTCCCCGTCGATGTCGCCCGCGCGGCGGGGGCCTCGAGGATAATCGCGGTAGAACTGGCCCAGTCGTTTCCCAAGGAGACTCCCGATAACCTGGCGGAATTGGGTTACATGGCCTTCGCGGTGATGCAAAAACGGAATACGGAGGCCAACTCCGAAGATGCGGACGTACTGCTTCGCCCCGACCTCGACGGATTCAGTTCCATGGACCTATCGGCCCACGAGGAATTGATAGAACGCGGTCGCCGCGAGGCGATCTCCCACCTGGAGGAAATTCGCGAATTGGTGTAGGAGATATCGGGTTTCGATAGCGACCAAAGCGGGTGCGCCTCCCCCACTTCGAGGCCGCCGCTCTAAGAGGGAAGAGCCACACCCGCGAGAATAGGGAGGTCTCCCGATGGAGTCAGAGGAAGCCCAAAGCCGACCTTCTCCGCGCGACACCCGGGTAAATTTCGCGGGTGGTATCATCCACGCCATCTTCTTTCGGATTTCCGTGGCCTTCGCCGAACCCACCACCATCCTGCCCGTGTACATAATGCTTCTGACCGGCTCCAAGACCCACGTGGGCTTTCTGACTTCCGTCCTGCTCGCGGGAGAGGTATTGCCCACTCTTCTCTTTTCGCGACTCCTGGAACCCCGCCGGCGCAAGCTCCCTGGACTTTTGGTCGCGGTGTTCTCCCGGGCCGGATCCTGGCTCGCCATCGGTCTCCTCACCTGGCATCTCGGTGACGCCGATCCGAACGTCACCCTGATGATCCTTTTCGTGCTCATCGGCATATTCGCCCTGGGTGGTAGCCTGGGCGGCGTCGCCCTGATGGACGTCGTCGGCAAGGTAATACCGGACAA